>DATAXG010000018.1:0-31904 GCA_036273055.1 Acidimicrobiales bacterium | reverse complement strand
GCGGCGCCGACCCCCTGGAAGATGCGCATCGTGATCAGCCAGATGCCGGCCGCGGTCCCGGTGAACCAGGTGATGCTCAAGAGGAGCGAAAAGAACGTGAAGACGGCGAAGCCGAGGTTGTACATGCGCACCCGGCCGTAGAGGTCGCCCAGCCGGCCGAAGCTGACCACCAGCACGCTGGTCACGATGAGGAACCCCAGGATCATCCAGAGCAGGAAGAACGTGTTGGAGGGCAGGAGGGGGTCGAGATGGATGCCGCGGAAGATGTCCGGGAGCGCGATGAGGACGATGGAGGCGTCGATCGTCGCCATGAGCATGCCCAGCGTGGTGATGAACAGCGCCGTCCACTGGTGACTTTCGTTGGCATGGGCGTGACCGGTCACCATGGGAGCCGACGTCACGCCGGCCCCGCTGCTCGGGCCGACGGGCCGACAGATTCTCTGCTGTGTTGGATGCCGCCTCCTGGTGACGTCGCCACTCCCGCGGGCGCTTCCGGAATACTGCCTTCCGCTTATGTTAGCCTAAACGGAACAAGGGATTCCGCCCTGGCGATCGGATCTGTATGGCGAAACGGACCACGAACTACGCGCTCACCTTTGCCGTCCTCGGGACGGCCGCGCTCGCCTTCGCCCTGCTGCAGTCGCTGATTATTCCGGCCATCCCGCAACTGGAACAGACGCTGCATACGACGGAGAGCGGGGCGAGCTGGCTCCTGACGGCGTATCTGTTGAGTGCCGCCATCGCCACACCCATCCTCGGGAGGGTGGGGGACATGCTCGGCAAGGAGAAGATCATCGTCGCCGTCCTGATCGCGCTCACGGTCGGATCGTTGCTCAGCGCGCTTGCCACCAGCCTGCCGGTGATGCTCGTCGGGCGGGTGATTCAGGGCACGGGTGGGGCTGTGTTCCCGCTCGCCTTCGGGATCATCCGCGACGAGTTCCCGGCCGAGCGCGTGGCGGGCGCCATCGGCGTCATGTCGGCCATCCTGGGAGCGGGTGCAGGTGCCGGGATCGTTCTGGCCGGACCGATTTTGGTGCATCTGAACTACCACTGGCTGTTCTGGATCCCGATGATCATGTCGGCCGTCGCCACGGTCGCCACCTACCTGTTCGTGCCCGAGTCCCCGGTGCGGGCTCCGGGCCGGATCAACTGGCTGGGGGCGGGTCTGATGTCGGCGTGGCTCGTGACGGGCCTGATGGCCATCTCCTACGCACCGATGTGGGGCTGGGCCAACGCCTCTGTCATCGGATTGCTCGTGGCCACCGGGGTCCTGCTCGTCATCTGGGTGGCAGTGGAGAACCGCTCCCACTCGCCATTGGTGGACATGAAGATGATGCGCATCCCCGCCGTCTGGAGCACCAATCTGGCCGCGCTGCTCTTCGGATTCGGGATGTTCGCCATGTTCGTGACGCTGCCGCAGTTCACGGAGACCCCGACCCATTCCGGCTACGGGTTCGGGGCGTCGGTGACGCAGTCAGGTCTCTACCTGGCACCGTTTGCGGCCGCCATGGTGATCTTCGCCCCGATGACCGGCAGGCTCTCGAAGGCGTTCGGCTCGAAGATGGTGCTGATCGTCGGGTCGCTCATCACCGGCTCGAGCTATCTCCTCTTGATCCTGAACCACACCGATCAGTGGTCGATCTACTTCGCCACGGGGCTCCTCGGGGTGGGGATCGCCCTGGGCTTCGCCAGCATGGCGAATCTGATCATCGAGGCGGTGCCGGCTGAGCAGACCGGCGTGGCGACGGGGATGAACACCAACATCCGGAACATCGGTGCCGCCCTCGGGAGCGGCATCGCCACCAGCCTCGTCGTGAGCGGCCTGTTGCCCGACGGCTTCCCCAAGGAGAACGGCTACTTGCTGGCTTTCGCCGTGAGCGGACTGGCGCTGGTCGTCGCCGCGCTGGCCGCGCTCGCGATCCCGAAGAGGACGACGGCCTCCATCGTCGAGCGGGAGACGCACCCGGCGCTCACCGCGGAGGCCGAGGTCATCGTGGGCGCCATGGCGTTCGGGCCGGAGGATCTGGCATGACGAAGAGCGCGGGACCTCGGGCCGCGACCGGCATCGTTGAGCAGCGGCCGCTCCGGAAGGACGCCGAGGTCAACCTCAGCCGCATTCTGGTCGCTGCCCGCGACGTCTTCGCCGAGCACGGGTACGAGGCGTCGATGGAGGAGATCGCCATGCGGGCCGACGTCGGGGTCGGCACCCTCTACCGCCGCTTCCCGAACAAGGCCGACCTTCTCAACGCGGTCGTGGAGGCCGCGCACGAGCGCAAGCGGCAGATCGCCGAGGCGATCCTCGCCGACGTGGCCCCCGAGGAAGGGGTCTTCGCCTTCGTGCGGCGCTGCATCGCCGTGCCGAGTTGCTGGCGGGCCACGATCTCGGCACCCCCCTGGCGGACCGGGGACACCGGGCTCGGCCAGACGGCCCCCCTGCTGCAGGAGATCCTGAACGGGAGCCAGCGTGCGGGATCCGTCCGACCCGACATCGAGGTGGCCGACATCGTGGTGGTGCTCATGGCGGTTCGCTCCATCGCCGACGTGTGCGACACGAGGTCCTCCAAGCCGTCACTGCGCTTCTTGGAGCTCCTCCTCGACGGCCTGCGTCCCGGGCACGCGGCGCCGGCACACGACTCGCTCACGATCGTCCAGCTCGACCGCATCCTTCGCGGTCGCTGAGGCGGCGGCCTCGTCCCTGCTCTAGCTGATCGGATCGAGGGCCGCCAGGACCTCTGCCAGCTCGCGGCGGAGGGATGCAGCCGGGGCCGATTGATAGAGAGGACCCGTGCCGTCGGCCAGCAGGCTCCGCACGCGGGCCACGCCGCGCACGTCGACAGGCCCGGATGCCGTGAGCCTTCCGGCCACCGCGGCCAGCTCGGCCCGGGCCTGCTGCACGGCAGCGCGGCACACGGGCGCTCCGAGGCGTCGCGTTGCCGGTGCATCTGCGGTGGCGACCACCCGCGTCAGGCTCCGGGCCAGCACCCGGCGTTGGGAGGGCTGGCAGAGGCGCGTCGCGTGGAGGGCGAGCCCGACGCTCGATTCGGGCGACACGCCGGCCGCCAACCGGTCGTCGAGGGCGGCTGCCCGTGCACGGACGGCGAGGCGGTCGCGCCAGCGGACCCGTCGGAGGCCGAGCCCGGCGCCCTCGTCCAGCACCACCGTCATCGGTGCCACGTCAGTGGTTCCTCGTGACCATTAAAACCATTATGTACGTCATGCAAAGACCGGTCAAGTGGCTTGAGGGGTCACGGTCACTAGGATGAACGAGTGTTTGCGACAACCTGGGGGCCCGAGTACGAGACGAAGCCGGCCCCGATGCCGCTGCTGCTCGTGCAGTCCTTCGTGAACACCTGGGAGGGCGACTCCGGGGTGGACCTGCTGGCGGATGGCGGTACCGGGCCGCCGGAGTGGCTCGAGGAGGCCGGGTTCCTGCGTGGTGCCGACGTCGACCTGGCGGCGCTGCGTGAGATCCGTGAGGACATCCGCGCCCTCCTCGTCGACAAGAGTGGCGGATCCGAGCAGGATGCCGGCGCGCTGACCACGCTCCGCGCCCTCGCCGACGATGTGCGCCTGCGCCCCGCCGTTCTCGACGACGGGACAGTCGACCTGCTGCCCCCCGGCGACGAGGGCCTGTCGTCTCTGGTCGCCGCCCTGCTGGTCATCATCCGCGACGCGCAGAGGGACGGCTCGTGGGATCGACTGAAGGCATGCCGCAATCCGGACTGCCACTGGGCTTTCTATGACCGTTCACACGCCGGCCGCGGCGCCTGGTGCGACATGGCGGTGTGCGGCAATCGCATCAAGAACCGGAATCTGCGCACGCGCCGGTCGGCCGCCAGGGACGCCGAGCTGAGCTAGCGCACGAGGGCGGCTCCGACGAGACCGAAGGGTGCGAGGATCCAGCCCCAGCGCACTGCGGCCACGACCACTTCGGACCGATAGCCGTAGAGCACCGAGAGTTGAATGGGCTGGAACGACGGCGCGCTGAATGCCGTGAGGACGGCCACCACCGCCAGCGCCGTCGACCCGGCCAGCGACGCCGCGGCCGCGACCAGCGCGTAGTAGGCGATGCGCACCATGGTCAACCATCCCCACCGGCGCACGGCGTGCGCGGTCCGGGGCACGGCCAGGTTGTGTGGATGTATGACCGACCCGGAGAACAAGGCGGCGCCCGAGAACGCCAGGAGGGGACCGGCCAGGGTGAGCACGTCGGACGTCCAGGGCGGGGCCGCGCCACAGAGGTGGAGCAGGAGTCCTACGAGGGAGGCCAGGACGGGGGACTGGTCGACCCAGGTCGTGGCGCGGCGCTGGGGGAACGGGGCGTCGCGTCGCATCAGATGGACCGCCACGGCGTTCCAGGCGGTCGTGATGAGGTTGGCCAGGACGGCGATCATGGTCCCGGCCGATCCGGCGAACGCCGCCGCCGTCGGGACGACCCAGAAGCTGGCGTTGGGCGTCACGGCCCAGGCTTCGAGTGAGCTCTGGCCGGCGCTCCGCTCGCCGCGCGAGACCAGCGTCGCCCCGAGCAGGAGCCACATCCCGGCGGACAGCGCCAGCGGGCCGAGCAGCTGGCCGACCGAGGTCAGCCGCCACGCCGCCACCAGCGAGAGTGTCGCCGACGTCGCCAGGATCTGGACGCGGAGGAAGACGGGCCAGGCCCGCTGCACCGCCGGCCCCCCTTGGGCCGCGCCCCACCCGACGAGCCCACCCACAATGAACCACACCAGGGTGAGCACGCCGCGATTGTGGCCGCTGCGGGACCATTGCTCGGCCAGTTGACGGCGGCCGGGGAGAGGATAAGGTCAACCGATGCACACGCAACCGATGCACGAGGTGCTTGCGGAGGCGATTGTCGGGCGTCACTTGCTTACACACCCCTTTTACCGTCGCTGGGAAGCCGGGACCCTCACCGAGGGCGAGCTGGCTGCCTATGCCGAGCAATACCGCCACATTGAGCGGGAGCTCCCCGTGACGCTGGCGGCCATCGCCGCCGCGTTGCCACCGGGACGCGCTCGTGAGCTCGTGGAGGCGAACCTGGCCGACGAGCTCGGCTCGCCGGAGCCCCATACGCAGCTCTTCGAGAGCTTCGCGGGGGCCACAGGCGCCACGCCGAACGCGCCGGCCACGCCGTCGACAGCGGCCCTGCTCTCGGTCGTGCGGACGACGGCTGCCACCGACCCCGTGGCCGCGCTGGCCATGGTGGCCGCCTACGAGGTGCAGGCCGCCGACATCGCCGCATCCAAGGGCGACGGGCTCCGCCAGCACTACGGCTTCGACGAAGAGGGAACCCGCTTCTGGGATGTGCACCGCACCCAGGAGGTGGAGCACGCCGGATGGTCGATGGAAGCCCTGGCGGCGCTGGCGGCGGACCCCGATGTCGTGCAGGCGGCCGCCACGGTGTCGGCCGATTCGTGGTGGCTCTTCCTCAGCGAGCGTGAAGAGCTGGCACCCGCCGGCGCACCCTGCTGACGACGCTCAGCTGAGCGTCCCCAGGCGACCCGCGGCCGCCGCGAACGCAGCAGACCGTTCCCGATAGTCGCTGAAGCGTCCGAAGCTCGGCGCCGCCGGCGAGAGCAGCACCACGCCGCCGGCCGGGGCCCAGCCGAAGGCGCTCTCGACCGCTGCGTCGAGGTCGGCGGCGTCGCGCACCTCGACTTGCGCGCCGGTGACATCGCGTATCGCCTGCCCAATCCGAGGCCCGTTGTCCGGCATCGTCACGACGAGTGTCGGCGCGGTGCGCTCCGCAATGGTCCGGCCGAGTGGCGCATAGTCGAGCTTGCGGTCGTGCCCGCCCACGAGGAGTGCGACAGGTCGTGTGGCGAAGGCGTGGAGAGCCGCCTGGGCCGGCAGCACGTTGGTCGACAGTCCGTCGTCGATGAACTCGACCGCTCCGACCGACCCCAGCGAACGGCAGCGGCTGGGCAGCCCGTCGAAGCCGGCCGCAACTGCGGCCAACCGTTCGTCGTCGTACGCGTCCGGGATGCCGAGGCCCTCGAGCACGGCGCGGGCCACCGCCGCGTTGCGCTCGTTGTGCGGTCCGGTCAGGCCGAGTGCCGCCGACCAGCGTGTGTCGCGCTCCACGTCTGCTTCGCTCACCCAGCGCACGTGCGGGCCGAGGAGAGCGGTCCGGGCACGCAATTCCCGGTCAGTACCGTCGGCCACGGCGAGCCTCACCCCCGCCTTGGTGGACAGCGACAGCTTGTCGGCGTAGTAGCGCTCGACTGTGCCGTGCCAGTCGAGATGGTCCGGGGACAGGGAGGTGACCGCCACCACCGAGGGCCCGACTTCCAGATCGGGGACCTGGAAGCTCGAGGTCTCCATGATCCAGTACTCAGGGGCCGGACCGCCCGCGGGGTCCCAAGGCGGCACGCCGATGTTCCCGCCGGCCCGGGCCTCGATGCCGAGCCCGGTCAGGAGATGCACGGCGAGTGCGGTCGTGGTGCTCTTCCCCTTCGTGCCGGTGATGCAGGCGACGCGGGCCGGATCGGCTTCGGCCATGAACAGTCCGAGGCCACCGCAGAGTGCAGCGCCCGCCACCTCGAGCTGCTCGACCTCGGGGCGGTAGCGGCTGATTCCGGGGCTCTTGACGACGACATCGCAGCGCCGCAGCGCGTCCAACCCTCCGGTGTGGGTCGCCAGGATCTCGAGCCCGTCGAGTGTGGGTGCCGTGGGTGTGTCATCGACCAGGACCGGGTCGCGGCCCAAGGACCGGAGCCTTCTGATGCTGGCCTGTCCCTCGACGCCGAGCCCCCAGACGCCGACGGACGCGTCAGCGAGCGCGGACCAGGAGATCGGGTGGCGCATAGCGATCGGGGATGCGGTGGGTGCCCCGCGGCTGCAGGAGAGCGTCGGGGTCGGCCGGGGCGGCGTTACCCAGCTCTGCGCGCAACCGCGCCAGGAGGTCGTTGCCGGCGCGGTCGGCGCGCCGTTCGGCCAGGACGGTGGCGGCCCGGCATTCATCGACGTCCCCGACACATTCGAACGGCTTGGCGTCGTCGCCCAGGCCGAGCAGTGCCCGGAAGCGCGCCTCGTTGGCCGGGTTCTGCAGGGGCTCGTCGCCGGCGAACACGGACTCGAGGTCGACGCGGTCCATGAACGGTGCGAGGACGAGGTCGACGAAGCAGCACTTGTCACACCGGCCGCACCAGTGGTCGAGCCGCTGCGACGGATCCTGCGCGAAGGCGCGGTTACAGCTGCGAAAGGCGCCGTGGTACTGCGGGAGCAGTGCGAACTCCGCCGCTACCCACAGCTCGGTGCGCGGCCGGAGGTAGGAGAACACCGAGAGGTGCGGGCCGAGAGCGGAGAGAACGAGGTCGCCGAAGGCCCGCTCGAATTCCTCTCCCTTGGACCACTGGTGGTTCACCGGGTGCCCGTCGACGACGAGGGTGGGGACGGAGGCCGACCACTCGTTGGACAGCACCACGGCGTCGCGTCCCTGCAGGACGGCCGCCACGAGCGTCGCCGCAGTGTTCACCGCAGTGACGGGCACGTGCCCGTTGAGGAACCCGAGGTCGGCCGAGCGCCGGACGAGCGGATCGAGCGTGCGTTCGACCCGGGTCACGGGCAGCTCGGTCACCGCGGCGGCGTCCTCAATGGCTGCGAAGCGTGCGCCGGGGGGCTCGACGACACACAGTGCAGTGTCGCGATGTTCGGCCGCCAGCGCCGCCACCGTGACGATCGAATCGATTCCGCCACCGAAGGGGATGAGGGGTCGCCCCGGATCCGGCGCGTACGCGGCGGGCGAGACCGGGCCCGCGTCGGGTCCCTCAACCCGCAGTCCGCGCAGATCGAGACCGTTGCGGTAGGCGAACTCACCCAGACCGCTGACGTAGAAGGTGCGGAGGAACTCTCGCTCCGCCGCGGTCGTCGGCGTGTCGCCGAGGTCGATCAGTGGGGCGGCGGTCGTCTTGTAGTACGAGACGCCGACAATCAGGGCGAGGAGGCGCACGGCGGCCAGGACCGCGGGGTCGTCCCACTCGCCGCCGGGGAACGTGAACCTCTCCGCGAAGGAGTGGCCTCCTGCTGTGTAGCGGCAATGGACGACCGAGTCCGCCTGGTCGATGGCGAATCCGTCGTAGCGGAACCGGTCGGGTGGTGGCATGCGGGAGTGGGGTTCACCCGGCGATCCGGGTCTGCCCATGCTACGGCGCAACCGGCGCCGGCCGGGCCTCAACCGGTGAGGCGGGCCAGCAGGGCGAACCGCCCGCAGGGACGCTGGGCCCGGTCACTGAAGCAGGCCGCGTCCGCGGTGGTGAAGCCACAGTCGACGACGTGGGCGTCCCTGACCCCGCATGCGACCAACTGCTGGCGATTGGCCGCCACCAGGTCGACGAGCCAGTGCCCGGGGCCGTCGGGCTGCGCCACTGCCTCATGAAGGGTGGCGGGGTCGACTGCCCGGGCCAAGGCCTGCCGGACCTCCTCGGCGACCTGATAGCGCTCCGGGCTGACCGCGGGCCCGAGATAGGCGTGGACGCGTCCGACATCGGCGCCGAGTTCCTGCATGGAGCGGAGCGCGCTGCTGACCGCGCCGGCCGCTGTGCCGCGCCAACCGGCATGGACTGCGGCGAGGACGCCGGCCCCGGGGTCGACGAGCGCCAGGGGGAGGCAGTCGGCCACCAGGATCGCCAGCGTGACCCGGGGGGACGTGGTCACCAGGATGTCGGTGTCGAGAAGGGCGTCGTCCTCGGACCGCGTTCCGCGGCCCCGGTCAGCGGCTCCGACGACGGTTGGAGTGGCGCCGTGTGTCTGCCGGGCGAAGACGAGGTCGTCGAGGGCGACACCGAAGCGCGCCGCTGCCCGTGCCCGGTTCTCGACGACGACTGCCGGGTCGTCGCCCACGTGCAGGCCGAGGTTGAGTGTGTCGTACGGAGCCGCCGACCGACCGCCCCGCCGCGTCGTCACGGCCACGTCGACCCCGAGAGCGGAGGCGTCGTCCCAGCGGAGAAGTGGAATGGCCGTTGATTCGGGCACCGCCAGGACCCTACCGAGCGGGCGCTTCCCCAAGGGCTGGACTCAAGACGCCTGGCTCTCGCCCCACACGGTGGTGGGAACCACCGACAGGAACGGTCGACCGCGCCGCGGCACGGAGCCGGCCCGCTGCAGATCGGCGAAGCCGTAAAGATCGGCCGAGTCTGTGCCGGACTCGACGCCGGTCGACGCAGCCGTCTCCTCGCCGCCGAGCACGGCGGCCAGCGTTCGCCCCCCCTGCACGGCATCGAACAGCACGACGAGCGACTCGAGCGAGAACCCCTGCACCTGCAGGCGGAGCACGGCCTCGAGCCGGTCCCGATGGCCGGCGTCGTACAGGCCCGTCCGGCCGTGGAGGGCGGGGTGGTCGAGGAGTCCCAGCGTCTGCAACGAGCGGATGCGCCGGGAGGTCGTGCCCGTTGCCGTAGCCAGGTCGTCGATGGTCAGCGGCGCGGCTCCGTCCGGGTCCATTTGACAATCCTAACATGTTTCTATGTAACATATATCGCTGTCATCAATGGCCTCTACGGAAAGTGGTGTTGCGATGGGACTCAATCTCGGTGCGGTGGGGGCAACGTCAGAGCCCTTCGAGCGGTCGTGGGGCTCGAAGGACGCGCTGCTCTATGCGCTCGGTGTGGGCGCCGGTTCGCTCGACCCGACCGGGTTCGAATTGGAGTTCACGACGGAGAACTCCGACGGCGTGACACAGCGCGTCCTCCCGACCTTCACCACCATCGTCGGGCAGGGCGGTGGCGCCGCCATGTCACTCGGCGACTACGACCCGGCCATGCTCGTGCACGGGGAGCAGGCCATCGTGCTTCACGGCGAGCTGCCGGCCACCGGGACGGTGTCGACCACGACCACGGTGGCCGGCATGTACGACAAGGGCGCCGCCGGTCTGGTCGTGCTCGAGAGCGTGTCCCGGCATGTCGCCAGCGGCGAGACGGCCTTCTCGACCCGTACAGCGCTCTTCATCCGCGGCGCCGGTGGGTTCGGTGGACCGCGCAACCCCGAAGGCGACGACGAGAGCGCGCTCGCGGCCGAACCCCTCCCGTCACGCGAGCCCGACGAGGTGGTGTCGTACTCGACGCGCGCCGACCAGGCGCTGCTCTATCGGCTGAGCGGCGACCGCAATCCGCTGCACTCCGACCCGAGCTTCGCCAAGCGGGCGGGCTTCGACAGCCCCATTCTGCACGGCCTCTGCACCTACGGCTTCACTGGACGCGCGCTGCTCCACAGCGCGTGCGGCTCCGATCCGGAGCGCTTCGGTGGCATGCGCGCCCGTTTCTCCAAGCCGACCATGCCCGGCGACACGTTGACCGTCTCCCTGTGGGACATCGGCGACCAGGTGCCCGGGACGTACCGGTTCCGCACCGAGACACAGCGGGGCGAGACTGTCATCGACGCCGGATTGTTCTCGATCGCCGTCTGAAAGGGTCGTCAGCCGCGGCAGTCGGCGCAGACGCCGAAGATCTCGACCGTGTGCGTGACCTCGCTGTAGCCGAGGTCCGCGGCTGTCGTCTCGGCCCAACGTTCGAGGTCGGGGAGTTCCACCTCGGTGCCCCGGCCGCATTGCCGGCAGACGACATGGTGGTGATGGCTGTCGCTGTGACACCGGCGGTAGACCAACTCGCCGTCGGCCGTCTGCAGGGAATCGAGCCGGCCCTCGTCGGTGAGCAGGGCCAGGTGGCGGTAGACGGTCGTCAGGCCGACCGTCTCGCCCGCTGCCCGCAGCGCGGCGTGGATGTCCTGCGCGCTGCGGAAGTTGTCCGAACTCTGCACCACGTTGAGCACGGCGTCGCCCTGACGGGTCCGGCGCGAAGTGCGCGTCGGCTGTGCCGCGTGTTCAGCCATGGGTCAACTCTGCCAGGTCCGGTGCGGCGAACCGATCCCTCCGCCGGGCGCTGACCGTGGGGCCGGCGAGGCGTGCCACGATGTAGAAGGCGAAGCTGATGGCCACAATCAGCACGCTCGGCTTGACCGTCGAGAACTGGAAGCTGAGCAGGATCCCGCCGTCGGCCGCCAGCACGGCCATGACGACCGACAGCACCGTGACCGCGAGTGGGTTGGCGCTCAGACGCTGCGCCGCCGCGGCCGGCGTGATGGCCAGGCTGAGCACCAGCAAGGTACCCACGATCTGCGCCGCCTCGGTCACCGTGATGGCGAGGATGAAGAGGAACACAACCCCGAGCACGCCGGTCGGCACGCCACTCGCGCGCGCCACGTCGGTGTCGACCGACGCGAACAGCAGTGGCCGCCGGATCACGGTGAGCACAATGGCCACGATCACCGCGATGACGCCGAGGAGCAGGATCTGGCCGGAGCTGATGCCGAAGATGTTGCCGAAGAGGATGTTCAGCGCCTCGCTGGCGTAGCCGTGGTAGTAGCCGAGCAGGAATACGCCGAGGCCGAGTCCCGCCGCCAGGATCACGCCGATGGTGGAGTCGCGCTCCGCGGCGCTCTGGCCCAGCAGGCCGATGAGTGCCGCCACGACGAGTGCGCCTACGAGCGCACCGGCGAGGGGATTGTCGGCGACGAGCAGGCCGCCGACCGCACCGGTGAAGGCGAGCTCGCTCGTGCCGTGGACGGCGAAGGACATGGTGCGGGTGATAACGAACGGGCCGATGAGCCCGCAACTGACGGCGACAAGGAAAGCCGCTTCGAGCGCGTGCTGGGCGAAGCCGAATTGGAGGTAGAAGCCGATGCCCATCAGTGCGCGTGACCGTGATGCGCGTGGGCACCCGGTTCGGTCGGCAGCTCGTCCTCGGCGCTCACGACGAGGTAGCGGTCGCGCACCTTCACGACGTCGACCTCGATCCCGTACAAGGCGCTGAGACGCTCGCTGGTCAGGATCTCGGCCGGCGTGCCGATGGCCCACTTGCCGCGTACGAGGTAGAGGATGCGGTCCACATAGGGCAGGACGGGGTTTACCTCGTGGGTGACGAAGATGACCGGCGTACCGGCCTCCCGGCGACGTTCGTCGATGAGGCGCGTCACGGCGCGCTGGCTGGCCAGGTCCAGGGCGAGCAGGGGCTCGTCGCAGAGCAGCACTCTGGGGTCACCGAGGAGCGCCTGAGCGATGCGCAGGCGCTGTTGCTCGCCGCCGGAGAGCAACCCGACGGGTGCATCGGCATAAGGGCTGGCGCCGACCGCTTCGAGGGCCTCTTCGACGCGCTCCCTGACGGCGCGGGCTCGGCGCGGCAGGCCCCAACGGTGTCCGTCGATGCCGAAGCGGACGAGGTCGCGCCCGCGGATGGGGAGGGAGCGGTCGAATGCCTGCTGCTGGGGCACGTAGCCGAGCTCGTGGTTGCCCAGCCGTGGAGGCGCCCCGTTGATGCGCACCGAGCCGGCCGACAGGGGCACGAGGCCCAGCAGGACCTTGAGCAGGCTGGTCTTGCCGGCGCCGTTGGGGCCGAGCACGGCCAGGAACTCGCCCTCGGCGACGGTGAGGTCGAGCGCCGACCAGAGGGCGCGGGAACCCATGCGCAGGGCGGCGTCCTGCAGCTCGACGAGCGGCTCGCTCACGGGTTCCGGCTCGACTCGAGCGCGTGCAGCAGCGCGGTCAGCTGGGACTGTTGCCACCGCTGGTAGGTGGCGACGCCGGCCGGCATCGTCTCGGAGACACCGACGACAGGGATGTGGTGCTGTCGGGCCAGGGCGCGGATCTGGGTGGTCACCGGGGTGACGGTCTGCACGTTGTAGAGCAGCACGTTGATGTCGCGGTTGTCCAGAAGCCTCTGCATGGCCAGTGTGTCGGCCGGGCCGGGGTCCGTCCCGTCCTCGATGGCCCGGGCGAAGCCGGATGGTGTCACCACGTCGAGTCCGGCCACTGCCAGCGCGTAGCCGGGCACGCGCTCGGTGTAGGCGACGGGCACGTTGTGGAAGCGCGTCTTGATGGTGGCCAGCGTGGTGTCGAGCGGGGTCAGCGACGCGTCGAATGTGGCGAGGTTGGCCTTGAAGGTCGCGCTGTCCCGGGGCGCCGCCTTCTCCAGGGCGCCGGCGATGGCGGCCGCGACAGCGGGCACGCGCGGGATGTCGTACCAGAGGTGCGGGTTGGGATCGCTGCCGGCAATGTGGAGCACGGTCGCCGCATTGACGACGTGGGGACTCCCGCCGTCCGCGCCGAGGAGCGAGCTCATCCAGGTGTCGTAGCCGGCACCGTTCTCAATCACGACTTGCGCCTGGGCCAGCGTGGCGGCGTCGGCGGCGTCAGTCTCGAAGAGATGGGGGTCGGCGTTGGGGTTCGTGATGAGCGACGTCACCTCGACGTCCCGGCCGCCCAGCTGGCTGGTGATGTTGCCCCAGAAGTTCTCGGCCGCCACGACGTGCACCACCGCGGGTGAGCCGGAGCCCGTTGCGGCATCGGCGCACGCCCCCGCTCCGGCAGCCAGGCCCAGCGCGGTAGCGATGACGGCAGCCGTGGCCTGGACGGGCCGGGCAAAGTCCGATCTCATAACGGTAACGGTAATCATTTCGGATAACTCTGGCAAGAGGGACCCGGTCTGGTTGGGAGGAACGATCCGTCAGCCGCCGAAGAGCAGGGAGTAGTCGGCGCCGCGCCGCAGGTGGTGGCCGCCATCGATGCCGAGCGTCTCGCCGGTGACGAAGGACGATTCGGGGCCGAGCAGGTAGCGCACGGCGGCGGCGACGTCCTCGACGGTGCCGACCCGGCCGAGCGGCATCTGCTCCAGGTAGTCGTCGAGCAGCGGTCCACCGGCCGTGATGAAGGCCATCAGCTCGTCGGCGATGATCCCGGGAGCCACCGAGTTGACGCGGATGCCGAGCGGGCCGAGCTCCTCGGCCGCCGTCTCCGTCAGGAAGCAGATGGCCGCCTTGGAGACGCCATAGGCCCAGAGGTGCGGATGGGGGAAGCGGCCGGCGCCCGACGACATCAACACGATGGAGCCGGGTCCCCCCTGCGCCTGCATGGCCAGACCGCCCTGCTTCACGCAGATCACAGACCCCATCAGGTTGATGTCGATGGTGGCCCGTACCGCATCGACGTCTGCGGTCAGCACCGAGCCCAGGTGCAGCGAGCCGCCGGCGCAGGCGAACAGGCCATCGATACGACCGGTTGCCTCGGTGGTGGCGGCGACGGCGGCGGCGACCTGCTCCTCAATGGTGACGTCCGCCACAATGCAGCGGACAGTGGCGTCCACGGTGGAAGCCGTCGCAATGCGCGCCTGCGCGTCGAGAAGCTTTTGCTCCGTCCGCCCACAGATCGTGACGTGGGCCCCGTCGGCGGCGAACCGCTCAGCCGTGGCGAGGCCGATGCCGCTCCCGCCGCCGGTGACGAGGACGGACCAGCCGGCGATGCCGCCCGTCGCGCTGGGCCTCGCCATCAGGGGCGCGCGCCGAGCGGCGGGGAGGGAGTGAACTCCACCGGCATTGCCTCGAAACCCGAAATGAAGTTGGCCGGGCGCCGGGGCAGCGTGTCGCGTCCGGCCGCGAGGTGGATGTCAGGCATGCGGGCCAGCAGCCGCTCGAATATAACCTTGAGTTCGAGGCGGGCCAACTGGTTGCCGAGGCAGAAGTGGGCACCGAAGCCGAAGGCGACGTGCGGGTTGGGATTGCGGGTGATGTCGAAGGTGTCCGCGTCGTCGAACACCGACTCGTCGCGGTTGGCGGACGGGTAGAGGAGGAGCAACTCCTGCCCCTCCTTGATGCTGGCGCCGGCCAGCTCCACGTCGCGTGTCGCCGTGCGGGCCATGTTCTTGATCGGCGACACCCAGCGCAGCATCTCCTCGACCGCGCCGGGTAAGAGGCCCACCGGGTCAGCGGTCAACCGGTGAAGCTGGTCGGGCTGCGCCAGCAGCTCCTCCATGCCGCCGCTGATGACGTGGCGCGTCGTCTCGTCGCCTCCGATGAGGATGAGCAGGGTCTCGTGGATCAGCGAGCCCTCGTCGAGCGAATCACCGTCGATCTCGGCCTGGCAGAGCACGCCGACGAGATCGGCCGTGGTTCCCGTCGCCTTGCGGTCGGCCAGGACCGGGTTGATGTAGTTGGTGTAGCCCTCGAATGCGTGCATGGCGCCCACCATGGCCTCGGGGTCGGGCGAGCCCTGGGCCTTGAGCATCACGTCGGACCATTCGAGCAACTCGGCTCGGTCCGCCGGCGCCACACCGAGCATGTCGCCGATCACGGCGATGGGGAGCGGCGCCGCGATGTCGGCCACGAAGTCACAGCTCCCCTTTTCGCACACCGTGTCGAGGATGAGGTCGCAGGCCCCGCGCAGCTGGTCCTCCATGGCTCGGACCCGCTTGGGCGTGAAACCCTCTGAGACCAGCCGTCGCCGGCGCACGTGCTCGGGCGCGTCGAAATCGATCATCATCGGCAGAGGCGGGTACTTGGGCCGGATGCCTTGGGCGCTGGAGAACGCCTCGGTGTCGACCGACGCCGCTTTCACGGCGGCGTAGGTGGCGGCGGCCCACAGGTCGTTGGCCTCGTCGTAGTACACGGGGGCATGGGCCCGCATCCAGGCGTAGGCGTCCTGGGGCTCCCGCCCGTAGAACTCCCCGTCCATGAGGTCGATCTCGAGTTCAGCAGGTGCTGTGGTCACGGCCGAGACGATATCGCCGGGTGGGTAGGGTTGGCCCATGGCAGATCAGGCGACCTTCACCGACGTCGCCATGGAATTCATGCCCGGGCTCTATTCGGCCGCGCTGCGGATGACCCGCAACCGGGCCGATGCCGAGGACCTGGTGCAGGAGACCTATCTCAAGGCCTACCGCTCCTACGGCTCGTTCACCGAGGGGACGAACCTTCGGGCCTGGCTGTACCGCATCCTCACCAACACGTACATCAACAACTACCGGGCGGCCCAGCGTCGCCCCGAGGTGGCGGACGTCGAGGACGTCGAGGACCTGTATCTCTACAAGAGGCTGGCCGGTTCGGGCGGCAGCGATCCCGGACGTTCCGCCGAGGACGAGGCGCTGGAGCGCTTCACCGACGAGGACGTGAAGGCCGCCCTCGAGGCGCTGCCCGAGGCCTTCCGGATGGCCGTGCTGCTGGCCGACGTCGAGGGTTTCAGCTACAAGGAGATCTCCGAGATCACCGACGTTCCCATCGGAACGGTCATGAGCAGGATCCACCGGGGAAGAAGGGCGCTCCAGAAGGCGTTGCACAATGTGGCTGCGGCGCGAGGTCTGGTCGGCAGCGTGCCTGGGGGGTCGATGGAGTGAGCGAGAACGTGGGCCAGAACAAGGACAGTGAGGCGGTGGATGCCGGCGGGCTCTTCGGGGCCACCGTCGATTGCACCGAGGCCGTGCACGAGCTGTACCACTACCTCGACGGCGAGCTGACCGAGGAGCGGCGCGAGGAGATACGCATCCACCTGGACTGGTGCGGGCCGTGCAACGGCGCGGCGGACTTCGAAGCCGAGCTGCGCAAGGTCATCGCCAACCGCTGCAAGGACCGGGTGCCCGACAGCCTCATCGAGCGCGTGGCGGCGGCGATCGACGAAGAAAGCAAGCAGCACCACGGCCAGCACTGACCTCTCGCCCGCCGTCCCGGAGGTCGTCGTCGACGGTCCGGCCATGGTGGACTGGGCCCTGGCCCAGCGGGTGGCGGCTGGCGCCCTTATTCTCAAGCCCGCACCGGCCTCCTACCGCTCCAGTCATCTGCAAGGCCAGTTCGACGACCTGACGGCGCGGGCCGAGACCTTGGTGAGCGAGGCCACCGGGCTGCATTCGGCGCACGGGAGGGCTCGGGCCAAGGTGACCGATCGCACCGGGTGGGCTGCGGCCAACGTTCGGTCGGTCGAGCGCCTGGTTGGCCCCGCCATGGCGGACATGCAACGCAAGCGTGGTGCCAAGCTCGGCGGGCCTTCCCTGGTCGTGGGTCGCGCCGTCGCTGGCACGCAGCTCGGCCTGATGCTCGCCTACATGGCAACGCGCGTCCTGGGTCAGTACGACTTGTTGATCAACGACGAGGCGCCCGAGGACCAGGACCTGGTCTCTTACGTGGGGCCCAACATCGTCGCGGTCGAGGCCCAGTACGGCTTCGAGCCGAGCGAGTTCCGTCTGTGGCTCGCGTTGCACGAGGTGACCCACCGTCTGCAATTCACGGCGGTGCCCTGGTTGCGCGATCACTTCGTCGGGCTGGTGAGTGAACTGCTGGGACCGCTCTCGGGTGACCCGGCGGGACTGGCCGAGATCGTGCGCCGCGCCGTCGACGAGGTCCGGTCCGGGCGCAACCCGACCCACGACGGCGGCGTCGTCGCCATGCTGGCCACGCCCGAGCAGCGCCTGGCCCTCTCGAAGATCTCCGGGATGATGAGCCTGCTCGAGGGTCATGGCGACGTGACCATGGATCGCGCCGGCGCGGCCGAGGTCCCGGGAGCGGCGCGCTTCTCCCAGGTGCTGCACGAGCGGCGCACCCAGTCCCGCGGGCTGACCAGGTTGATGTCGAAACTGCTCGGCCTCGACGCCAAGATGCGCCAGTACGCCGAAGGGGAGCGCTTCGTCGAGTCGGTGGAGACGGCCGGTGGGCCGGCGCTGCTGGCGCGGGTGTGGGAAGGCCCCGATTGGCTGCCCACGCTGGAGGAGATCCGCGACCCGGCGGCCTGGGTGGCCCGGGCCGGTGGGTGAGGGGGGCCCCGCCCTTCCCACCACCCTCATCTCCGAGCTGCTGGGCCGGTGCACCTTTCCACCGCGAGGAGCGTTGGTCGCGTGTGCCGTCTCGGGCGGTGCGGACTCGCTCGCCCTCCTCGTCCTGGCCGCCGCCGGCGGGTGTGTCGTGACCGCCGTCCACGTCGACCACGGCTTGCGCGCCGGTTCGGCGGCCGAGGCCGAAGTCGTGTCGGCGGCTGCGGCGCGGTTCGGCGCCCGCTTCGAGAGCCACCGGGTGGTTGTAGCGCCCGGACCGAACCTGGAGGCGCGGGCCCGGGCGGCCCGTTTCGCCGTATTGCCGGCCGACGTGGCCACCGGGCACACCATGGACGACCAGGCCGAGACCATCCTCGTCAATCTGTTGCGCGGTGCGGGGGCCGACGGTCTGGCGGGCATGGCGCCCGGCGCCCGGCATCCGATCCTCGGGTTGCGCCGGACCGAGACGCACGCGCTCTGCGCCGCCGCGGGGCTTGTGCCGGTGTGCGACGAGAGCAACGACGACCCCGCCTTCATGCGCAACCGCATCCGCCACGAGCTCCTGCCGCTGTGCGCGCAGGTGGCGGGGCGCGATCCCGTCCCCCTGCTGGCCCGACAGGCCGGCGTGCTGCGGGACGAGGTGGCCCTGCTCGACTCCCTGGCGACCGAGCTACTGCCCGACCCCGCCGACGCCCGGGCCGTGACGGCCGCACGGCGCCCGCTGGCCCGGCGCGCCCTGCGGCGTTGGCTACGCGAGGCGGGGGATGGCGAGCACCCGCCGTCGTTGGCCGAGGTCGATCGCACGCTGGCCGTTGCCGCCGGGTCTGCGGTGGGGACGGAGTTGTCCGGAGGGCAACGGGTGCGCCGGACCGGTGGCCGCCTCCGGGTCGAGCCGGGCCGACGCTCCGGTATTGTCACGCCGGTGACCCTCGACGAGTCCGGAGTGGGCGTCCCGTCGTGGGCTGCAGCCGACGTCGGGCCCGTGCTGGTGGATGCCGAGCGCCTGGCGGCGCGGGTGGCCGAGCTCGGTAAGCAGATCACCGAGGACTACGCCGGAGAGCCACCGTTGCTGGTTGCCGTCCTCAAGGGCGCCATGCTCTTCATGAGCGACCTGTGCCGGGCTATCGCCCTGTCGGTCGACGTCGACTTCATGGCCGTGTCCTCCTACGGCAGCGCGACCAAGACGTCCGGCGTGGTGCGCATCGTGAAGGACCTCGACTCCGAGCTCGAAGGGCGTCACGTGCTCGTGGTGGAGGACATCATCGACAGCGGCCTGACACTGAACTACCTGCGGCGCTACCTCAATGCACGCCAACCCAAGAGCGTCGAGATCTGCGCGCTCCTGGTGAAGGAGGGCGAGCAGCGGGTCGATCTCGACCTGCGCTACATCGGCTTCACCATCCCGCCCGAGTTCGTGGTGGGCTACGGCCTCGATGTGGCCGAGCGCTACCGGAACCTGCGGGGGGTCCACCGCTACAAGGGAGCAGAAACGTGAGCGTCGACGTCGAGCGGGTCAAGGCCGCGGTGTCCGAGATCCTCATCGCCATCGGGGAGGACCCCGAACGCGACGGCTTGGTGGCGACCCCCACGCGCGTGGCCTCCATGTACGAGGAGCTGTTCTCGGGGCTGCACGACGACCCGGCCCGCCACCTGGAGGTCACCTTCGCCGCGGAGCACGACGAGATGGTCATGGTGCGCGACATCCCGTTCGCGTCGCTGTGCGAGCACCATCTGGTGCCTTTCCTGGGCAAGGCGCACGTGGCCTACATCCCGGCCGAGGACGGCCGCATCACGGGCCTGTCGAAGCTGGCCCGCCTCGTCGACGGCTTTGCCCGCCGTCTGCAGGTGCAAGAGCGCATGACGACACAGATCGCCGACGCCATCGCCACGGTCCTCGCGCCCCGCGGCGTGCTCGTCGTCATTGAGGCCGAGCACCTCTGCATGTCGATGCGGGGCGTCAAGAAGCCCGGCACGGTCACGGTCACCTCGTCGGTGCGGGGGCTCTTCCGCTCCGACGTCGCCACCCGGGCCGAGGCCATGCAGTTCATCCGGGGCCACTGAGCACGGTGCGGCAGGGCGCACGCCGGCCCCTGGTGATGGGCGTGCTCAACGTGACGCCCGACTCCTTCTCCGACGGTGGTCTCTACGCCACCGTCGACGCCGCCGTGGCCCGGGGGCTCGAACTGATGGCGGCCGGGGCCGACGTGGTCGACGTCGGTGGCGAGTCCTCCCGCCCCGGAGCCGAGCCCGTGGCGGCCGGCGTCGAGCTGGGGCGGGTGATCCCGGTCATTGAGGCCCTGCATGCAGCGGCCGCCGGGCGTCCCGGGCCGCGGGTGCGACTCTCGGTGGACACGGTGAAGCCGGAGGTGGCCACGGCGGCGCTGGCGGCCGGGGCAAGCCTCCTGAACGACATCTCGGCCTCCCAGTTCGAGGTGGCGGCTGCAGCCGGCGCCGGCTGGGTGGCCATGCACATGCAGGGGCAGCCGCGCACCATGCAGGAGAGCCCGCACTACGAGGACGTCGTCGGCGACGTCCGCTCGTTCCTCTTGGAGCGGGCCCGCCTGGCGCTCCAGGCCGGTGTGCGCGAGGTCTGGGTCGACCCGGGCATCGGGTTCGGGAAGACGCCGGCCCACAACCTTTCGCTCCTGCGTCACCTCGGGGGCCTGGTCGAGGACGCCGCCGCCGCCGGGTGCGCCGGGGTCCTGGTCGGGACCAGCCGCAAGCGCTTTCTCGGGGTCCTGGCCGCAGGGCCCGGGGCGGAGGGCCCGGCGCCGGTGGCGGACCGGGCGGAGGGATCGCTGGCCACGGAGGCCGCAGCCCTGGTGGCAGGCGTGGGCATGGTGCGGGTTCACGACGTGGGGGCCACAGCCCAGATGGCGCGGCTGTATGGTCCTGCCGCATGAAGGGCAAGTGGGCCGCCGGTATTCCGCCGCGCAACTTCACCTGGGTGATCACCGACCGCCTGGCTGTCAGCGAGCGGCCGGGCGGATTCTCGGTCAACCACCGCCGGGTGCGGCGCCAGGAGGAGATCATCTGGCTGCGCGTCCAGGGGTTCGGGCGCATCGTCTCGTTGCTGTCGTCTCCCCACAACCTGTCCGCCTACGACGACGAGGGCCTGGCTTGGGCCCACTACCCGCTGGAGCGGACGGGGGATCCGCGGCCGGTCCTGGCCGCTTGCTACAAGGACATCGACGACTCGCTGGCGGCCGGTCTCCGGATCCTGGTCCACCAGGACGAGCTGGGCGACCGGGTCATGGGCGTCCTGGCGGGGTACCTGGTCTGGTCTGAGCGGATCGCCAACCAGCCCCAGGCGGTGGCGCTGGTCGAGCACGTGGTGGGGCACGCCATGGGCGAGCCCGGCCGGGAGCTGCTGTCCGAGCTGGAAGGCATGCCTTCGCGCGGACAGGCGCCGTGAGCGACCGCATCGAGATCCGCGATCTCCGGGTGACCGGGACCCACGGGGTGCTTCCCGAGGAGCGGGAGAGGGCCCAACCCTTCTCGGTCGATATCGTGGCCTGGGTCGACATGGAGGCGGCGCAGCAGAGCGACGACCTGGCCGACACTGTGGACTACGGCGCGCTGGCCCAGGCCGCAGCCGATGTGGTGGGCGGCCGCTCCTATCGCCTGCTCGAGGCTCTGAGCGGGCGGCTGGCCAGCGCGTTGCTGATCATCGACCCCCGGCTCGAGGCGGTCGAGGTGACGGTGCGCAAGCTCCGTCCTCCGCTGGCCCTCCATGTGGGCTCGACCGGGGTCAAGGTGCGGCGCGCCCGCTGATGGCCGCGCCGGCACCGCCCCCGTGGCGTGCCTTCATCGGGCTGGGCTCCAACCTGGGTGACCGGCGCGCCCTCTTGCGCCAGGCGGTCGAGGGTCTGCAGGCAACAGGTGACGTCGTGGGCGTCTCGGCCCTCTACGAGACCGAGCCCGTAGGCGGTCCGGAGGACCAGGGCCCCTATCTCAACCTCGTGGTGGAGCTGTCGACCGCCGACGCGCCCCGGGCCCTGCTCGAGCGCTGTCGCGCCCTCGAGTCGGAGGCCGGACGGGTGCGCACGGTCAGATGGGGCCCGCGGACCCTGGACGCCGACGTCCTGTGGGAGGAGGGGTGGCAGGTGGACGAGCAGGACCTGACCGTCCCGCACCCCCGCCTCTGGGAGCGGCGCTTCGTGGTGCAGCCGTTGGCCGACCTGGCGCCCGACCTCGTGACATCGGACCAGCTCAGGACGTCTGGTGGAGAGGTCCTCGCTGTGGGTAGTCTGTAGGCGTCGTTATCTTCGATCGTCTGTAGGCGAACGGCACCCGCAAGGGGCTGGAACGCCGAAGGAGGTCAGATGCACTCCATCCGGATCATCGGTCCCGGTCGGGCCGGCACGTCCCTGGCCGCTGCGCTCTCGGCGCGCGGCTGGGAGTTCGCAGGCTTCCTCGGGCGCCACGACGAGCTGGCGCGCGCCGCCGAAGGCGTCGACCTGCTCGTGATCGCCACCCCGGACGACACCGTGGCCGAGGTCGCGGCCGCCGTCGTGCCGTCGCCCGGCACCACCGTGGCCCATCTCTCCGGGTCGCTCGGGCTCGACGCCCTGGCACCCCACCCGTTGCGCGCCGCCGTGCACCCGCTGGTGCCGCTGCCCAACGGCGAGGTCGGGGCCACCCGTCTCGGCTCTGGCGTGACCTTCGCCGTGGCCGGGGACCCGCTGGCCCGCGAAGTGGTCGCGAGCCTGGGCGGCCGCATGGTCGAGGTGGCCGACGGGGACCGCGCCGCCTACCACGCTGCCGCCTGCATCGCCGCCAATCACGTGGTGGCCCTGCTCGGCCAGGTCGAGCGCGTGGCCGAGTCGGTCGGGTTGGACCTCGACTCCTTCCTTCCCTTGACCCGGGCCGCCGTCGACGACGTGGCGGCCCTGGGGGCCGGCCCGGCGCTGACCGGCCCGGCCCGGCGCGGCGACTGGGCCACGCTCAGCCGCCATCTCGATGCCCTGCCCGAGTCCGAGCGCGCCGGGTACCAGGCCGGCGCCGCCCTGGCCACCCGCCTGGCCCACGAGGACGCCGCCGCCGGCAGCATCCCAGCGCCGGCCGAGCCGGCAGCGGTCTAGGGGCGTCACGTGGAGGTCGTCGAGTCCGTCGCCGCGTGCCGTGCCGTGCTCGACCGTGCCCGCGCCGCCGGCCGTCTGGTCGGGCTGGTCCCGACCATGGGCGCGCTGCACCAGGGGCACATCTCGCTGCTGACTCGGGCCCGGGTCGAATGTGACGTGGTGGCGGTGAGCATCTTCGTGAACCCGCTGCAGTTCGGAGACCCCGAGGACATCGCGCACTACCCGCGGACACTCGAGCGCGATCTGGCGGCGTGCGCGCATTCGGGCGCCGACGTCGTCTTCGTTCCGAGCGTGCGCGAGATGTACCCGTCGTGGCCCGACGCGCCTTCGACGACGGTCTCGGTGCGCGGCGTCAGCGAGGGCTGGGAGGGTGCTTCCCGGCCCGGTCACTTCGACGGGGTGGCGACCGTAGTGGCGAAGCTGTTCACCACCGCCGGCCCCTGCCGGGCCTACTTCGGGCTGAAGGACTTCCAGCAGTTGGCGGTCGTGCGGCGCATGGCCCGCGAGCTGTCGCTGCCGGTCGAGGTCGTCGGATGCCCAATTGTACGTGAGGCCGACGGCCTCGCACTCTCGAGCCGCAACGTCCGGCTGTCACCGCCCGAGCGGCAGGCCGCCACGGTGCTGTCGCGGGCGTTGACCGCCGGCCGGGCCGCGCTGGCCGGCGGCGAGCGCTCGGGCGCTGCCGTCGCCGCTGCCATGCGCGCCGTGGCCGCCACCGAGCCGCTGGTGGCGCTCGACTATGCCGTGATGGTCGATGCCGACACCCTCGAAGAGGTCGCCACCGTGGCCGACCCGGGCCGCGGGTCGCTCCGCTTGCTGATCGCCGCCCAGGTGGGTCCGGTCAGGCTGATCGACAACAGCGGCACCACCGCAGGAGCCGACGATGTCAGCGCCGTCCGCAGTGCCACCGGGACAGTGCGTCAACTCGAAAGGATTGGGTGAGCCGATGCGCCGCCGCATGATGAAGTCCAAGATTCACCGGGCCACCGTGACCGGGGCCAACCTGCACTACGTCGGCTCGGTGTCGATCGATGTCGAGTTGCTGGCGCTGGCGGACATCCTCCCCTATGAGCAGGTGACCGTCCTCGACATCGACAACGGCGCGCGTTTCGAGACCTATGCCATCGAAGGGGAGCGCGGCCAGGTCTGCCTGAACGGCGCCGCGGCCCGTCTGGTGCAGCCGGGCGACAAGGTGATCATCATCACCTACGCCGACTACGAGCGGGCCGAGCTCGAGAGCTACGTGCCGCGCGTCGTGCACGTCGACGGGCGCAACCGGGTGATCGACGAGGTGTCGGCCCACCTCGATGCCGAGCTCACGCTGACCGAACCGGCGTGACCACCGGGTCCCGGCCCGGACCTTTCGACGTCCTGGTCCTGGGAAGCGGCGTCGCCGGGCTGTCCGCCGCGGTGCGGCTGACGGGCCCGGGCGGGCCGTCGCCCTCGCTCGCGCTGGGCGTCCTGACCAAGGGCGTGCTGTCGCAGTCCGCCACGCGCTGGGCGCAGGGCGGCGTCGCCGCCGTGCTCGGGGCCGACGAAGACTCGACCGACCTGCACCTCGCCGACACGCTGGCGGCCGGGGCCGGCCTGTGCGACGAGGAGGCAGTGCGCATCCTGGTTGACGAGGGCCCGGGCCGCGTGCACGAGCTGATCGCCCTCGGGGTCGAGTTCGATCGCGAGGCCACCGGCCTGCTGGCGCTGGCCCGCGAGGGGGGCCACTCCCGGCCCCGCGTCGTGCATGCCGGCGGTGCCGCCACCGGCGCGGAGGTGGAGCGCGCGCTCGTCCACGCCACCTACTGCTCGGCCAGCGCCGTGCTCGAGGGATGGTTCGCCGTCGACCTGTTGGTGGAGAACGGCCGCTGTGTCGGCGTGCGCGCCCTGCCACCCGGCGGCGGGAACGGCCCGGTCGACGTGCGGGCCGATCACGTCGTGCTGGCCACCGGCGGGGCCGGGCAGCTCTTCTCGGTCACCACCAACCCGCCCGAGTCCACGGGCGACGGCGTGGCCATGGCACTGCGGGCCGGCGTGCCCACGGCGGACGTCGAGTTCGTACAGTTCCACCCCACCGCGCTGCACCACCCGGCCATGCCTCGCCCGCTGCTCTCCGAGGCGCTGCGCGGGCACGGCGCGCTCCTGCGCGACCGGGACGGCGAGCGCTTCGTCGACGAGCTGGCGGCCCGCGATGTGGTCAGCCGCGCCATGGCGGCCCGCATGGCCGAGCAGGGTGTCGACCACCTCTGGCTCGATGCCACCGGACTCGAGCGCTTCTCGGCGCGCTTCCCGACCATTGCGGCGTCGCTCTCGTCCATCGGCCTCGACCCCCAGAGCGACTGGCTGCCGATCGCGCCGGCGGCGCACCATCTCTCGGGCGGTGTCGCCACAGACCTGTGGGGTGCGACGGCGCTGCCGGGGTTGTGGGCGGTCGGCGAGGCGGCCTGTACCGGCGTGCACGGGGCCAACCGGCTGGCGTCCAATTCGCTGCTCGAAGGCATGGTGTTCGGCGCCCGCCTGGCCGAGCGCATCCCGTCGGGCGCGCCCAGCCCCGAGCCCAGCGGCGTGTTGCGGGCGGTGCTGGGCGAGGAGCCGATAGACGGCATCGGGTGCACGGAGCTGGAGCAGCCGGCCACGCCCGTGCCACCGGACACCGAACGGTGGCCCGGCCTGGATGTGACCAAGCTGCGCGACACCGTGCAGCGCGCCATGACGCGCGGTGCCGGCGTCGTGCGCAGCGCCGAGTCGCTGGCCGGTGCACGCGCCGTGGTGGAGGAGGCCGGCTCGGTGCTCGGGGACGCGTCGGCCTCGGTCGCAGCGGGCGAGCTGGCCAACCTGCTCCGTCTGGCTGACGCGCTGCTGGCCTCCGCGCTGGCCCGCACGGAAAGTCGGGGCGCCCACTCCCGCAGCGACCACCCCGAGACCCTGCCGTCGTGGCGGCGCCGGCTCGCGCACGGCGACGCGGGCGGCGAAGTGGGTCAGGGCCATGGTGGAGAGCGCCATGGGTGACGATGCCGAGTCCTACGCCCGGGCGGTCACCGACGCGGTCGAGCGCGCGCTGGCCGAGGACCTCGGTCCCGAGGGCGACCTCACGGCGGCACTGGTACCCGAAGACGTCCGGGCCCAGTTCGCCCTGCGCGCCCGGCGGGCCGGCGTGCTGGCCGGCCGCGCCTGCGCCACCGAGACGTTCTGGCGTCTCGACCCCGCAATCGATCTGCGGTGGCAGGTGGAGGACGGCGACGAGCTGGCGCCCGGCGACACCCTGCTGGAACTGGCCGGGCTGTTACGGCCGATTCTCACCGGTGAGCGCACCGCATTGAATTTCCTCGGGCGGCTCTCCGGTGTCGCCACCTTGACGTCGCAATTCGTCACGGCAGCACACGAGAGCAACCCGTCGGTGGCGATCCTCGACACGCGCAAGACGACACCGGGCCTGCGGGTGCTCGAGAAGGCGGCCGTGCGAGCCGGCGGAGGGACCAGCCACCGGGCGGGCTTGTCCGACGCCGTCCTGGTGAAGGACAACCATCTGGCCGGGACGAGCATCGCCGACGCCGTGCACCGGGCGCGTGACCTGTGGCCGGGCCGCGGGGTCGAGATCGAATGCGACACCCTCGACCAGGTGGCGCAGGCCGCCCGTGCCGGCGCGGACGCCGTGCTGCTCGACAACATGGATCCGGGCACTGTCGTTGAGGCGATCGCGGTGGCGCACCTCGATTCGCCCCGGCGCATCTTGACCGAGGTGTCCGGCAACGTGACGCTCGCGACCATCGCTGCCTACGCCGCCGCCGGACCGGACCGGATTTCGGTCGGTGCGCTGACCCACTCGGCCCCGGTGCTCGATCTGGGACTGGACCTGCTCTGGAACACCGCGACCGGTGCGGTGCGGGCGCAAGGGAGTTGAGCGGTGCTCCTGGTCATTGACGTCGGCAACACCGAGACGGTGATCGGGCTGTACGCGCCCGACGCGGACGGCGACGCCCCGGCGCCCGAGGAGAGCATCGGCGCCGGCATCGGGACCGAGCACGACCCGACGGCGCCGCGCGGGCTGACGCACCACTGGCGCCTGTCGACCAGTTCCAATCGCACGCCCGACGAGCACGCCGTGCTCCTCACCCAGCTACTGGACCTCGAGGGTCTCGACATCTCCACATCCGTCTCGGGGATCGCCGTCTGCTCCTCGGTGCCTCATGTCACGGCAGAGCTGCGCCAAATGGCCTCCCGCTGGTTCTCGGAACTGCCCAGCGTCGTGCTCGGCCCCGGCACCAAGAGCGGCATGCCGATCCTCTACGACAACCCCAAGGAGGTGGGCGCCGACCGCATCGCCGATGCGGTGGGGGCCTACGACCTCTACGGGGGCCCCTGCGTGGTCGTCGACATGGGCACCGCCACGACGGTGGAGGCCATCAGTGCCAACGGCGAGTACATGGGTGGTGCCATCACGCCCGGGGTCGGGGTGAGCCTCGATGCGCTCTACCAGTCGGCCGCCGCCCTCCGGCGGGTGGAGCTGGTCGAGCCGCGCAGCGTGATCGGCCGCTCCACGGTGGAGTCCATCGAGTCGGGGACGCTGTACGGCTTCGCCGGTCTCGTCGACTCGCTGGCCCGGCGGTTCATGGAAGAGCTCGGTCCGGCGACGGTGGTGGCCACCGGAGGCTTCAGTTCGCTCATCGCGCCGTATTCGGACACCATTGAGCACGTGGAGCCCTGGCTGACCCTGCACGGCCTGCGCATCGTGTACGAGCGCAACGTCCCTTCATGAGCGAATCGCCCGGCACCGACCCGGTGCTGCCGGACATCCCGTACCGCTTCGACCGGACGCGCCAGACGGTCGAGATCGTGGAGGCCTGGTCGGCGCTCGAGCCCGGCGAGGAGTCCGGCGTCACGGTCGCAGTGGCGGGCCGCATCATGCTCTTCCGGCGCCAGGGCAAGCTGGCTTTCGCCGAGATGCGCGACAGCTCCGGCTCGGTGCAGCTCTTCGCACTCGCGGCGGTGACCGGGCGCTTCGACGAGTTCGTCAAGCTCAACCTCGGCGACTGGGTCGGCGTCCGCGGTGAGGTCGTGCGGACCAAGCGCGGCGAGTTGTCGGTCAAGGTGGCGGACTGGACACTGCTTGCCTCGGCGCGCCGCAACTTCGGCGACAAGTGGCACGGGGTGAGCGACACCGAGATGCGATCCCGCCAGCGCGAGGTCGACCTGTGGGCCAACGAGAGCACCCGCAACGTGTTCCAACTGCGTAGTCGCGTCGTGCAGCGCATGCGCGAGCGCCTGTGGGCCCAGGACTTCGTCGAGGTCGAGACGCCCGTGCTGCACCCGATCCTCGGCGGCGCCGCGGCGCGCCCGTTCGTGACGCACCACAACGCGCTCGATGCCGACTTCTTCTTGCGCATCGCTCCAGAGCTCTATCTCAAGCGGCTCGTCGTCGGCGGCTTCGAGAAGGTGTTCGAGATCGCCCGCGTGTTCCGCAACGAGGGCATCTCGCCGCGGCACAACCCCGAGTTCACGATGCTCGAGCTCTACCAGGCCTACGCCGACTACAACGACACCATGGTCGTCTTCGAGGAGCTCGTGGCCGGGCTGGCCATGGATGTGCGCGGGACGACGAAGCTGACCTACGGCGGGCGCGACCTCGACCTCACGACACCGTGGCGCCGAGCCCCCATGGCCGAGCTGGTCGCCGAGGCGACCGGCCTCGCCATCGACGTGCGCACACCACGGCCCCAGCTGGCGGCGGCTGCACGCGAGGTGGGCATCGAGGTCGATGAGGCCTGGGGGCCGGGCAAGATCCTGCTCGAGATCTACGAGAAGACGACCGAGCCCGAGCTGTGGGGACCGGTCTTCGTCATCGACTACCCGGCCGAAGTGTCACCGCTGTCCCGCCGCCACCGTGACGGGCCCGAGCTGGTCGAGCGCTACGAGCCCGTCGTTGCCGGGCGTGAGCTCGGCAACGGCTTCAGCGAGCTGACCGATCCCGACGAGCAGCGAGCCCGCTTCGAGGACCAGGTGGCCGCGGCGCGCGCCGGCGACGAGGAGGCGCCCGGTGAGGTCGACGAGGAGTATCTCCGTGCCCTCGAGTACGGGCTGCCACCGACGTCGGGCTTCGGGCTCGGCGTCGACCGGCTTGTGATGCTGCTGGGCGACGTGGCGAACATCCGCGAGGTCATCGCGTTCCCCACGCTGCGGCCGGATCGGGGCTGACCCGCCGGATCGGCCCCCCGGGCCTGATCTCTTCCGATCTCCTTAGGCGCCGGGAGTTTCCCTCAACTCCCGATCACGGTTCCCTGACATCTGCCCTGCAGTGTGGGTCATGCCGCCGGACGGCGGTCGATGGTGCAGAGCGCACCAGAGGTCCAAGGAGGACACCATGTTTCGCACCATCATCGCGGGAGCCGCAGTCGCCGGTGCCCTGACCTTCGGCGCGGTCGGCATCGCCGGCGCGTCGACCCCGACCACCGGCTCGACCGGCACTGCCACGCCGGCCAGGTGCGCCAAGCTCACGGCCATTCAGGCCAGGGTCCAGAAGGTCGAGGGCAAGGTCTCGACGTGGGTGCCGAAGGCGGATGCCCGTGAGTCCAAGGCCACGGCGGCGGGCAGGACGAAGCGCGCCGACGCCATCGCCAAGCGGATCACCAGGGTCCAGAACCGTGAGTCCAAGGTGAACGCCCGGCTGGCGAAGGCCCAGGCGGCCTGCGCCGGCTGACCTGCGCCGACCCTTCAACAGCGAGCGGTCACCGCCGGGGGAGACCCCGCGGTGGCCGCCTCGCAATTCCGGGCCAATTCCGCACCAGATCGGAGCCAATTCCCGCCGGTTGGCCGGAACGTGTGCGCCATCGTCCACGACCGGGTCGAGCGGCACCACGGCTGGCCGACGGTCGAGGTCAGTCCGGCAGGTCGCTCAACAACTCGGCCGCCAGCCGGGAGAGCCCCGCCCGCAGCTCGGGCTGGGTGATGCCGGCGGTCGCCTGCTGCGCGTCGTCGACGTAGCGACGGGCCGCTTCCACGGACTCGGCGATGCCGGCCGAGGCCATCACGATGGCGCGTGCCTTCTCGCGTTCGGGCTGGGCCAGGGGCTGCCCCAGTAAGGCCCGCAGGTCGGGGCCGCCGTCGGGATCGGCCAGCGCCACCAGAGCCGGGAGCGTGTAGATGCCCTCGGCCAGGTCCTGTCCCGCCGGCTTCTGCAACTGGCCGTCGGTGGCGGTGATGTCGAGGATGTCATCGCGGATCTGGAAGACCATGCCGAAGCAGAGGCCGAACTCCGTGCAGGCGTCGACCTCGGCGGCTGGCAGCCCGCCCGTCAGCGCGCCGATGCGGCACGAGGTCGCGGTGAGCGCGGCCGTCTTGCCCGTGATGGAGGCGAAGTAGTCCTCGCGGCTGCGCCCGATCTGGAAGGCGGAGCGCACCTCGGTCACCTGGCCCTGGCAGAGCCGGCCCAGTGTGTCCGCCAGTAGCTCGGCGATGTCGACCCCGAGGCCGGCGGCGATGGCCGCGCTGCGGGCCAGCAGGTAGTCGCCGGCCACGATGGCGACCAGGTTGCCGAAACGGCTGTTGACGCTTTCGACGTTGCGCCGGATGGTGGCCTCGTCGATCACGTCGTCGTGGTAGAGGGAGGCCAGGTGGACCAGCTCCACCGCCACCCCGCCCATCAGGTCGTCCTCGGTCGGCTCGCGACTGCCGCCGGTGGCCACGGCCAGCGCCAGCAGGGGCCGAAGCCGCTTGCCCCCGGCGGCGATCAGGTGGGTCGTGACCTCGTCGAGGAAGCTGTCACCGGTGACTACGGAGGCGGTGAGCAGGGGTTCGAGACGCCGCAGTCCCTCTTGCAGGCGGGGCAGGCCGAGGGCCTCTGTGGGGTTCACTGGGTGAAACGTTAGGGCACGAGTGCCGAATCCCGACAACTACCAGGTAGAAGGGGACGTAAGAAATGGTGCCCATCCGGGGTTTTCCTCCTGGATGCGGGATGCAATGGCTGCGGCGTGATGGACTAAGGCCACAGGTACACTGAGCCGAGAAGCAAGAGGAACAAGGAGAGGCGGTCAGGGTGTTCGAACGTTTCACCGACCGGGCCCGGAGGGTGTTGGTGCTGGCGCAGGAGGAAGCGCGCCTGCTCAACCACAGCTTCATCGGCACCGAGCACATTCTCCTCGGGTTGATCCACGAGGGAGAGGGCGTCGCGGCGAAGGCCCTGGAGTCCCTGGGGATCTCGCTCGAGGCCGTGCGCGAGAAGGTGGAAGAGACGATCGGCATGGCCGGCACCGCGCCGAGTGGCTCGCCGCCATTCACGCCTCGGGCCAAGAAGGTGCTGGAACTGTCCCTACGCGAGGCGCTGCAGCTCGGGCACAGCTACATCGGCACCGAGCACATGCTCCTCGGCCTCGTGCGTGAGGGTGAGGGCGTGGCCGCCACCGTGCTGGTCAGCCTCGGAGCCGATCTCGGCCGCGTGCGCCAGCAGGTCATCCAGCTGATGTCGGGCAACCAGGGCAAGGAGTCCGTGGGCGCCAGCCAGGGGTCGAGCTCGGGCGACAACCCGTCGGGCTCGCCCGTCCTCGACCAGTTCGGCCGCAACCTGACGCAGCTCGCCCGCGACGGCAAGCTCGACCCCGTCATCGGACGTGCAAAAGAGATCGAACGCGTGATGCAGGTCCTGTCGCGCCGCACCAAGAACAACCCCGTCCTCATCGGCGAGCCCGGTGTCGGCAAGACCGCCATCGTCGAAGGCCTGGCGCAGCGCATCGTGTCCAACGAGGTGCCGGAGACGTTGACGGGCAAGCAGCTCTACACGCTCGACCTCGGCGCACTGGTGGCGGGCAGCCGCTACCGCGGCGACTTCGAGGAGCGCTTGAAGAAGGTCCTCAAGGAGATCCGGACGCGGGGCGACATCGTCCTCTTCATCGACGAGATCCACACCCTCGTCGGGGCCGGCGCGGCCGAGGGTGCCATCGACGCCGCCTCCATCCTCAAGCCGATGCTGGCGCGCGGTGAGCTCCAGACCGTCGGTGCCACGACCATCGACGAGTACCGCAAGCACTTGGAGAAGGACGCCGCGCTCGAGCGGCGCTTCCAGCCGGTCAAGGTCGACCAGCCCACGGTGGCGCTGACCATCGACATCCTCAAGGGTCTGCGCGACCGCTACGAGTCGCACCACGCGGTGAGCATCACCGACCAGGCCCTCGTCGCCGCCGCCAACCTGGCCGACCGCTACCTGGCCGACCGCTACCTGCCGGACAAGGCCATCGACCTCATCGACGAGGCGGGCAGCCGCCTGCGCATCCGGCGCATGAGCACGCCG
>DATAXG010000017.1:0-17896 GCA_036273055.1 Acidimicrobiales bacterium | reverse complement strand
GAAGAGCCGAGTGCGCCTGCGTGAGATCTACGAGCAATCGATCCGCGATCTCTCCGAGGTGCTGTCGCCCGACCTGGTGGCCGAGCTCGAGCGGATGGCCCCGCCGTTCGGCAACGAAGCACCGAGCGACGCCGAGCTGCGCATCGCCCAGGCCCAACTGGTCGGCTGGCTCGAAGGGCTGTTCCACGGGATTCAGGCAACCCTGATGTCGCAGCAGATGGCTGCCCGGGCCCAGCTCGAAGAGATGCGCCAGCGCGGCCTGCCGTCGGCCGGGGAGTCGGGACGGACGGGCGCCTACCTGTGAGTGCAGTGAGTCCGCGTCGGTCAGTGGTTCACGCGCAGGAGCGGAGTACATTGCTAAGTCCCGGGCGAATGACACCGGTGTAGTCCCAGAACGAAAGGAGGGCCGGTGTCGGAGCGGTCGTTTACGCATCTGCACACCCACACCGAGTTCTCCATGCTGGACGGGGCGGCCCGGGTGGGGGACCTCGTGGCGGCCGCTGTGGCCGACGGCCAGCCCGCGCTCGGCATCACGGACCACGGGAACATGTACGGGGTTCTCGACTTCTACAAGGCCTGTCGCGACCAGGGGGTCGTGCCCATCATCGGCACCGAGTCCTACATGGCGGGCGAGTCGCGCACGGAGCGCCCGGTGCGCCGGGGCCGGGTGGACGACACCGGCGGTGATGTCGAAGGCGGGCAGAAGCTCTACTACCACCTCACCCTCCTGGCCGAGACGGTCGAGGGTTACCGCAACCTCATGCAGCTGTCCTCGGCGGCGTATCTCGAGGGCTACTACTACAAGCCCCGGGTCGACTGGGAGTTGCTCGAGCGTCATCACACGGGGCTGATCGCCACCACAGGATGTCTGGGTGGTGTGGTGCTCCAGGCCCTCCTGGCGGGTGACGTCGAGGGCGCCGAGAAGAAGGCGGCCAGGCTGCAGGACATCTTCGGCAAGGAGAACCTCTTCGTCGAGTTGCAGGACCACGGCATCGCGGACCAGCACCGGACGAATCCGCAACTGATCGAGATCGCCCGTCGCATCGACGCGCCGCTCCTGGCCACCAACGACAGCCACTACACCCACCGTGAGGACGCGGTCGCCCACGACGCGCTCTTGTGTGTGCAAACGGGCGCCCTCATCTCGGACACGAACCGATTCAAGTTCGAGGGCACGGAGCACTACCTGAAGTCGGCGGCCGAAATGCGCCATCTCTTCCGCGACGTCCCCGAGGCGTGTGACAACACCCTGCTCATCGCCGAGCGGGCCGACGTGCAGATCGAGCTGGGCAAGCCGAGCCTGCCCGAGTTCCCCGTGCCGGATCACTTCAGCGGCGAGACCTACGAGGAGAGGGCGCTGGCATACCTGCGAGACCTCACCTTGGAAGGAGCGCGAGAGCGCTACGGCGCATCGCTGCCGACCGAGGTAGTGGAGCGTCTCGACTACGAGCTGAGCGTCATCGGGAACATGGGCTTTGCCGCCTACTTCCTCGTCGTGTGGGACCTGATCCGCTTCGCTCGTGAGTCCAACATTCGCGTGGGCCCGGGCCGGGGATCGGCAGCCGGCTGCTGTGTGGCCTACTGCCTCAAGATCGTGGATCTCGACCCGATCCGCTACGACCTTCTCTTCGAACGCTTCCTGAATCCCGGTCGCAAGCAGATGCCCGACATCGACATGGACTTCGACGAGCGCTACCGCTCAGACGTGATGCGCTACGCGGCCGAGAAATACGGCAGCGACCGCGTCGCCCAGGTCATCACGTTCTCGACGATCAAGGCCCGGGCCGCCGTGCGCGATGCGGCGCGGGTGCTCGGCAAGCCGTACATCGTCGGTGACCGCATCGCCAAGGCGATGCCGCCACTCGTGATGGGTCGCGACACACCGTTGCACGCGTGCATCACCAAGACCGACGGGCACGAGGAGGGGTACGCGGCCGCCGCCGAGCTGCGGACCATGGCCGACGTCGACCCCGATGCCAAGGAGGTCATCGAAGTCGCACTCGGGCTCGAGGGGCTGCGCCGCCAGGACGGCATCCACGCCGCCGCCGTGGTGATCTCCCGCGACCCCCTGACCGACTACCTGCCCATTCAGCGGAAGCCGGGCGCCGGTGAGAATCCCGAGGACGCGCCGATCGTCACCCAGTACGAAATGCACGGGGTCGAGGACCTCGGGCTGCTCAAGATGGACTTCCTCGGTCTGCGCAACCTCTCCGTCATGGAGCGGGCACTCGACCTGATCGAGGCCGAGACGGGTGCGCGGCCCGACATCGACGGGGTCGACCTGACCGACGAGCCGACGCTCGAGATGTTGCGGCGTGCCGAGTCGATCGGCGTGTTCCAGCTCGAAGGCGTGGCGATGCGGCAGACCCTGCGTGCCCTGGCGCCGACGAGTTTCGACGACGTGGCCGCGCTCGTGGCCCTGTACCGCCCGGGCCCCATGGCCGCCAACATGCACCGGGACTATCCCGAGCTGAAGAACGGGCGCAAGGAACTCACGTACCTGCACCCGGACATCGAGCCCATCCTGAAGGACACCTATGGGCTGATGCTCTACCAGGAGTCCGTGATGCGAGTCGCCCAGAAGTTCGCGGGCTACAGCCTCGAAGAGGCGGACAACCTCCGCAAGGCCTGCGGGAAGAAGATTCGGAAGCTCATTGCGGCCGAGCGCGAGAAGTTCGTCGCCGGGTGCATTGCGGAGGGCTACGGCGAGGAGCTGGGGACGCAGCTCTTCGACATCATCGAGCCCTTCGCCGACTACGCGTTCAACAAGTCGCACTCCTATGGCTACGGGCTTGTGGCGTATCAGACGGCGTGGCTCAAGGCGCACTACCCGGTCGAGTACATGTCGGCGCTGCTCACATCGGTGAAGGACAACAAGGACAAGACCGCCGTCTACCTTGCCGAGTGCCGGTCGATGGGGATCGAGGTGTTGGTGCCCGACGTGAACCGCTCGCTCGCCGAGTTCGCGCCGGACATCAGCGTCGCCGAGGACGGCACTCGTCGTCCCGAGCAGTCGATCGTCTTCGGGCTGGCCGCGGTGCGCAACGTGGGCGAGAGCCTGGTGGAGCGGATCGTGGCCGAGCGCAGCGCCAACGGTGCCTTCGAGGACGTCTTCGACTTCTGCGCCCGGGTGGACCCGGTGGTCCTCAACAAGCGGACCATGGAGTCGCTGGTCAAGGGGGGCGCATTCGACTCATTCGGTCACCCGCGCCAGGGTCTGTGCCTGGTCCTGGAGTCCATCGTCGACCGCACGATCGAGCGCCGCAAGGAGCAGGACCTCGGAATCACCTCCCTCTTCGCCGCCTTCGAGGACGAGCAGGCCGATCCGGGGTGGGGCGGGGTCAAGGTGACCATCCCCGACACCGAGTTCGACAAGGCCCAACGCCTTGCCTTCGAGAAGGAGATGCTCGGCCTCTATGTGAGCGATCACCCGCTCATGGGCTATGAGGCGGCCATGGCCAGGCACACCGACTGCACCCTCTCGGACATGCGCGAGGACGACACGGCGGTCGGGGACCGGGCCCCGGTCCGGTCGGTGGGCGGTGTGGTGACCGAACTGAAGCGCTCGTACACGAAGAAGGGCGATCTCATGGCCCGGTTCGTACTGGAAGACCTCCAGGCCGCAATGGAGGTCTTCGTCTTCCCCAAAACAATGGCCGAGTACGGCGCCCTGATCGAGAACGACGCCATCCTGGTCGTGCGGGGGCGCCTCGACACGCGTGAGGAGGAGCCGAAGATCGTCTGCATGGAGGTGTCCCGTCCGATCCTCGAGCGGGGGCAGGAGGACCTCCACATCGCCCTGCCCCTCGGCGTGCTCACCGACGCCAAGGTCGACGGGCTCAAGGACGTGCTGAGCGGGCATCCGGGCCCGTCACCGGTCCTGCTGCACGTCGGGTCCAAGGTCTTGCAACTCCCGCCCGAGTTCAACGTGGACTGCCGGAACGGACTGGTGGGGGAGCTCAAGCGGCTGCTGGGCCAGAGCGCCGTCCTGTCCTGAGACAACGACATCGGGCGGCGAAAATAGCCTCTGAGCTGGTACGAGGTGTGTTGTAGCAGGCCGGTACCGCCCCTTGCAGCGCCGGGCCGGTTGGGAACGCACGGAGCGCAACCAGTAGACTGACCTTATGCCGATCGTAGTGAGCACCAAGGATTGCACTGCGCTCAGCGACGCTGAGCTTGTTGAAATGGCGGATATTTGTGCGGACCGGCCACCCGGTTTCGACATCGGCTATCTGTCGAAAGAGCGTGAGGAGTGGGTGCTCATCACCCAGGCGCGGGAAGGGAACAAGCTTCGGGGTTACTCGTTCTGCACCCTCGAGCGCATCGGCGGGACCCCCTCGCTGCTTGTCGGGTTGGCGCTGGTCGACCGCACGTCACGGGCCGAGGCGGCCCTCAAGGGCATCATGGCGGATCAGTACCGCCGGGCCCTGCTGGCCTTCCCCGACGAGGATGTCCTGCTGGGAACCCGCCTGCTGACCCCCGAGGGCTTCCGGGCCTTCAACGGGCTCCAGGACGTCGTGCCCTTTCCCGGTCACAAGTGCTCCGGCGAGGAGCGGGCTTGGGCCCGTCGCCTCTCGAAGCGCTTCGGCTGCGAGAGCCGGCTCGACGACCGCACCTTCGTCCTGAAGGGCGACGGTTCCGTCGCCGGAGGGCTGGACTTCTTCGCCCCCAAGGTCAAAATCCCCGAAGGCGTCGAGACGCACTTCGAGAGCTTCAAGGCCGACCGCGGCGACCGTCTCGTCGCCTTCGGCTGGGCCATGGCCGAGGACCTGGCCGGGGGCAAGCTCGGCCGCTGAGCCGGCTTTGACGGGCACCGCTCGACGCTGGGCGCCCGCGACTCAGCCCCGAGGCAGGACGGCGGCGCACACCTTGTAGCAGTGGCCGTCCCGCGGGGGGCTGACCGTCACCAAGAGGTATTGCGGGTCGAACCCCAGAGCGGTGGCGAGGCTCTTCCCGCTCAGGCGCTCACGCCGGGCCGCATCGAGGGCTCGGGCTGCGTTGCGGTCCTCTACCGGGAGCCAGACGTCGTCGCGGTCCCACCCGAAGCGGACCCAGGTCGTGCCGTCGGCCTGGCGCCGGATCAGCTGCGGCCGCCGGGTCGGCTCAATGAGCGCAACTGAAGGTCGGAAGCCCCGGAACTCCCAGTACGGAGCCGAGGGCCCGGGGAAGCCGAGAAGGGGCCCGTCGGGGGAGGCCACCAGCCGCCGCAGCAGCTTGCGTAGATGGCGGCCCCGCAGCGTGCCGACATGGCGTGGCAGATCGGCCACGGTGGTCGCCTCCGGACGGGCCAGGTCGTCGCGCTCGGGGTCGGCAGCCAGCGTCACTTCCACGACGTCAAAGGTGCTGATGTCCGGTTCGTGACCTTCGGGCCAGGGCACGCGGACGCGCATGACGGTGCGGGTTGCCAGATCCACGACAGTGGTGTCCTCGACGGTCGATGAGAGGACGAGGAGGTGGAGGGTCGAGCCGCCGGCCGTGGGGACCCGTTCCGTGCGCCGGGCCGAGCGACGGAGGAGGCGGGACGGGTCGGCGGTGGTCTCCGGCGTGCGCCGCTGCGCTGCCACCTTGCCGGTGTCCACCTCGTGCTCCATCTGATCGTGCATGGCGTCGCCGACCTCTCCGCTGCCAGCCCTCGCGTTGCCACCGGCGTTGTCCGTCTTCGGATCCATGGAGGGACCGCTCATGCGGTCAGAGCCTCCAACTGGCCCGCCAGGGTAGCGGTGTCCGCGGTGGGCATCCGGCACGACCGCCCCCGACAGACGTAGGCCATGCCGGGCTCCGCTGGACGCCCGGCGAAGAGCGGCCCGCCATCGTCCTCACCCCACGCGACGACGGCGGCAGGCATCCAGTGCCGGCGCAACTCGGTGAGCAGGTCCGGGCGGTCGCCGGTGACCACGATCTCGTTGCGCCCAGTCCACATGGGCAGCGCCGCGACCATATCGGCCAGTGCGCCGGGGTGGCGTTCCAGCAACGGGCCGGCCAGTGTCACGGTGCGCTCGATCGCCTCCTCCAGCCGCTGATCGTCGACGAAGGCCCCGGCGTGGAGCAGCGCGGCGACGGCGACGGAGTTGGCGGCGGGAACAGCACCGTCGAGGAACTCCTTCGGACGGACCACCAGGGCCTCGGCGTCGCTCCCCGTCGTGAAAAACCCCCCTGACGCGTCGTCCCAGAACAGGTCGAGCAGTTGGTGAACCGCCTGTACGGCGCGCTCCCGCCAGAGCGACCGGCCCGTCCATTCGGACAGGCGGAACGAGGCCTCGGCGAGCCACGCGTAGTCAGTCGCCACCGCGAGATGGCGGGCCCGGCCGCCTTGCCAGCTCCGCATCAGACGCCCTTCGGCGTACATGGAGGCCCAGAGGAATTCGCCGATCTCCTCGGCGCGGCGGCCGTAGTCAGCCCGGCCGGTGACGCCTGCAACTTCGGCGAGGGTGGCGACTGTCATGGCGTTCCATTCGGTCAACACCTTCTCGTCGCGGGCCGGCTGGACCCGCTCGGCCTGGGCCGAGGCCAGCAGAAGGCGGGCCTCCTCCACCGCGGGCGGGCGCGTGAGCGGTGCCCCGACAGGGCGGACAGGGATGGAGCGCCCCTCCCAGTTGCCGCGCGGGGTGATTCCGTACCAGTCGGCTGCCGGTGCCACGAGGGAGGCGGGGAGGATCTCGTGCAGCTCCTCGATGGTGAAGGTGGCATGCGCGCCTTCCACGCCGCCGGCGTCCGCGTCGAAGGACGAGTAGAGCGCGCCTTCGGGGGTGGAAAGATCGCGCAACACGAAGTCCAGGGTCTCGGTGGCGACGCCGAGATACTCCGCTCGACCGCCGTCCTGCCAGGCGTGCAGATAGGCACGGGCCAGCTGGGCCTGGTCCGTGAGCATCTTCTCGAAGTGGGGCACGAGCCAGCGGGTATCGGTCGCGTAGCGGCAGAATCCCCCGACGAGGTGGTCGTAGATGCCGCCGGCCGCCATGGCGTCGAGCGTGCGCAGGCCCATCTGCCGGGCCTGTGCCGCATCGGACCCGCCGCGCCGGGCCTGACGAAAGCAGAGCTCGACGAGGCTCGGCCGCGGGAACTTGGGCGCGGCTCCGAAGCCACCCCACTCGGGGTCGAAGCCCGCCGCGATCCCGGAGACCACGCGTTCGACCAGAGCGGCGGGGTCGGGGCCACTGTCGGCTGTCGCGCCGGCCAGCCGCCGTACCGGGACCGCGACGGGCTTCCCACCTCCACCCGCCGACGCCTCGCTGCTCAGTGCCTCGGCCAAGCGGAGCTCCCGCTGCACGGCACCGACGAGCGCGTCGGCCTGCTCGAGCACTTCGGCCCGCTGGTTGCTCCAGGCGTCCCCGAGCGCCTCGACCACGCGGCGGAACGAAGGCATCCCCTGGCGGTCGACCGGGGGGAAGTAGGTCCCGGCGTAGAAGGGGCGCCCGTCGGGAGTGCAGAAGACCGACATAGGCCAGCCGCCGGATCCGGTCAGGGCTTGGGTGGCCGCCATGTAGACGGCATCGAGATCGGGACGCTCCTCGCGGTCGACCTTGACAGAAATGAACGACTTGGACAGGACCGCCGCTGTGTCCGGGTCCTCGAAGCTCTCGTGCGCCATGACGTGGCACCAGTGGCAGGAGGCGTACCCGATGGAGACGAAGATCGGCTTGTCCTCCTCGCGTGCCCGGCGCAGGGCCTCGTCCCCCCATGGGAACCACTCCACAGGGTTGTCGGCGTGCTGGCGGAGATACGGGCTGGTCTCGTCGGCCAGGTGGTTCACGAGAGCGATGCTACGGCTCCTTGCCGGGGCTGCGGCACACGGCCGGCGCCGTGCAAGGCTCAGGCCATGGAGCTCGAACTCAACGGAAAGACAGCGTTGATCACCGGAGGCAGCCGGGGGATCGGCCTGGCCATGGCGGCCCGTTTCGCCGAGGCCGGTGCCAACGTGATGATCACGTCCCGCAAAGCGGACGACCTGGCCGAGGCGGTCGCTGGACTCGTGGCAGGAGGCGCAGCCGAGGAGCGGGTCGCCTGGACCACGGCCCATGTCGGCAAGCCCGAGGACGCCCGGTCCTGCGTGGCCGAGACGCTGGGCCGCTTCGGCCGGCTCGACATCCTGGTCAACAACGCGGGGACCAATCCCTACTTCGGCCCCATGATCGACATCGATGTGGTCCGGGCGCAGAAGACGTTCGAGGTCAACCAGCTGGCGATCCTGGTGTGGACGGCTGCGGCGGTGAAGGCAGGGTTGCAGGGCTCGGTGCTCAACGTGGCCTCCATCGGCGGCATGGGGGTCGAACCCGGCATCGGCTGGTACAACGTGACCAAGGCGGCGGTGCTGCACATCACCCGGCAACTGTCCTTCGAACTGGCACCCGATGTCCGGGTCAACGCGCTGGCCCCGGGCCTGGTCAAGACGAAGCTGGCGGCCGCCCTCTGGGAAGGCCCCGGCGAGGACCGGATCGCCGCCCACATCCCCCTGCGCCGCCTGGGCCTGCCCGACGACATCGCCACCGCGGCGTTGTTCCTCGCCTCCGACGCCGCCTCGTGGATCACCGGGCAGACATTCGTGGTGGACGGCGGCACGACAGCACAACCCTCGGGTGGTGTGGGCTGATCCGCTGACCCCGCTGTTTCGATAGGGGCGCCGGCCCGTCCGCCCTGCCTTGTCACATCTCGGGATGCTGTTTCGTCTGAACGGATGACAGAGAATGCACAGTGCTGACGAAGGGAGCACCCATGGCTCACGTCCCGTTGCAAGAGAACCCCAGCGGTCTGATCGCCCGCCTGGCTACGAGATATACGAAGCGCCGCTTCGGCCAGATGGTCGAGCCGACTGAGGCCGCAGCGCACCACGCCGGTGTCCTCGTGGCCATGGGCAGCCTGGAGACAGCGGTCCAATTCGGGTGGAAGAAGCTCGATCCGACCTTGCGCTGGCTCGCCGTGCAGACCACCGGTATGCAGATCGGCTGCTCGTGGTGCGTCGACTACGGCTATTTCGAAGGGATGCACCAGGGTGTCGACCCGGCCAAGGTGCGGGCCGTCGGCGCCTGGCGGACCAGCGACCTGTTCGACCAGCGAGAGCGCGTGGTGCTCGAGTACGCGGAGACGGCGAGCGGCAGCCCCGCCGAGGTCTCGGACGCGCTGGCCGTCCGCGTCCGCACCCACCTCAGTGATGCGGAGTTCGTGGAACTTGCCGCCTGGGTCGCGCTGGAGAACTTCCGATCACGCTTCAATGCGGGGCTCGGTCTGCGCAGCCAGGGCTTCTCGGACAACTGCGAGATCCCGATGCGGGCCGTCGGCTCGGATGCCGTCGCCTGATCTCGACGCCGACGCGGCGGCGTTCGAGGAGTACCGTTCGCTCCTCTTCGGCATCGCGTACCGAATGTTGGGCAGCGGCGCCGATGCGGAGGACGTCGTGCAGGACGCCTCTCTGCGCTGGCTGCGCCGCAGCGATCGTGACGTCGAGTCGGTGCGCGCCTATCTCGTCACGATCGTGACCCGCCTCTGCCTCGACCAGCTCGATTCAGCCTTAGCCCGACGCGTGACCTATGCCGGCCCCTGGCTGCCCGAACCGGTGGTGGTCGACGAAGAGGACGCGGTCGAGCAGGCCGACTCGCTGTCACTGGCCTTCTTGGTGCTGCTCGAGGAACTGACGCCGCTCGAACGCGCCGCCTACCTGCTGCACGACATCTTCGGCTATTCGTTCGAGGAGGTGGCTCGCTCGTTGGGGCGGACCCCAGCGGCTTGCCGCCAGCTCGGGGCCCGGGCACGCAAGCGGATCGAGGAGCGACGCCAACGCTTCGATGCCGATCTGCGTCAGGGTCGCGCCTTGACGGATCGGTTCCTGGTGGCCTGCGCGACGGGCGATCTGTCGGGTCTCCTCTCCATGCTCTCTGACGACGTCGTGGTCTGGACCGACGGCGGGGGCAAGGTCCGCGCGGCCATGCGGCCCGTGGTCGGCCCATACCGCAGTTCGAGATTCCTGCTCAATGTGGCGAAGAAGCTGCACGGCGTCCCGCGTGCCACCGTCCTCAACGGACAACCGGCCACGGTCTTCGTGGATCGGGGCTCCGTCGTGGCGGCGCTCGTGCTGGACATCATGGACGGGACCATCGTCGGGGTGCGCTCCGTGACAAATCCGGACAAGCTGACCCTCCTCAACGCCCGAATGTCCGAGAGCGCGCCCGGGAATCTGGCCTGAAGGACCTGCGACGAGTCGAGCTACGGCGCCTCGAGCGCACGTCGGCGGATCTTGCCCGCTGCAGTGCGGGGCAGGTCGTCGACGAGGACCAGCTCCTTCGGGGCGGCCCAGGCGGCGATGCCCTCGGTGACCAATTGCCGGAGTTCCTCGAGTGAGGGGCCATCGTCGGCCGGCACGACCCAGGCCACAACCCTCTCGCCCCATTCCGGGTCGGCTCGCTTCCAGACGGCGACTTCGGCGACGCCGGGATGCGCCACCAGGATGCGCTCCACCAGATCGGGCCAGACCTTCTCGGCACCCGTCGTGATGACGTCGTCGATCCGGCCCGAGACGACGAGTTTTCCCCCGGCGTCGAGGTGGCCGGCATCGCCGGTGGCGAACCAGTCGGTTGAGCCGTCTGGTCCTATGACTCGCCCATCGGTGCCGTCCCGGTAGCAGCGCAGCAGCATGGAGGCCCGGAACAGGATCTCCCCGCTGTTCCCATCGCCCTCGACCGCCCGCCCACCGTCCACCTGCGGTGAAGGGCGGAACGCGACCTCCACTCCCTTCAGCGGCCACCCGTCGTACACGACACCGCTACCCGTCTCGGTCATGCCGTAGGTGGCTACGACGTTGGGCGGGAGGGTGTCGGGCACCCGGCTCCCCCCGAGGAGGACGCACGTGAAGACCGAAGGATCGAGTCGCTGCAGCGCGGTCGTGACCAAGGACACGTGCGTCACCCGGCCGGAACGCCCCGCCTCTTCGACCATCTCGGCTTCGAACCCCGGCAGCGCCACGAGTGGCGTCCCGGTGACGATCGCGCGCGTGACAACGGCCAGGCCACTGATATGGGCGAGCGGAAGGCAGGCCATCCACACGTGCCGGTCGGGATCGACCCCGAGGCGGGTCGAGGTCGCCGTCGCTGACGCGGCGATGGCATCGTGCGTGAGCACCACACCCTTGGGCTGACTCGACGTGCCCGAGGTCGCGACGACCAAGGCGTCACCGTCCTCGACACCGACACCGTACGGCAGCGCATGGTGTTCTCCGTCCGAGCCGACGATCCGCGTCGGGCGCAGCGCATCGAGCAGGACCTGGCGCGCCACGGGCGGAAGCCGTGGGTCGAGCGGAGCAGCGGCATCGCCCGTATCCCAAATTGCGCGCAACGCATCGACGAAGCCGCTACCACCGGGAAGGTCGAGTGCGACGAGCTCAGGCACCGGCCAGTAGCGTAGGCCGCTGTGCAGACCCTGGTCACAGGCAGGCCCCCTGATCCCCTCGACGAGCTCCGTTCGCTCCCACTTCAAGCCCGGGAGTCACGCGGGTCGTTTCGGGACATCCGATACCAGGTGGCGATCCGTCCGAGCCGGGCCCAAGGTCGGCAACTTCGACGGGGCGTACGGCTCATCGATCCGGTGATGCCACCATGCTCTTTTCCATGACCGAGGAAGGACAGGAAGGCCGGAACGCGTTCGTGGAGCGCCGGGCTCCGGACTCATCGCGCGTCCCGCGTCGCCCGTGAGCCCTCCGCTCAAGCTGTGGGTGGCCGGCGCGCGCCCGCGCACGCTTCCGGCCGCAATCGTCCCCGTGGTCGTCGGCACCGCAGCGGGTTACCTCTCGAGTGGACGCCTCGTCATCACGACGTCCCTGAGCTCCAGCTCCTGCCACGCCGCGGCGTGTGCCGGATTCGACCGCCAGCTGTCGTGGTTGAACGCCGTCCTGGCCTTGATCGTGGCACTGGGGATCCAGATCGGGACGAACTACGTCAACGACTACGCCGACGGCGTGCGCGGGACCGACGAGCACCGGGTCGGACCCGTGCGGCTCGTGGCTGGCAAGCTGGCCTCGGTACGAGAGGTCAAGCTCGCCGCCCTGATCGCCTTCGGCATCGCAGCGCTGGCCGGCCTCGGATTGGCGGCCCGTGTCACGTGGTGGCTCGTGCCGGTCGGCCTCGTCTGTGGCATCGCGGGCTGGGCCTATACCGGAGGACCCCGCCCTTACGGGTACCTCGGCTTCGGCGAGCTCTTCGTCTTCGTCTTCTTCGGTCTGGTGGCGACCGCAGGTTCGGCCTACGTCCAACACGCCCCGTTCATCGTCTCGTCGGCCGGGCACTTTTTCATTTATCGCTACGACTGGTGGTTCGTGTTCTGGGTCGGGGTGCCAGTCGGCTTGCTCGCCGCCGCTCTGCTCCAGGCCAACAACCTGCGCGACATCGCCACGGACACCGAATCAGGCAAGAAGACGCTGGCAGTGCGCCTCGGTCGTCGGCGAGCAGGACTGCTGTACTGCTTCACCTTGATGGGCGTGGCGCTCTCCATCGGGATCGTCTCCAGCTATCAGCCCTGGTCGCTCCTGGCGCTGTTGGCGCTCCCGGTCGCCATTGCGCCGGCTCGCCTGGCCCTCGGGGACCAGGAAGCGCGGGCGTTACTGCCCATGCTGGGAACGACGGCCCGCCTCCAGATCCTCGCCGGGGCGCTCCTGGCCGTCGGGCTGCTCCTTTGAGGCGCTCAGTGTCATCCCCTCATGCGGCGCCCGGACCGGCCGCCTCGAGCCAGTGACGCACGATCCGGGCCGTCTGCTCGGGTTGGGCCAGATGAACGGCGTGTCCGCCGCCCGGGACCAGCGATGCAACACCGTGCGGCACGAGGCGGGCCACACGCAGCGAGTGCGAGGCAAAGCGAATGTCGTCGGACCCGGCCAGGGCCAGGACGGGGCACGGGAAGGCGTGAAGTCGGTCCCACAAGGGTGTTTGGGTGCCCGTCCCGCACAGTCGCAGGCTCGACGCCAGGCCGGCCGGGAGGTTGCGTATCCGTTCCGACCGTTGTGCGCCGCCGCCCAGCTCCAGGCGCTCGAAAAGGGGCCCACGCAGCCACGCGTCGACGAAACTCTCGACATCGTCGGAAGCCTCGAGCTCATCGGCCAGGCTCTCGTCGGATTGCCGGCGGCGTTCCCGCTCGGCCGGATCCTCAATGCCTGCAGTGACGCCGATGGTGGCGACCTGGCGCAACGGCAGATCGGCACCGAGCGCCACGTGCAGGGCAACCCGGGCGCCGAGCGAGTAGCCGAGAAGCGCACACGGTGCCGCGCCGACCTGGTTCTCTACGGCTTCCACCACGAGGCCAGCAGTCGTCGGCAGGTCAGCGCGCACCGAACCGGAATCACCGTGACCGGGCAGGTCCACCGCCACGAGGGTGTGGGATTCGGCGAGGAGGTCCGCGAACGGGCCCCAGAGGCGTCCCGTCTGCGTAAAGCCGTGCAGGAGGACCAGCGGCGGTCCGGAACCGCGCACCTCGACATGGAGTGGCACGTCGGGTGAGCGTACAGGTCACCTTCACGACCACCCTGGTGGATGAGTGGGTCGGGCTCGGGGTCACCGATGCCGTCGTCTGTGCCGGCTCGCGTTCGACCCCATTGGCACTGCCATTGGCTGAGCGGCTCCGCATCCATGTCCGCCTCGACGAGCGCAGTGCGGCGTTCTTCGCATTGGGGTTGGCCATGGCGACGGGCAAGCCGACGATCATCTGCGTGACGAGCGGCACGGCTGCCGCAGAACTGCACCCGGCCGTCGTCGAGGCCCACCACGCTTGCGTCCCACTTATCGTCTGCACGGCCGACCGCCCTCCCGAGTTGCATCACACGGGTGCGCCGCAGTCCATTGAGCAGGGCGGCCTCTTCGCCGCGGCCGTCCGGTGGGCCCACGCGCCAGGCGTGCCCACCGAAGGTCAGGAGGACACCTGGAGACCTCTGGCGGTCCGGGCCTTCGAGGAGGCGACGCACGGGCCGAGTGGTCCGGGGCCGGTGCACCTCAATCTGGCGTTCCGCGAGCCGTTGACCGGGACGTCGGCACCCCTCCCACTGCGTCAGGGCCCGCAGGTGGTCGTGAGCGACGGCTCACGGGTGACGGCCACCACCATCGAGATGGCGCCGTTGCGGGGGAGGGGGATGATCATTGCGGGCGGCCCTTGGTCGCGGCGAGCAGATCCCACCCGCGTCGCGGGCCTGGCCGGCACGCTGGGTTGGCCTGTTCTGGCCGACCCGCTCTCGGGGAGCCGGTTCGAGGGTTCTATCGCCGCCGCGGACACCATCGTCCGCACGGAGCCCCCGCTGCCAGAGTGCATCGTTCTGTTGGGGACGCCGTGGCTCTCCCGCGCCCTGGGGTCGTTCGTCTCACACGCTGCCGTGGCCGGCGCTCGGATCATCATCGTCGATCCGTTGCACCAGTGGGCCGATCCGCTACGGGTGGCAACCGAATTTCATCAGTGTGCGGTGGACCAATGGCTCGACGCTGCACTGGCCACCTCGGCGCCGTGCGATCCGCAGTGGCTCGACTCCTGGCGGGAGCGGGAAGCGAAGGCCCAGTCGGCGATCGCCGAGGTTCTCGGGGCCGATCTCAGCGAGCCGCTGGTGGCCCGAGCCGTGCACCGTTACGCGGCGGACACGGGTGCGACACTCGTCGTTGCGGCATCCATGCCGATCCGGGATCTCGAATGGTACGCCGAGCCGAACCCCACCCCACCCCGCGTTCTGGCCAACAGGGGAGTGAACGGGATCGACGGCGTCGTATCGACCGCGCTGGGAATCGCGGCCTCCGGCAGCGGACAGGGTGCCCGGACCGTCGCGCTCATGGGCGACCTGACGTTTCTCCATGACGTCTCGGGGCTGGTCAACCTTCCGGAGGTCCCGTGCACCTTCGTCGTGCTCGACAACGGCGGGGGAGGGATCTTCTCGTTCCTGCCCCAGGCGACTTCTGTCGAGACTGCCGTCTTCGAACAACTCTTCGGCACGCCCCCCACCAGCGATGTCGGCGCGATCGCGCGCGGGTTCGGACTGGACGTGCACGAGATCTCGGCCCTTTCGCAGCTCGAGGTGGCGTTGGCCGCACCGGCGCCCGCGCTCGTGCGCGTCAAGGTACCTGGGCGAGCACGGAATGTTGCGCTGCACGATGCGATCAACCAGGCGGTCCGTCTCGCGCTGCAGTAAGCCCTGGGGAGGGAGTCGAGGTCGATCGTCGCCCGGTTGGGCTCTGAAACGTCAATTCGACGTTGGCGTTTCCCGAGAGCTTCCATCGCATCTCGTGGACGCAGCGGTGATGCTGATCGCACAGTTCGACGAGGTTCTCGAGATCCGTCGCCCCGCCATCGATCCAATGCCGCACGTGGTGGACATCGGTGAACTCGGTGTGGGTGCAGCCGGGGAACCTGCAGCCCTTGTCGCGACGTCTGATCTCTAGGCGCTGGCCGTCGCTCGGGTCGCGGCGTGTCCGGCCCAGGTTGAGGCTGCGACCGTCGGTCCCATCGGCCGACACGAGGACCTTTGCATCGCAGGCGAGCCTGCGGGCGACTTCTCGCGACACGGGCCCCATGACATCCAGCTCGGCGCCGCCTTCGGCTCCGGCCAGGAATGCCATGTCGGCGTGCACGACCACGGTCGGACGGTTGCGACGGGCGCCGCCCGCCTGCCCGGTCGCTTTTGGCGCTCCGGGCCTTGTGCCGTTGTCGGCCGCGTCGCCCTTGCAGAGGGCAACCAAGGCATCGGCCATCCGCTGATCGAACGGCATCCGGTCTCGCCCACGTCGACTGGCGGCTCGGGCAATGAGCGAACTCTTGACGACCACGTACTGGTCCTCGGGAAGCGTCCCCGTCAGGGTCCGGCGCCGGTCGTCGAAGCGGAGGAAGCGGCGCGCATAGAACCCCGTCGACCGCTCGTCGGACTGGTTCCGGGCCGCCAGCGCGAGCTCGCGGACTTGTTTGGCCGACCAGTGCGTCGCCTCTTCGGCCAGCCGTGCGTCCGTGTCCGGCCTGGCCACTTCGACGAGCGGCTTCACTTGATCGAACGAGAGCTTCCCTTGCGAGAGCGCATCGGCGATCTTTGGGAGCAACGGCAGCTTGACCGCCGCCGTGACCCATTCGCGGGCGGTGGCCGCCGAGACCCCGCATCGCTGCACGAGCCAGGCCACCATGGAGGTGGCGCCATCGACGCGCCATGCTCGTCGCCGGTCCAGTTCGGCCACCGCCGTGAGGAGCTGGCTCTGATGCGCCGAGATCGCACGGTGGTGCTGGGCGACGCTCGAGACCAGCGCCTCGGTTCGCCGCGACACCGTGCCGGGGCGGGGTCCGTCTTTGAGGAGGGCGGGTGCCATGCTGACGGTGAACGGTCGCGGCCTGCGGCGAAGTGTGGCAACCGCGCACCATGGCTCCGGGCGGGAGCCCGGCGGCGCTCAGCGATACCGGTCGGCGGGGACCCACTCTCCATGACTGCGCACGGGCAGCCGTACCGGGAGGTGGATGACGGCTTCGGGCCGCCGCCGACCGAGGGAGGAGGCATCGAGGACGTAGATGTCACTGGCGCCACGGTTGGCGTCATCGACGACGGTGAGCAACCAGCCCTCGTCGTCGCTGTGCCCGTCGACCGCACGAACGAAGAGCGGCTCGCTCGGCGTGCGTCCGGGACCCGGGCTCCACGACGCGATCTCGTCCCGGGCCAGGTCGAATTTCAGCAGACCGACCGGCCCGGCCTCTGCGCTCCAGCGATCGGGCCGGTCCGGGCCGCCCGGCGGCACGCCCGACCTCGAGGGAACCGCAGCCCATGCGGTCTCGAGCGAATAGCCGTAGCGAAAGGCCGCGCCCTCGCAGAGCGTGTCCATCCGTGGATACTCGACTGAGCGCTCGTCGACCTGTGTGCGCTCCACCCGGTCGCCCACAATCCGCCACCGTTCCAACACGCCCAGGGTCCCGCCGATCCCCGAGAGCGCGACGCCGGCCGGAGCAACCACCGACACCGAGAGGTCGACCGGTTGTCCCACCTCCGGGACGCCATAGCAGCAGACGTAGAGCACGATTGCCCCATCGTCCTCGTCGTGCGCACCGAGCACGTGCGTCACCAGACAGGGATCGAGCCGTATCCATCGCACCGCATCGGCAGCCGCATCGGCAGCCGCATCGGATCCGGCGCCGCTGCGAGGCGCGACACCGATCCAACCCTCCGCTCCGGGAACCCACCCGAAGGGCACGGCGCTCCGAGCACCGATGCCACTGTGCGCCAGGCGGGTGGTCGGCGACTCAACGAAGACAATGTGGGTCGCCGTGATCCCGATGTCGTGTTGCCAGGTGGCCCGCTCCAACTCGACCGACTGGGCCGAGCGCAGCGCCCCGGCGGCATCCCATTCACCGATGCGCAGGAAGGTCCCCTCCCCTTCTTCGACCCCACCGCCGCCATCCCGACCGCTGTCGTCATCGACCCCGAACAGGACCCGAGCGCCGTCGGCGGCCAGCCGGTGGACGTGCGACGCGATCGAGACCGTCAGCCCGCTGCCGAACTCCTCGGGCTCCAAGAACCGTGAGTACTGCAATGGGATCCCGAATTCGGGGAGGGCGAGCACGGATCCGGCATGCCAGAACACACCGGCATCCGCGGTCGACTCCCGGCGCTGATACCAGACGGCCTGGCCGTCCCGGATCTCCACGGCGTGCAGGGCGCCGGCCGCCTCCAGAGCGCCGCCGCCACCACCACCTTCCGCACCGCTCTCTGCGCCGCCCCCGTCCCCGCCGGTCTGGTCCACATCACGCAGACCCCACGGCCATGCCGGCCCGACCCGGAACAGGGTCCCCTGCAGGTCAGGAGGCAGGGAGCCCGACATCGGGAGGGGCAGCGCCCCGTTGTTCCCGATCACGGGGGCATCCGATCATCCCGAGACCACGAACGGACACCCATGCGGCCGATCAACCTACCTGCGTATGGCAAAGT
>DATAXG010000016.1:0-9996 GCA_036273055.1 Acidimicrobiales bacterium | reverse complement strand
CCGATCGTGCGCCTCTGCCCGTCTCCGACACGACGGACACGTCACCTTTCGCCGCGTGGACTCAGCGCACACGACGACTTCACCGGGCACATCATTGACCTCGAGCACCACCAGACCGGGCAGTCCCAACATCTTCTCCGCTAGACCGATACCGTCGTCCATTGCCAGGGGCCTCCTCGTGCATGCCGTTAGACAGCAGTCACGATGTCGGGGCCCCTGGCCCCTGTGGTGGATGCTCGGTCAGGTCAGTGCCGTGGCGAATCCCCACTCATTCCGGAAGAGCCGGATTCGTCCAGGCCACCGGCGGGATGTGGGCGCCCACGCCGGTCGGCGCGGCGTTCACGGCGTGTACTGGACGCGGCCAAGGACTACCAACGAAGAGTGACTCAAATCGGCGGCCCCGAAGGCAGGTGCGGCTCAGTGGGTGGTCGGCAACGTTCCCGCCTTCACGAGCGGAGCGCAGGTCGTCGTCCCGCCGTGGAGGGCCACGAACTTGCCGTTCTTGATTCCCATCTGGAAGAAGCAGCTGTTGTTGGCAGGCTGACCCTTGACGAAGTGCAGGGCCGGGGACAATCCGCCGAGCGTCTCGCCCGTGGGGAGCGCATACAGGCCCTTGAGAATCTCGGCCGAGGTCAGTGGCGTGGAGGCCGTGGCCCCGGCAGCCTTCACGGCGGCCTGCGCAAGAGCGCCGTCGGACCAGGACTGCAGCACGATCTCACCGAAGTTGGGCCCGCTGGGCACCTGCGGCGCGTACTTGTTCAGCGCTTCATACATCGTCGAGGTCGCGGAGTTGTGCAGGAACCACAGGTTGTCCGATTGGGTGTCGATGTTCCCGTTGAAGGCCGGGATCTTGAGCCACGCAGCTGCCACAGTGCCGTCGCTCGAGAGCTGGCGTGGGGTGTACCCCTGCGCCGCGCAGTCCGTGACCACGTGCTCGACCACCGAGGAGGCGTCGCCCACCGTCATTGCGGTGGCTCCGGATTGCTTGGCCGCCAGGCACTGGGCCGTGTAGTTCGGGGCGGCGAACCCGATGCTCGACGTGTAGACGTACTTGATCCCATAGTGCGCCGCCACCTGCTCGCCCTGATGGACCGACTCCGCGCAGATGGCGACCTCCACGCAGTAGACCGCAGCCATCTTCTTGACGCCCGCAGCCTTGGCGACGATGGCGCCCACAGAGTTCGTGTAGTTGAAGGTGGCGCCGGCGGGGAAGAAGTCGGAGTTCTTGTAGCCCGAGTCGCTCTCCTGGCCGCCGAGCACCGGCACGTGTGCCGACTGGGCGGTGGAGGCGAAGGACGGATCCTCGTCGCTGTTGTCGAAGAGCGCGACTGCATGATCCTGGTTGATGGCCGTCTCGGCGTTCGTCAGGGCCTTGGCCGCGCTGTAGCCGTCGTCAAGGATGACCAGGTGCACCTGGTGTCCTGCCAGGCCGCCGTGGCCGTTCACCCACGAAGCCCAGGCCTGCATGGTGTCGGAGGTCTGGCTGATCGATGAGGCCTCGGGCCCGGTGCAACTGCACAGGTCGGCGATCGTGACGGTGCTCGACGAGCTGGCCGCACCTGCAGGTAGGGCGGGCGTCACGGCGACGCTCACCGCACCCGCCACGCCAAGCGAACCCATCGCCAGTGCTGCCGACATCTTCTTCACGCGTACGAACACGTGCACCCCCTTGGCCCCCGGCCCTCGCAGACGGAGTCTCACCACACCGTCGCCCCATTTATCCCCGTCCGGTGGTCCGAACAGACACTCACCCATCGCTTTCCCGGACTATACCGACCCCTTAGTGTCCTGTGTCGGCACAGCAACCTCGTCGTGGAGGACGTGAGCATGGCCATGGGGAGCGGGCAAGGGGATCAGCGAGCGAGGTGAGCTGAGCGATGGAGGACTTCTTGCCGTTCATCGTCATCGGCCTCGCCACCGGTGCGGTCTACGGGCTCGCTGGCGTCGGTCTCGTGCTCGCCTACAAGACGTCGGGCATCTTCAACCTGGCCTACGGAGCCATCGCCGCGCTCACCGTCTTCGTCTTCTACTGGCTGCACGACGAACACGGATGGCCATGGGGCCTGGCCGCCGCCGTGTGCGTCCTGGTCATCGGCCCGGCCGAGGGTCTGCTCATGGAGCTGCTCGGGCGGGCACTCGAACGGGTGGGAGCCACCTTGAAGGTGGTCGCCACCGTCGGCCTCCTGCTCATCGTCCTGGGCGTCGGCGAGCTCTGGTACGGGAACAACGAGGTGAACTTCCCACCGTTCCTGCCTACGTCGACCGTTCCGATACTGGGCGTGAACGTGGGATGGGACCAGATCACCGTCACGATCATCTCGCTCATCGCAACCGCGGTCCTCTACTGGTTCTTCCGGTCCGTCCGCATGGGCTACGCCATGCGCGGCGTCGTCGACAACCCCGACCTGCTGTCGATGACGGGCGAGAACCCCATCCGGGTGCGGCGCTGGGCCTGGATCATCTCCATGACGTTCTGCTCCATGGCGGGGCTCCTTCTGGCGCCCGGTCTGAGCTTGAACGCAGTCATCATCTCGACCCTCGTGGTCTACGCGTTCGGGGCGGCGGCCATCGGCGGCTTCTCGAGCCTGCCCCTCACCTTCCTCGGGGGCCTGCTCGTCGGCATCGCCGGGTCCCTGACCACCAAGTACTCGGGCTCGATCACATGGCTGAGCGGCCTGCCGCCCGCGATCCCCTTCATCGTCCTCTTCCTGGCACTGTGCGTCACGCCGAAGGCGAAGCTGGCCGAGCGCCGGGTCGTGACCACGCTCCCCGTGAAGAAGTCCTGGTATGCGCCGTGGCGGGTCCGGGGCGCCACGTTCGCCATCGGGCTCGTGGTCCTGTGCCTGGTCCCGAATCTGGTGGGCGACAATCTGGCCATCTGGGCCAGTTTCCTGGCCGACGCCATCCTGTTGCTGTCGCTGGGACTGCTCGTGCGCGTGTCGGGCCAGATCTCGCTGTGCCACCTCGCCTTTGCCGCGGTCGGTGCGGCGGCCTTCGCACACTTCACCGACAGCTACCACCTCCCATGGCTCTTGGCGCTGCTGCTCGCCATGCTCGTCGCGGTGCCGGTGGGAGCGATCGTGGCGATCCCGGCCATCCGGCTGTCGGGCCTGTTCCTCGCCCTGGCGACACTGGGCTTCGGGATCCTGCTCCAGTACCTCTTCTATTCGACGAACCTCATGTTCGGAGTGACGACGTCGGGAATACCCGCGCCCCGACCGGACGTCACCATCTTCGGGCTGTCGCTCGCGTCGGACAAGGGCTTCTACTACGTCCTGCTGATCGCGGCGGTCCTCAGTACCGCGGTCATCATGGTGGTCCAGCGCAGCCGCCTGGGTCGCCTCCTGGGCGCGCTGGCGGACTCGCCGCTCGCGCTCGAGACCCAGGGCGCCACGACCAATGTGATCAAGGTCCTGGTCTTCTGCCTCTCCGCGGCGTTCGCGAGCCTGGCCGGCGCCCTGATCGCCGTTGAGTTCCACTACGCGGTCGGGGCCGACTACGACCCCTTCCTCTCGCTGGTGTACGTCGCGCTGGTCGTCATCGCCATCGGTGGAGAGCCGTGGTACGCGTTGCTCGCCGCTCTGGGCGTGTCGATCATTCCCGGGTACTTCACGTCCAACAACGTCACGACGTATCTCCAGATCTTCTTCGGCGTCACGGCCGCGGCGTATGCCGTCTTCGAGAGCAGGACGGCGACGGTGCCTCTGCGCGTCCGGCAGCTCCTCGATCGTCTGGGCGGTCGCCGGCCGGAAGAGGCGGTGACCACGGAGCAGGTCCGACGCGCCGTGGCGGACGCCGCCACGACAGAGGAAGACGCCTCCCGCCAGGACGGCCGCCTCGACGTCGCCGCCGCGGTCGCCGCGGCCGACGTGGCGGCGGCTGACCAGCGCCCGGGAGAGACGATCGGGCTGGAGGTCCGAGGCCTCTCCGTCCGCTTCGGTGGCGTGAGCGCCGTGCAGAACGTCACCCTTGCGGCGCCGATGGGGTCGATCACGGGCCTCGTCGGGCCCAACGGCGCGGGGAAGACGACGACGTTCAACGCCTGCTCGGGGTTGGTCAGGCCGAGCGATGGCGAGATCATGCTGCACGGACGCAAGGTCACGTCACTCGGACCCGCTGGACGGTCCCGTTTCGGCCTCGGCCGGTCCTTTCAGCGGGTCGAGCTGTTCTCCTCCCTCACGGTGCGTGAGAACGTCGCCCTGGGCCGGGAGGCCTCGCTGGCCGGCGCGAACCCCGCCCGCCAGCTGGTGAGCAGCGGAGCGCAGCGCGTGACCGTGCGCCGAGCCGTCGAGGACGCGATGGAGCTGACCGGCATCGGACCGCTGGCGGACCTCCAGGCCGGGCTGCTCCCGACCGGCCAGCGCCGGATGGTCGAGCTGGCGCGCGTGCTGGCCGGGCCGTTCGACCTCTTGCTGCTCGACGAACCATCTTCAGGGCTCGACGCCGGCGAGACGAGACGCTTCGGGGAGATCCTGACCGGCGCGGTCGCCGAGCGTGGCGTCGGTATCCTGCTGGTCGAGCACGACATGGCGCTGGTGCGTCAGGTCTGCCAGAACATCTACGTGCTCGACTTCGGACAGATGGTCTTCGAGGGCACGGCAGCCGAGATGCTGGCCAGCCCGGTCGTGCGGAACGCCTATCTCGGGTCAGAGATCGGCATGGCTGACGGCGAGTCGGCTGCGGCTGGCGCGGCTGGCACTGCTGCGTCTCCTCCTGGTGCGATCCCTCCGGCGGGAGGGACCGATGCTTGAGCTCGAGGGGATCACGGCCGGCTATGGCGAGACGGTGGTCCTGCGCGACGTTTCCCTCTCGGTCCCCGACTCGGGAGTCGTGGCACTCCTCGGTCCCAACGGCGCGGGAAAGACGACGACCCTGCGCGCCGCCTCCGGCCTGATCAAGCCCATCAGCGGCAGGGTGCTGCTCGACGGAGAGGACGTGACGGGACTCAAGCCCTATGCCATGGCCCGACGAGGTCTGTGCCACATGCCCGAAGGCCACGGCATCTTCCCCTCGCTCACCGTCAAGGAGAACATCGTCTTGAACTCGCCGAAGGGCAAGGAAAAGGAGAGCCTGGTCAAGGCGGGCGATCAATTCCCGGTGCTGGCGGCGCGCCTCGGACAACAGGCGGGCAGCCTCAGCGGCGGCGAGCAGCAGATGCTCGCGCTCGTCCGGACCTACCTCACCGATCCGAGGATCGTCGTGGTGGACGAGGCGTCGCTCGGGCTGTCGCCGCTTTTGGTGGACCAGGTGTTCGACGCGCTGCGGCAGATCGTGGCGGGGGGAACGGCCCTGCTGCTCGTCGAACAGTACGTGACCCGGGCACTCGAACTCGCCGACACCGCGTACATCATGAACCGCGGCCAGGTCGTCCACTCGGGTCCGGCGTCCGAGCTCGAAGGAGAAGAGGTGTTCGAGCGGTATCTCGGCATTGAGGTCGGACCCTGAACTCTCGGGCACTGAGCCGTCGGACCTGTGGGTCGTCACGGCCGTCAGGACACCGAAGAGTCCCCGCCGGGCTGGAGCAGGCCGAGCAGCTCGTCGATGGAGGCGACCAGAGGAGCGAGGCGGCGCCGGTTTGCGATTGACCGCTCCCAGGCGTGGAGGTCCTCGTTCACGACGACCGTGAGCTTGCGGCCCGCCGCGGTCAGCCTGAGCGACACCCGCCGACGGTCGGAGGGATCGGGGGCGCGGGTCAGCCACCCGGCCGCCTCGAGCCGGTCGAGCGTCAGGGTCATGCCGCCCGACGCCCGCCGCAAGATGTCGCAGACCGTGGAGGGAGCGCACACGCCGCCGGGCGCGCGGCGGATCACGGCGAGCACGAGGTAGTCGCCCAGTGCCAGTCCATGGGCGGCCGTCACGGACTCGAGCTGCTGGCCGGCCACGAGTTGGAGCGCCACCAGCCGCGCCATGAGGCCGGACTCGCCGTCCCGGGTCCAGGTGTCCGGGCGCATCGCCCCCACCGTGGCCTCGGCTGGCGTCACTCGCTGATCCCGAAGCGCTCCAGGCCGTACACGGCGATCGCATTGCCGCGCACGAGTTGGTACACCTCGGTGGCGTCGAGGCCGGCCTTGGCGGAGAGCTCCCAGGCCCGGCGGCGCGAGTCCGGCCACGAACCATTGGAGTGCGGGAAGTCACACTCGAAGAGGATGTGCTCCATGCCGACCTCCTCCCGGCTGCGCAGGCCGTGCAGGTCGTCGAAGATGCAGCCGAACACACGGCCGCGGACATAGGTGGACGGGGGATTCGGCAGGTCGACCTCACCGACCGACTCGTGCCACACGCCGTCCATGCGCTCGTACTGGAAGGGCATCCAGCCGACCTGGCTCTCCACATAGGCGAGCTTGAGTGTCGGGAAGCGCTCGAGCGTGCGGCTGTAGACCCAGTCGCACACCGAGCCCTGCGCGTTGTGGGCGTTGAGCGACATGGACACCGCCAGGGGGGCGTCGGCGGACGTGGTCGGCATCGACGAGGAAGAACCGATATGCATGGAGATGGTGGTCTCCGTCTCCTCGCAGGCCGACCAGAGCACGTCCCAGTCGCCGGTGTAGAGCGAGGAGAAGCCGAGCTTGGCCGGGTTCTCGCTGAAGGCGATGGCGTGGCTGCCCTTGGCGGCGCAGCGCCGGACCTCGCTGGCGGCGGCCACGGGATCCCACAGCGGGATGAGGGTGAGCGGGACCAGGCGGCCCCGCCCGGCTCCGCCGCACCATTCGTCGATCATCCAGTCGTTGTAGATCTGCAGGCAGAGGAGCGCGAGCGACTTGTCCGCCCGTTCGGCAAAGCCCTGGCCCGCGAAGCGCGGGAACGTGTTCGGGTAGTTGATCCCGACCTGCTGGTGGTTGGCGTCCATGTCGCGCAGGCGGGCCGTCTGGTCGTAGGCGCCCGGGCGGAAGTCCTCGTAGACGGCCGGCAGGTTCTGGTGCCACTCGAGCGGCATGCCACCGGACGCGTGGAGGCGGTTGGTGCCCATGACGAGGTCGTCGAAGATCCAGACGTCGGTCCACGTGCCGTCGTCAATGCCGCGCTCCATCGTGAGCGTGCCGCCCTTGAAGGTGCTCTTCGTCTTCTCCCGGAGGCAGCGAGGTCCTCGCTCGCGCAGGGAGGCGGGGAGCTCGCGCCCCCACAGGTCGCGGGGCTCGAGGATGTGGTCGTCGACCGAGATGATGAGGGGGAAGTCCTCCTCGGCGGGTGTGATGGGGGTGGTCATGGGCGGCTCCGGAAGGGTGGGCGCGGCGCATCGGGCGACGGGCTGAAGGAGATAGCTCTTTGCAAAGATACTTTGTGCGGCGTAACCTCGCGTCCCATGGCCGAGACCGCGCCGACACCGCCGTCGCCGAAGGTCGAGGGCCTCGAACCGACCTTCCGCCATCTCGACGACCCCGAGGTGCCGTGGCAGGCCATTAAGGCCCAGCGCAACGCCGACGGCTCCGTCTCCCAGGTCTGGGAGAAGTGGCTGGCCTTCTCGCCCGACCCCCAGTACCTGACGATCTATGCCCGCTACGACCCGGGAATGGTGGTGCGTCGGCACGGCCACTTCTCACCCCACGTCGTCTTCGTCCTGGAGGGTGAGGTCAGCTTCGACGGTCGCCTCTGTCCGGCGGGGACCCACATTGAGCTCCCGTTCGGGGCCGCCTTCGGCCCGGTGGTGGCCGGCTCCGAGGGCGCAGTCATGTTCGAGGTGATGATGGGCGACCCGCGCAGCTGGGGCGATGAGCCCGAGGCCTTTGAGGCGGCGCTGGCCGCGCAAGGCGCCGAGAGACTTCCGGACCCACCGCTCGAGTTCCCGGGCTGGCTGGAGGACCTGCGGGCGCATTGGGCCGGTGCAGCGGCGGAACGGCCGGGCGAAGACTGAGGTCTTTGTTCGTCGGTCGGATGGCGGTGTTCACAGAGGATTGCCTTTCGTTGAGCCGACGGCGAGGATGTGCCGCGTGACCAGGAATCGATTCGCCGGCGAGCCGCTCGAAGACGACGACGAGGCGATCGCTGACGCGCTCGGCGAGGTCAGCATTCCGGCCCTGCTGTGCTCGCTGGTGCACATGACCGGCGACCCGTCGTGGGTGCGGGGCGAGATCCAGCCGAATGTGGGCATGTCGCTCGACATTCAGGGTGGGATGTCGGAGGAGGACATGGCCGAGGTGCGCCGCCGTGCCCTCCCGGCCATTGCCGCCTACCGCGACGGGGGGTGCATTCCGGTCGAGCTCTCGCAGGATCTGCTCCGCGAGATGATGGGGTTCCTGGGGCGACGTCCGGTCGAGGGCCGGTTGGCCGGCCTCCTCCTCGATGATCTGCAGTTCGACGGTGGCGACAGCGGACAGATCACGTGGGGTGACGAGGTGTCCGAGGTCCAGAGGGCAGCGTCACTGGTCGTCGTCATCGGCTGCGGGATGAGCGGGATCCTCGCCGGCATCCGCCTCAAGCAGGCCGGACTTCCCTTCACGATCATCGACCAGAACGGAGGCCCCGGCGGCACCTGGTGGGAGAACCGGTACCCCGGGGCCCGGGTGGACGTCGGGAGCCACCAGTACTGCTATTCCTTCGAGCCGGCGGCATTCTGGAGCGAGTACTACTGCCAGCAGCCGGAGCTGTGCGCGTACTTCGGCGCGATCGCGGAGAAGTTCGAGCTGTTGCCGCATTGCCGCTTCGGCACGGCCGTAACCGAGTTGGAATGGCGGGAGGGCGAGTCGATGTGGCGGGTTGGCGCGCGTGATGCGGATGGCGTAGAGAGCATTCTCGAGGCGCGCTTCGTCGTCAGCGCTGTCGGATCGCTCAATCTGCCCCGTCTGCCCGCGATCCCCGGCATGGACACCTTTCGCGGGCCGGCATTCCACTCGGCGCGCTGGCCGGAGGACCTGGACATCGAGGGGACCCGGTTCGCGCTCGTGGGTGCCGGCGCCAGCGGGTTCCAGTTAGGTCCCGCGATCGCGGACGAGGTGGAGCAGCTCACCATCTTCCAGCGCACCGCGCAGTGGATCCTGCCCAACCGGCTCTACCACACGCCCGTGCCGGACGGAGACGCCTGGGCGCTGCGGCACCTGCCCTTCTACGGGCGGTGGTACCGGTTCGTCATGACCTTCGCCGGCATTGCGGCGGGGATGGAGATGTACCGCATCGACCCCGAGTACGAGGACCCGACGCACCAGTCCATCAACGCCCTCAACGCCAAGCGGGCCGTGGGCTTGGTGGCGTCAATCCGATCGATCGTCGGTGACGACCCGGACCTGCTGGAAAAAGTCGTGCCCGACTACCCGGCCACGGGCAAGCGCATTCTGCAGGATGACGGCACGTGGCTGCGCACCCTGCAGCGGCCGAACGTGGAGCTGGTCCGGACCGGCATCGAGCGGGTGGTGCCCGACGGCATCGTCACGGCGGACGGGCACCACTATCCGGCCGATGTCATCTGCTACGCCACGGGGTTCCGCCACAACGAGTTCCTGGCGTCCATGAGGGTGACGGGGCGCAACGGCACGTCGCTGCACGACCAGTGGGGCGAGGAGCCCACGGCGTACCTCGGCATCACGATGCCGAACTTCCCCAACCTCTTCTGCATTTACGGTCCGGGGACGAACCTGGCCTTCGGTGCCAGCCTCTTCTACCACTCCGAGTTCCAGGTCCACTACGCCCTGGAGGCCATGCGCGAGACGCTGGCGTCAGGTGCGAGGTGGAGCGAGGTGCGGCCAGAGGCACACGACGACTACGCCGACCGCTACCAGGAGGAGATCGGCCAGCTCGTGTGGTCCCACCCCGCCATCACGCACAGCCACTACAAGAACAGCAAGGGCAAGGTGTTCACGTTGTCCCCGTGGCCGCTCGACCAGTACTGGGAGTGGACCCGGCACATGGACCGCCAGCACTACCGATTCGGCGGCTCGACGGTGGAGGGCGACCTCACTCGGTGGTGATCCAGCGCTGCATGAATTCATCGAAGAGCGGCACGGTGAAGGCGATCTCCCCTCGCTTCGGGGCGTAGCACATGGCTCGTTTGATGAGGCGATCACGCAC
>DATAXG010000015.1:0-11030 GCA_036273055.1 Acidimicrobiales bacterium | reverse complement strand
CAGCCACTGGGTGGGCCAGATGTCGTCGCTCTCCTTGTAGTCCCGCAGCACCTGGCGGGCGACGGTGACCTTGTGCACCTCGGTCGGCCCATCGGCGAGGCCCATGACGGCCGCACCGTGCACCATGCCCATGAACGGCATCTCGTTCGTGGTGCCCAGCGCACCGTGCACCTGCATGGCGCGCCAGGCGATGTCGTGCAGCACTGTGGGCATGACCACCTTCGCCGTGGCGATGTCCTTGCGCACCCGCTTGTAGTCGTTGTACTTGTCGATCTCCCAGGCGGTGTAGAGCACGAACAGCCGGAACTGAACCAGCTGGGCGTAGGAGTCGGCGATGTAGCCCTGCACGAACTGCTTGTCGGCCAGCTTGCTGCCGGCGGTCTCCCGGCTGAGCGCACGCTCGCACATCATGTCGATGGCCTTCTGGGCCATGCCGATGGTGCGCATGGCGTGGTGGATCCGCCCGCCGCCCAGCCGGGTCTGGGCGATGACGAACGCCTGGCCCTCGCCGCCGAGCAGCGACTCCGCAGGCACGCGCACGTCCTCGTAGTGGATCAGCGCATGCGAGCCCTCGTTGACCGGCTCGCCGAAGAGCCCGACGTTGCGCACGATGTTCACGCCGGGGGTGTCGGTCGGCACCAGGAACATCGACATGCCCTTGTAGGGGCTGACATCGGTGTTGGTCACGGCCATGACGATGAGGAAAGAGGCCGTCTTGGCGTTGGAGGAGAAGTACTTCCATCCGTTGATGACCCACTCGTCGCCGTCCTGGACCGCCTGCGTCTTGAAGAGCGTCGGGTCGGCGCCGGCGTGCGGCTCGGTCATGGAGTAGCTCGAGAAGCACTCGCCGTTGAGCAGGGGCATGAGGTAGCGCTCCTTCTGCTCGTCGGTGCCGTAGTGGGCGATGATCTCGGCATTGCCGGTGTCGGGCGCCTGGCAGCCGAAGACCACTGACGCCCACTGCGAACGGCCCAGGATCTCGTTGAGCAGGGCGAGCTTCAACTGGCCGAATCCCTGCCCCCCGAGTTCGGGCCCGAGGTGGGTGGCCCACAGCCCTTGCCGTCGCACCTCCTCCTTCAGCGGGTCGATCGCCTCCCGGCGCTTTCCTTCCAGCGGCACGAATTGCATGTGTGGGAACGCGAGGTCGAGTGGCTCGACCTCCTCGCGGACGAATTGGTCCACCCAGTCGAGCTTCTCTTGGTACTCAGGATCGGTTTCGAAGTCCCACGCCATGTGCAACCCTCCCTCGGTCAGGAATCAGAATATGATTCTGACTATCAAGAACGCAATACCAACTTCCCTGACAGACGCGGCCCTGACAGACGCGGCCCGGACAGACGCGGCCCGGACAGACGCGGCCCAGCCCGACGACGTGGCCGGCCGGATCGTGCGTCGCACCCTGTCCAAGCGGGAGGACCAGTACGTCAGCGAGGTCCGCCGCCTGCTCGATGCCGCGCTCGAGGTCATCCGCCGCTGCGGCACCTCGTCACGGCCCCGGGTGGCCGACATCGTGGCGGAAGCGGGCCTTTCCAACGATGCCTTCTACCGCCACTTCCGCTCGAAGGATGCGCTGGTCACAGTGATCTTGGAGGACGGGGGCGAGCGCCTGCAGAGCTATCTGGCCCATCAGATGGCCAAGGAGTCGATGCCGGCGGGTCAGGTGCGGCGCTGGGTCCAGGGTGTCCTGGCCCAGGCCGACAAGGACATTGCGGCGACAACGCTGGCCGTGTTGTGGAATGCCAGCGCGTTAGGCGGGGGACCGGCCGCAGGACGCCACTTCGCCAGTGCGCCGCTCTCGTCACTCCTGCGCGAGCCGTTTGCTGCACTGGGTAGCTCGGTGCCCGAGCTCGACGCCGCACTCGCCGCCCACGCCACGCTGGGCATGCTCTCGGACTGCCTCTGGCGGCAGGTCCAACCGACACGTGGCGAGGTCGAGCGCGTCACGACCTTCTGCCTCGGAGCGGCCAAGGGCTGACACCTTCGTGGCCGGCCGGGCCGCTTACGCGAATTCCTCGGGCACCCAGCTCGGCGCCCGCTTCTCCATGAATGCCCGCATCCCCTCGCGCGGCTCGGGTGACTCCGCCAGGGCCCAGAACATCGTCTGGTAGTCGATGAGGCCGTAGCGCTCGTTGAGCATCCGCTTCACGTGCATGCGCGCCATCGGCGGCGTCTGGAGGATCTCCTTGACCGCCCGCAGCGCGGCATCACGGAGTTGCTCGTGCGGCACCAGCCGGGAGATCACGCCGATCCGTTGCGCCTCGACGGCATCGAAGCGCCGGGCGGAGAGCAGGAGGTCTCGGGCGACCGCCAGCCCGACGTGCGCCGGTAGGACGGCGGCATAGGTGGCGTCGGGAATGCCGCGCAGGAGCTCGGGCACCCGGAAGGTGGCCCGGTCACTCGCCACGGCGATGTCGGCCAACATGGCGATGAGGAGGCCGCCGGCCTGGCAGATCCCGTTGACCGCGGCCACTACCGGCGCGCGGCTGTCCCGGATGGTCAGGAACGGGAGGATGTCGTGCCCGATGTCGGGTGTCGGCTCGTCACCGGGGTCGGAGCGGCCGCCGAGGTCCCCGCCCGGAGCGAAGACGTCACCCGTGCCGGTGATGATGAGCGCAGCGAGGCCCGGATCCTCGTTCACGATTCCGACGGCCCGCTTGATGCCGAAGTACATCGCCGGCGTGAACGCATTCCTCGCCTCGGGCCGGTCGATCACGCACCAGGCGACTGCACCCTCGCGCTCGAAGCGCAGCCCTGCAGCGCCCAGTTCCTCTGACACGCGCGTTCCTCCCTCGTGCGGTGGTTTGCGGGCGACACTACCGGTCGATGTGCGCTCGTCGCCGGGGCCACCGGTGACAAGACGGCTACAGCGGAGCGAGCCGCGCGGTGAGTTCGTCGAAGTAGGTCTCCATCGCTCCGGCCAGGTCGACGCGTTCGGGATCGGTGAACCACTGGTACTCGACGCCCATGATGGTGGCGACGACCTCGAGGGCGATCTGGTCCACGTCAATGTCGGGGCGGATGCGTCCTTGCGCCTTCTCGTCGTTGAGCAGAGCGCGCACGAACTGCCGCCCCGTTTCGTACCGCTCGACGAAGAAGTCGTGGAGGGGGTCGTCGGCGTCGAGGCTCTCGATGCCGAGAACCAGGTAGAGCCGGGTCAGGATGGCGGTCTCAACGTTGTGCCTCCCGATGTCGCGCAAGCTCGAGAGCGTCAGGTCCAGCGGAAAGGCCCGGTCCGGGTCGATGGCTTCCATGCGGTCGCGTTCGGCGACCACTTCGCGCAGGAGGCGTTCCTTCGTGCCGAAGTAGTACAGGAGTCCCGTCGCCGTCATACCCACGCGGTCGGCCAGGGCCGCCACCCCCGTGCCGCGGTAGCCCTTGGAGGCGAAGAGCTCGACCGCGGCGTCGATGATCTGCTGCCGGCGCAGGTCGCCGCGGGGTTGTCGGGCGTGCTCGTCCGCCCCGGCGTTCTCCCCGAAAGGTCGGCCCCGGCTGCGAAAGAATCCCGGACGCTCCTGCTGTTCCTCGCCCTCACCCGCCATGTCGTCATTGGACCCGGAGTGACCGCGCGTCGTCAAAAGCACCGCTTCGACCTTGGTGTCCGTCGGGACGGAGCTACGCGTTCCAGCAGTTCAACGCCATGGAAGGCCCCTGACCTGGCCCGATCGAGCCGGGCGAAAGCCTGACTGAAAGAGGCCGGCCAGGTCAGTTATTGTACCGATCGTTACCCCTTGCGGAGCGGCCGTAAATTTCTTATAGTCCTCAAAAATCACATTCTCGTCACATCAGAGTGCGAGTACGGGGGCAGTGAATTGGCGAATGTCAAAGCGTTGGTGAGCACGTTAACGCTTGAGGAGAAGGGCGCTCTCACCTCGGGAGAGGACATGCTGTCCACGGTTGCCGTCGAGCGACTTGGTATTCCGAAGGTGCGCGTGACCGACGGTCCGAACGGCGCCAGGGGGAATTCGCTCCCGGGAATGGGGGGCGCCCCGTCCGCCTGCATCCCGTGCGGCTCCGCGCTCGGCGCCACGTGGAACCCGGCGCTCGTCGAGGCGCTGGGCGCCCTCGTCGGCAGGGAGGCCCGTGACCGCGGTTGCCGGGGACTGCTTGCCCCGACCGTCAACCTGCACCGTTCGCCGTTGGCCGGGCGGAACTTCGAGTGCTACTCCGAGGACCCGCTTCTGTCGGGGCGCCTCGCCGCCGGCTACGTGCGGGGCGTCCAGTCGGAAGGCGTCTTCGCCACGGTCAAGCACTTCGTCGGCAACGACGCCGAGTTCGAGCGGGCCTCCATCAGCTCGGTCATCGACGAGCGTTCCCTGCGCGAGCTCTATCTCGTGCCGTTCGAGATCGCCGTCAGCGAGGGCGGGGCGCTCGCCATCATGACGGCGTACAACCGGCTGAACGGGCGCTGGCTGACGCAACAGCCCGAGTTCCTGCTCGACATCCTGCGCGATGAGTGGGGTTTCGAAGGCCTGGTGATGACCGACTGGTTCGCCGTTACCGACACGAAGGTGTCGCTCGGTGCCGGGCTCGACCTCGAAATGCCCGGCCCTGCTCGAGGGCTGGGCTCGACGGTGGTCGATGCCGTCAAGAACGGCGATGTCGACGAAGCGGACCTTGAAGCCGCGGTCAGCCGCCTGCTCGGGGGACTTGATCGCATCGGGGCCCTCGACGGACCGGCGCCCGGACCCGACCCCAAGGCGCCCACGCCTGCCGACAAGGCGTTGCTCCGGCGTGCCGCCGCCGAGGCGACCGTGTTGCTCTCCAACGACGGCGTCCTGCCTCTTGCGCCCACGGTCGCTCGCATCGCCCTCCTGGGTGCGCCCGCCCAGACGCCCACCATCATGGGAGGAGGGTCGGCGCAGGTGACCCCACACCACGTGGAGACCGTGGTCGACGCGCTGGCCCGCGCGCTCGGTCCCGACCGTTTGCCCGTCTACGAACGAGGGTGCGAGTCCACCCAGTCGCCGATGGTCGTCGGCGGTCCGGTCCTCCGGGCGCCCGACGGCTTCGTGGCCGAGACGTACGCCGGCCTTGCGCTCGAGGGTCCCGTGACGGAGACCCAGCGTCTCACTGAGCTCCGGATGATGAAGATCGGCATGAGCTTCGAGCCGTCGGCCGGCGACTGGTCCATGCGTGTCAGTGGGACCGTGGTCCCCGAGGAGACCGGGATCTTCCAACTGGCCCTCGCCCAGGCGGGGTTGGCGCGGCTCCTGGTCAACGACGAGGTCGTCCTGGACGGTTTCACCAATCGCCCCCCTCCGGGCGGGAACGACTTCTTCGGGCAGGCCAGTCAGGACCTTCTGGCCGACGTCCATTTCGAGAAGGGCGTGCCGGTCGACCTGGTCGTGGAGTATGCCTTCAGCGCCACGAGCCTGGCCGGCTTCCGGGTCGGCTTCCGGACATCCGACGGCGAAGCGCTTCTGGCGCGCGCCGTCACTGCCGCAGCTGAGGCCGACGTCGCGGTCGTCTGTGTCGGCACCTCGGCGGAGACGGAGACGGAGGGACGCGACCGCACGACCTTGGCCCTGCCGGGACGCCAGGCGGAGTTGGTCCGGCGTGTCGCCGCGGTGAACCCTCGCACCGTCGTCGTGGTCAATGCCGCGGCTCCAGTTGACATGGAGTGGGCGCAGGACGTCGGCGCCGTGTTGCAGTGCTGGTTCGGCGGCCAGGAGATGGCCGGGGGACTGGTGGACGTGCTCGTCGGCACCGCAGATCCCGGCGGGCGACTTCCGACCACACTCCCGATGCGACTGGAGCACGCGCCGTCGCACGCCAATTTCCCCGGTGAGAACGGAGAGGTGCGGTATGGCGAAGGTCTCTTCATGGGGTACCGCGGCTACGAGCACAACGCGATCGCGCCCCGGTTCCCGTTCGGCCACGGCCTGACGTACACGTCCTTCGACTTGGGCGTGCCGACGCTGTCGACGACGACCCATCAGCCGGGGGGGACGGTCACGGTGCGCGTCCCCGTGGCCAATGTCGGGAGCCGCGCCGGCTCCGAGGTGGTGCAGTGCTACGTGGCGCCCGGGCCTCAGCGCCTCGCCCGCCCACCAAAAGAGCTGAAGGCCTTCGGCAAGGTCGTTCTCGACCCGGGCGAGAGCACCGAGGTGGAGTTCGTCCTCGACGACCGTGCCTTCGCCTATTGGGACCCCGGTCAGGACGACTGGAACGACGTCCAGGCCTTCGTCCCCGACATGTTCAATTTCCTTTCTCCTCCGGCGCCGCGTCGATTGCGTGGGTGGCAGGTCGACGCCGGTTCTTACGAAATTCTCATCGGGCGTTCGTCTGATGACATCGCGCACCGCTGCACAATTCAGATACCCGACGTCGCGAGCGGGAGTTAGGGAGCAATCATGTCGTACAACATCCAATCCGTAGGGGGAAGACCAGGGGGCGAGCCTCGAGAGAGGCGCGCACGAAAAGGAGGGGCCATGCGCACCCGAACATCAATCTGGGCCGGAACAGCGGCCTTCGTCACGGCGCTGGGGTCGCTGCTGGTTGCCGGCCCCACGACGGCGGGGGCAGCGACTCCCGCCGATCAGGGCGTGACGGCGAAGACCATCGCTGTCGGCCTGCCGTACGTCAACTTCGAGGCTCTGAAGAGCCTCGGCGTCACGATCAACGACGGCAGCTTTCCCGACGCCTACAACGGCGTCATCGGCATGATCAACAAGGCCGGAGGGGTGAACGGCCGCAAGCTCGTGCTCTCGACGGCCGAGATGAACCCGGCGGTGCCGGCCGAGGCGACGTCGTCGTGCACCCAGCTCACCGAGGACGACCACGTCTTCGTCGCCATCGCGCCGGTCTTCCCGGACTGCTACCAGCAGACCCACCTCACACCGGTGCTGATGGGCTCGCTGCCGGGCGCGTTGCCCGCCAACGTGCCTCCGGACTTCTCGCTCGTCCCGCCGAACGCCAACTTCGACCCGCTTCAGCTCGCCGCCTTCAAGAAGGCGGGGGACTTCAAGGGCAAGAAGGTCGCCATCTTCTACGGCGCCGACTCTGACGCCCCCGAGGTGAAGGTCGTGCAGAACGATCTGAAGAAGTTGGGCGTGCCCGTGGTCCTGACCGCCGAGGACAGCGTGCAGTCCACCGATGCCGTCGCCTCCGACCAGGAGGTCCAGTCGATCTCCCAGCGCTTCCAGAGCGCGGGGGTGAACGTGGTCATCGGTGTCGGCGGCTCGGGCTCGACGACCTGGCCCCGGGCACAACTGGACAACCAGAGCACCTACAAGCCGCTGTACATCGCGACTGATGAGTCGGCGCTGATCTCGTACGTGGAGTCGACCAAGGGTGCCAATCCGTACCTGAAGTACGTCCTGGCAGCTTCGACGGCGCCGACGTTCTACCAGCAGTGGAGGGACCCGGCGATTCAGAAGTGCGTGGCCGCAGTGAAGAAGGCCTACCCGTCGGACACCATCACGCCGCCGGTCAACCCCACGAAACCCGGAGCCGGCAGCAGCACGGACACCTCGTACACCTCGGTGGTCGAGGCGTGCCAGTACCTGGCGCTGTTCGACGACATCGCGAAGGCGGCCGGGAAGAACCTGACGGTGGCGAGCTTCACCAAGGCGGGCTTCGCGTTGAAGAATGCCGACATCCCCGGCCTCGGTGCCGTCTCGTTCGGCCCCAACCAGCCGTACGCCACCGGACCGGTGACGATCTTCAAGTACGACTCCAAGAGCGAGACGCTCGTTCCTGCGTCAAGCTAGGGGTCGAAATGATCCATCCCGGCACCCCCCCAGCGCGCAGCCGATCAGCCGGCGGCCGCGCGCGGGGGCGGCGCCGGGAGCCGGGCGTTCGATGAGCGAGGCAACGGCCGGAGGGGCGGCCCCGCCCGGCCCCCCGGAGGACATGAGCGCGGCGGATCTGGCCCACCTGGTGGTGGATTCGGCTGCCGAGCGGCAACTGACGGCCGAGTCCATGCCGGAGTTCCTTTTCCCTGAGGACATGTTGCCGGGGGCGGGGGAGGAGCAAGTCTCGCTGCGCGACGGTCTGCGCACCACAGGAGTACGAGCCTTCATCGTCCTGGCGATCATCGTCACGCTGGACAACCTCCAGACCTCCGGTCTCGCCGTCCTCTCCCCCAACATCCAGTCGTCCTTCCACGTCTCGACCGGCGCCATCACCTTCGTCGCGGGGATCTCGGGAGGATTCCTGGTCCTGGGCATCCTCCCGATGGGGTGGCTGGCCGACCGCTACCGACGCCCACCCATCATCGGCTGGGCAACCGTCGTCTTCGGGGTGATGGTGGCCGCGACGGGCTTCGCCATCAACATCTTCGTGTTCTTCCTGGCCCGCCTCGGAGCCGGCATCTCGCAGTCGAGCACCCAAAGCGTCCACGGCTCGCTGCTGGCCGACGCCTACCCGATCAACGTACGCGGCCGTCTCTACGCCGCCATGGGCATGGGCAGCGGTTTCGCCATGGCCGCCAGCCCGCTGCTCGTTGGCCTCATCGCGACCCAGGTCGGAGGTCCCAACGGCTGGCGCTGGGCCTTCTACGTTCTGGCCATCCCGATCCTGTTGGTGGCGGTTTTCGCCTTCACCATTCCCGAGCCGCCCCGGGGGCAGTTCGAGAAGAAGGACGTGCTCGGGGACGTGCTCGGCGACACGCCCCCTGCTGCGCCGTCCTTCGAGGCCGCGTTCGAGCGGGTGATGCGTATCCGCACCATCAAGACCGTGCTCATCGCCTTCTCGGCCATCGGCTTCGGGCTCTTCACCGGCCCCGTGTTGGGCAATCTCTATCTCAAGCAGCGCTACGGGCTCGATGCCTTCCAGCGCGGCATCGTCGGAACCATCGGCAGCGTCGGGGTGCTGGTGGCGCTGCCACTCGTCGGGCGGTACTACGACCGCCTCTACCGGAAGGATCCGTCGCGCGCCCTTTCGCTGATCGGCTTCGTCATCCTGCCCGTCGCTCTCATAGTGCCCATTCAGTACTTCATGCCCAATGCGGTCCTCTGGGCCGTCTTCAGCGTGCCCAGCGGCGTCCTCCTCCTGACCGGTTTCTCCATGATCGGGCCGGTGCTCACGTCGGTGGCTCCCTACCGCCTGCGCGGCATGGTCGGCGCGGTCGGCGGCATCTACGTGTTCTTCATCGGAGCGACCGGAGGCGCTGTGCTCGCGGCCCTGCTCGACAGCGTCTGGGGCATCCGCGCCACCGTCCTCATCATCATGATCCCCTCGACCATCTTCGGCGCCATCATGATCATCCGCAGCGCCCACTACATCCGCAACGACCTGTCCCTCGTCGTCGTGGAGTTGCAGGAGGAGCAAGAGGAGCACCGCCGCCAGGAGGCCGACCCCGAGTCGATCCCGGTGCTGCAGGTCAGCAACGTGGACTTCAGCTACGGCCATGTCCAGATCCTCTTCGGGGTGAGCTTCGAAGTGAGAAAGGGAGAAGTCCTCGCCTTGCTCGGGACAAACGGCGCCGGGAAGTCGACAGCGCTCAACGTCGCGTCGGGCCTGGAGGTACCGGGGCGCGGCGTTGTGCGTCTCAACGGCCGGGACATCACCTACACCACGCCCGAACAGCGTTCCCGGCTCGGCATCCACCTTCTGCAGGGCGGAAAGGGCGTCTTTGGCCCGATGACGGTGGCAGAGAACCTCGAGATGGGTGGGTTCATTTACCGCTCTGACAGGAACGAGCTGCGCCGACGGATCGACCGGGTCTACGAGCTCTTTCCCGCCTTGCGGGACCGTCGCGGAGAGCGGGCTGACTCGCTCTCGGGCGGGCAGCAACAGATGCTGGCATTGGCCATCGCGATGCTGCATGATCCGGCCGTCCTGATGATCGACGAGCTCTCCCTCGGCCTGGCGCCGATCATCGTGCAAGAGCTGATTGAGGTGATGGACGGCCTGAAGGAGTCTGGAGAGACGCTGATCATCGTCGAGCAATCGCTGAACGTGGCTGCCGCAATCGCCAACAGGGCAGTCTTCCTGGAGAAGGGGCGCGTGCGTTTCGAGGGTCAGATCCGCGACCTGATGGAACGCGACGACCTGGCGCGGGCGGTGTTCCTCGGGGGCCAAGAGGCCAACTGATGCTCGCGGTGACCTGGCTGAACAGCCAAATCATTTTCGACGGCGTCGTGCAGGGACTCGGCATTGCCGTCATCGCGGTCGGCGTGGTCTTGGTCTACCGGGCTACCCGGATCATCAACTTCGCCGTCGGCAACATGGGCGTCGTCGGGGCCGCCATCCTCTCGCTGCTGGTCGTGCAGTACAACGTGCCGTTCTGGGTCGCGCTGGCGGTCGCGCTCGTCACGGGAGTGGCGTTCGGCACCGTCGTCGACCTTGCCATCATCCGACGCCTGAGCAAGTCGCCCCGCGTCGTCGTCCTCGTCGCCACCATCGGCGTGTCGCAGCTGGCCTTGGCGATCGCCATCAAGATCCCGACGCCGATCGCGATCACCACCCACTTTCCGAGCGCGATCAACGGCACCTGGACGGTGGCCGGTGTCACCGTTCGCGGCTCGGACCTGTCGATCCTGATCATTGTGCCGATCACGCTCGTCGCACTGACGTGGTTCCTCGACCGCACGACGCTCGGCCGGACCGTCAAAGCCTGCTCCAGCAATCCACGGCTCGCTCGCTTATCCGGCATCAGCCCGAAGATGGTCTCGACATTGGTCTGGGCCCTGGCAGCCTCCCTGTCCACCCTTTCGGTCGTCCTTATCGCCGGCCAGAGCGGCGCCGCCGGCGACCTGACGACCCTCGGCCCGCAGACCCTGTCGCTGGCCCTGGTGGCTGCTGTGATCGGCGGTATGACCTCCTTCAGCCGCACCGTCGTCGCCAGTGTCGCCATCGGCGTGCTGCAGAGCATCGTGAACTTCAACTACATCGACCAGCCCGGACTGATCAATCTGTTGCTCTTGATCATCGTGGTCGTGGCAGTCCTCTTCAACCGGGAGCGCACCGACGAGAGCGAGGTCTTCGCGTTCACACCCAGGGCCCGCCCGATTCCCGTGCGCCTGCAATCCTCCCGCTGGGCCCGCAACATCAACAAGAGCGGGATCTTCTTCCTCGGTGCGATC
>DATAXG010000014.1:0-9921 GCA_036273055.1 Acidimicrobiales bacterium | reverse complement strand
GCGGCGCGTGTGCCGCGAGAAGGACCGGCCTCCCGGCCGGTCCTCACTCGTTCTGATGCAACTTGTAGTGCTTCGTTCTCTCTGTGTGCAGTCCGCGGCTCCAGCCTTCGGCGCAGTGGGTGCGGGGGCCGCCTTGTCGGCCGGCCGGCACACGCACCGGCGCGCTCGCGGCCTCATTCATACGCCGGGCATCTCGCCACGCGGGCTGCTCGGAGGCGCCACCGAAACCGACATCGGTGACGCATTTTCAACCCGGCGGATCGGCCTCCTCGGTCGAGCCTGTCGATTGCATCGGCAGCTCCTTTCCACTCGAGGCAACGGCGGGTGCTCCGTGTGCCGCTCGCGTGCATTCAGTATCCACCTCGCCCCCTGCCGTGTGAACCCCACGCGAACTGGGCATTCGCGAAGGCCCTGGTGAGGGCTGCCTCCGTCACGCGAACTTCATGTCCACGTGATCCGACGCCCTTGTCGTCCCGGTGGTGCCGCCGTCGCGGTCACCTACGCTCTGGCCATGGCACTGCCCACACCGAAGGAGAACACGACCGCGATCGTCACCGGCGCCTCGTCCGGCATCGGGGCGGAGATCGCCCGGGAGTTGGCGCGGCGGGGTCACGGGCTGACACTGGTGGCCCGGCGCGAGGACCGCCTCCAGGCGCTGGCCGAGGAACTGGCGCGGGCCCACGCGGTGCGCGCCGAGGTCATTGCCGCCGACCTCACCGATGCGGACTCGCGCCGCGGGCTCCCGGCCCTGGTGGCGGCGCGCGACCTGATCCCCGACATCCTCGTCAACAACGCCGGCTTCACGACGATGGGCCATGTCGCCAACGCCGACCGCGCCGCCGAGCTCGCCTTGGTGCGCACCAACGTCGAGGCAGTCGTCGACCTGTGCGCCATGTTCGTCCCGGGCATGGTGACGCGGCACCGCGGCGCCGTGCTGCAGACGGCGTCGACCGCGGCGTTCCAACCGCTGCCCGGACAGGCGTCCTACGGCGCGTCGAAGGCGTTCGTCCTGTCGTACGGACGCGCGCTGGCCGCCGAGCTGCACGGCACCGGCGTCACCGTCACCACCCTGTGCCCCGGGCCGGTCGAGACCGGCTTCGCCGAGGCGGCGGGGATGACCGACGACGAGGCGGCCGAGACCCTGCCCAGAATCATGTGGATCCCCGCCGCCGACGTCGCCCGCGCCGCGGTCGAGGGGATGGCCGCCGGGCGCACCGTGGTGATCCCGGGGGCAGCCAACCGCGTCGGCGCCGGGCTGGCCCACCTGGCGCCCAAGTCGCTCCTCGTGCCCCTCATGGCCAAGCGCCACCCGGCACTGAAGACCGCCCCGACGACATAGCGGACCGACCGGCCCCCGGCGTCGAGCACAAGGAGGCGCGTGACCGCCGCCAACGTCAGCGACGCTGCCCGGCCACGCGCCCCACGCCGGGAACGGCCGGAGCGCGCGGGCCTTGCGGTCGCACCTGGTCACAGCCCCGGAGCGCCGGCGCGGCTCCGGGTAACCTCGTCCCCGCGCGCCGCACCACGCGGCCGGACGGACAACGGGGGCTGATGCCGCAACTCGTCTCGGATCTGGACCTGCCCTACCTCGACACGGTCGGGCTGGAACGGCGGGAGGCCGTCGACGCCATTGCGGCCGCCCGCTCGGTCCACTGGTTGGCCCGTTCGGAGCTGGGCTATTCGGTGACCCGGCTGCAGGACGTCACCGCCATCCTGCGTGACCAGCGCTTCCACTCGGCGCTGTCCATGATTGAGCAGTCGCCCGAGCTCGGAGGCTCGGAGGCCCGCGACCGCCGAGGCGAGTCCATCCTGACCATGGAGGGCCCGGGCCACGCCCGCCTGCGCCGACTGGTGGCGCCGGCCTTCACGCCGGCGTCGGCGAACCGACTCCGCCCCACCATGCAACGGGTGGTGGGCGAGCTGGTCGACCGCGTCGCGGCGCAGGGCGAGTGCGAGCTGGTGGCCGACGTGTGCGAGCCCTACCCCATCCCGATCATCTGCGAGCTGCTGGGCGCCCCGCCCGAGGACTGGAAGCTCTTCTCGGGCTGGGCCACCGACATTTTCCGCATCTTCAACAACAACCTGGCCGAGGACCTGCCCTTCATCACGCGGGCCGGCGAGGAGCTCACCGACTACGTGAGCGACATGATCGCAGCACGCCGCGCCGAGCCGCGCCACGACCTCTTGAGCGACCTCATCGCCATTGAGCAGGAGGGCGACCGGCTGTCGACGGACGAGATGGCCATGCTGGCGCAGGCGGTGCTCATGGCGGGCACGGACACGACCCGCAACCAGCTCGCCTGTTCGGTGGCGCTCTTCACCGAGCATCCCGGCCAGTGGGCCTTGCTGGCCGAACGCCCGGAACTGGCCGCACGGGCCGTCGAGGAGTCCATGCGCTACCTGGGCGCGGTGCGGGGCACCGCCCGCTTCGCCGCCGAGGATGTCGTCTACCGCGACGTCGTGTTCCCCCAGGGAACCCTGGTGGCCACCTCGCTGGCCGGCGCCAACCGTGATCCGGAGGCCTTCGACGATCCCGACGACTTCGACATCACGCGTGAGCGCAGCACGGCACAGATGACCTTCGGCTCGGGCATCCACTTCTGCATGGGTGCCGCGCTGGCCCGGGCCGAGCTGCAGGAGGCGCTCCCCCTGCTGGCCCGGCGCATGCCGGAGCTGGCCCGCAACGGCGCCGTCGAGTGGAAGCCGTCGTCGTTCGGCATCTGGGGCCCGGCGCGCCTGCCGCTCCGGTTCACGCCTTCGTAGACCTCAGTCCCGCGCCACCGAGCCCACGGGGACGGGCGCCTCGCCCGCTCCGGCAACGCCACCGTCCAGCGGGCGCGGACGAACGCGCGTCCGCCGGGCCTCCTCGACCATGGCCCGCTGCGCGGAGCGGGGTGGGTCATGGCCCCCGTACGCGCTGGCCTCCACGGACGAAGCCAGGCGGGTCCACGTCGACGACCTCGGCCCGGTGCGCTCGTCCAGCCGCGCCGCGTACTCCCCCAGGGTCTCGGACGGTCGACGGGGCCGGCCCGCCCGGCGGCCGGCGCGCTCGGCCAGGCGCGCCACACGCTCACCCCACGTGGCGGGCCGGGCTCGACGCCAACGGACGACGAGCGCACCCAGCCCGGCGAACACCAGGACGACGACGACCGGGACCGGCGGCACCCGGCCCAGCGCCGAGCCGACGTCGTGCAGGGCGGTGGCCCCGGGGCTGGGATTGCTGAGCGGCACGGCCGCCGTCGGGTCGAAGTTCTGCCAGCCGTAGCCGGGGAACCACACCTGGACCCAGGCGTGGGCGTCGTCCGCATGGACCTCGTAGAGGTCGGTGATCGGGTCATAGCTCCCGGGCACGTACCCGACCGCTTCGCGGGCGGGAATGCCGAGTGAGCGCAGCATGACAGCCAGCGAGGTCGAGATCTGCTCGCAGAAGCCGACCCGGTTGCCGAAGAGGAACTCGTCCACCGTGTCGGCCCCGGCAGGGAGCGGCGGGATGTTCTCCGAGTAGCGGGTGTGCGTGCCGATCCAGTGGATGAGCGACTGCACCTTGTCGTACGTCGTCGTGTCGTGCGCGGTGACGGAACGGGCCAGGGCCAGCACGCGCGGGTAGGGGTGCGGCAGCTGGTCCTCCTGGTGCGCCAAGCCCGCAGGGAGAGGGATCGGGCCGGCGGCGGTGCGGAGTTGCGCCGGCGTGGCAGTGCTCACCTGCGAGTCGACCGTGTAGATCGACCCGCTGCCCAAGCCGAGTGGCGAGACGATGGTGCCGTTCCGGGCGACGTACAGCTTGCCGGAGGGGAACCACAACTCGCTCGCGCTCTCGGCGTGGAACACGAGGTTCGCCGTCGGGCTCGCGATGTAGAACGTCTGCAGGTCGCTCTGCCCGAAGGGGACGTCGCCCTCGGGAATCGGCAGGAGGAAGGGCGAGCTCTGACGCAGCGGGCGCGTGGGGATCGGCTGCGACTCCGTCCAGCTCTGCCCCTGCCAGGTGTCGAATGTCTCCCCCACCCAGAACGAAGGCTGCTGTGACCTGACCTGCATGACGAGGGCGTTGCCCAGGTTCCCCCGCAGGGCGGTGTTCAAGCTGCCGGCAAAACCGAGATAGCCGCCGACGCGGATGCGGCTGGCCGGGCTGCCGGGACGGGACAGCTGTGCCGCGATGCCGGAGTCCCCGGCCAGACGGCCCGGCTCCCCGATGGAGCCGCCGTTGCCGGCGCGGGCGATGAAATCGACGCGGGACGAGACCACCGGCGCGGGGAGGACGAGGAAGACGGCGGCCGCCATCATCGACGTCGCGCCGAGGGCCAGCACGAGACCCGAGGCCCGGATGCGGCCGCCCCCACTGGCCGAGGTCCACATTTCGGTGAGGCCCCAGAGACTGCAACAGGCCCAGGCCACGACGTAGAGGCCGTAACGGAGGTCGATGGCCAGCGCGCCACCGACCGCCATCAGCCCGGCCGACGCCCCGAGGGTGAACAGCAGATCGCGCCGGGACGGCACGTGGAAGGAGTGGACGGCCAGCACGGCGACGAGCAGGGCCGTCAAGGGGTTGACCACCGACGTGATGCCGGCGGTCGGCGAGCTCACCTCGTGGAAGAACCAGACGCAGGCGGCGATGGCGCCCACCGCCACCACGACCTTGATCCACCAGGGGGGCCGGGCCCGCGTGGCGTGCGAGAAGGCCGTGCCGGCCGCCACGAGCACCATGGCCCCCACCGCCGTCGTCCAGGTGATCTCCTCCAGGGACGCACAGGCGGCGATCGCCACGACCACCGCGCCCAGGCAGGCGAACCGGAGCCGGACGGAGTCCTCGGGCACGCCCGGCTGGTTGGCGCGCCGGACGGCGTCGACGACGCTCACGGGCCGGCCACGGCGCGGGCGAGCCGGCGCCCGGCGCTTCGCCGGTCCGCCACCGGCTCGAGCACCGTGCCGGAGGGCTCCCTCGTGCCCAGCAGCACCGACCCGCCGCCTTGAAGCAGGCCGACCACCGAGCCCAGCGCACCTTCCGCCACGCGTTCGGCCGCCTCGGGGTCGGCCGGCAGCTCCACCGTGACGGTCACCGGCTCGGCCGCCGGCCGCTCCACCTCCCGCACCATGAGCACGCCGGCGTGGGCCGTGGCGCGCCAGTGCACCAGCCGACGGGGGTCGCCGGGGACGTACGGACGGGCGCCACGGGGGAGGCCCTCGTCGGCGCGGGGCCGGTCGAGGATGTCGCCGGTCCCCTCGTCGGGCCGCACCGGCACCGGCTGCGCGCGACCGCAACGGGGCGACACGTGAAGGTCCGAAGGCAGTGCGAGCCGCACCTGCCGCGTCCACCATTGCAACGCGAAGGGCGCGGCCGACGCGATGTCGAGGATGACCGCGCGGTGCACGCCACGACGCTCCGGCACCAGCGTGACCACGGCGTCGTCGGGGCTCCCCCGTCGCCGCGGTCCCACGAAGACCTCGGGACCAGGGGGCTCGACCGGGCGGATCCGCAGCCGCCCCCTCGACACGACGCCGACCGACACCGGCGAGCCGGCGGTCCCGTCACCCGGCGCGCTGCGGATGTCGATCCGGGCCCGGCTCACGACCACGAAGGGGCCGACGAGCCCGATGAGGAGCGCGCCGAACACGAGATCGCCGAGGACCTGGACCCACCCGGAGCCCGCGTTGTGGGCCACCAGCCACCACAGCCCGATGATCACGACGCCCGCGACCATCGGCGCCCAGGGGTGGGCCGGTCGCGCCCGGCGGGTCACGGTCTGGGCGCGGGGGTCGCTTCGAGAAGATCCCGGATCACGCCGGCCGATCGGCCGGCGTCGGCCTCGGCTTCGACCGTCAGGATGCGATGGGACAGGCACGCCACCGCGACCGCCTTCACGTCGTCGGGCACCACATAGGGCCGGGCATGGAGCACGGCGTGCGCCTGGGCGGCCCGGATGAGCCAGATGGCGGCGCGTGGGCTCGCACCAAGATGCACGCCGGGCGCCGATCGGCTGGCCCGGCACAGCTCGACGGCGTAGGCCGCGACCGCCTCGTGCACGGCGATGTCCTCGGTCGCCTGTTGGGCGCGTCCCCACTCCTCGGCCGTGCAGACGGCGCGCAGCTCGGCGAGGGCGTAGGTCCCGCCGCCATGGAGTGCCAGCTGCACCTCGTGCGCGGCGTCGGGGTACCCGATGGCCGTGGACATGGCGAAACGGTCGAGCTGGCTCTCGACGAGGGGAAAGGTGCCGCGCTGGGACTGCGGGTTCTGCGTGGCGATGACCAGGTGCGGCTGCGGGAGCGGCCAGGACTGGCCGTCGACGCTGACCTGGCGCTCCTCCATCGTCTCGAGGAGGGCCGACTGCGTGCGGGGCGGGGTGCGGTTCAGCTCGTCCACCAACACGACGTGGGCGAACACCGGGCCGGGCCGGAAGTCCCAACTCCCGCTGTCGGGCATGAAGACGGACACCCCGGTGATGTCGGACGGGAGGAGGTCGGGATGACCCTGGATCCGCGACAACTCGGCCCCGAGCGAGGTGGCGAGCGTGCGGGCCAACACGGTCTTGCCCACGCCCGGCACGTCCTCAATGAGGAGGTGGCCCCCCGAGAGGGCGGCGACGGCCGCCGCGACCAGCGCGGCGTGGCTGCCGAGCACCACCTGTTCGAGGTTGCGCACCAGCGCCTGGCCGAGGGCGACCGCGTCGTCGAGATCGCGGACGCGCTCGTCCACGATGCTCACCGGGTCACCGCCGTGCCGCTCGCCATGGGTGCCAAGACTACGGGCGCCCGGGTCCCTCCTTGTCCTCGGGCACCACGTTCCGCCTGGCCACGGGGACTGGCCGGGGCCCCATGGGCGTCCACGACCGGCCGGGCCGGAGGTCCGCGCCCGACAGGCGCGTCAGACCTGGGGCCCCAGGAAGGCCGCCAGCTCATCGGCCGCGCCGGCGCCCGGCGGTGCCTCCACCTGGGCCCCGAAGGGCACCGAGCCGCCGGACCCGCGCGGCGCGTCGGGCAGGAAGGCCCGGGCGAACTCCGGCAGAGCCGCCGCCAGCTCGGGATCGAGATCCGTCGACCGGCCGGTGGCCCGGGCCAGATGCCAGCCGTGGGCGAAGGTGTCAATTGTCGCGACGTTGACCAAGACCGCCCCGGGCCGCTCCCCGGTTGCGCTCACAGCCGTGCCCTTTCGCCGTCCCGGACGGCAGGTCAGGGCAGGGCGGCGGTCGCCTGCCCGACCAGCTTGTCCTCGCCCTCGCCGTTGGACAGCGTCACGGTGAGGTCCACCAACCTCTTGCCGTCCTCCTCGCGCTTGGCGACGACGACGATCCTGGACGAGAGCACCTCGTCGGGCCAGGTCTGGCGGGCGAAGCGGACCTGATAGCGCGTGACGTTGCCGACACCGACGTAGTCGGTGAGCGCGGTGCCCAGCAGGCCCATGGAGAACATGCCGTGCCCGAACACGCTCGGTTGCCCCGCCTGCTGCGCCGCCACCTCGTCGTGGTGCATCGGATTGAAGTCGCCCGACGCCCCCGCGTACTTCACCAGGTCGGTCCGGGTCAGTGTGTGCGAAACGACCGGCGCCTCGTCGCCCACCTGCACGTCCTCGTAGGACAGTTTCCTCTCACCCATCGTCACGACCTCCCTAGGACCGGTGGATCAGGTTCATGCGCGCCGTCACCACCGGCTCGCCCGTCGACTCCTCGGTCCACTTCGTCTCCGAGCAGATGAACGTCATCGTCCGGCCTTTCGACTCCTTCTGGTACACGTCGGAGATCACGCCGTCACCGATCAGGACGTCGCCCACCTGGACGGGCCGGTGGTAGAGGAATTCCTCCTCGCCGTGGAGGATGAGGCCGCCCTTGGCCATGAGCGGGCCCAGGACCGTGGAGAGCGGATTCCCCTTGGGCGCGTCCGCCGGCTGCATCTCCGCGAACGTGCCCGAGAACTCCATGGCGAAGGGCCAGGTCGGCGGCGCCGGGATGTTGTCGAAGCCGGCCTGCCGGGCCGCCTCGGGGCTGTGGTAGATCGGGCTCGTGCTGAGCAGGGCGTCGGCGAAGTGCTGCACCGGCCCCCGCTCCACGACCACCTTGGACTTCCCGGTCGGCTGCCCGATGATGCTCTTGAGCACGTCTTCGGTTGCTGCGGCATCGTCTGCCACTGTGTGCCTCCTCTCCCCGTCCGCCGTCGATCTCCCGCCGAACCGTCCTGGCGGGCACCGGCCCGGGCCGATGCAGCGCCAAAGGTAGCGGGGGCGCCTCGGCGGCGCCCAATCCACACCTCTGCGGCCGCCCGCACCGTGTGGTCGGTACCATCGGCCCCTCATGCCCGACTTCTTCGAGGTGGTGCACACCCAGCGGGCGGCCCGGTCGTTCCTCCCCGACGACGTCGACGACGACGCCGTGGCGCGGGTCCTGACCGCGGCCACGCACGCGCCCAGCGCCGAGAACAGCCAGCCGTTCGTCTTCATCGTCGTCCGCAATGCGGCGGTGCGCGCCGCCATCGGCGCCCTGACGGCGCGCATCTGGGAGGGCGGTGCCAGAGCCCTGGAGGAACAGCGCCTCTCCCCCGCGTTCCTGCGCGACGTCGACCACGGCGCCACCGGAGGCGTTGCCGGCGCGCCCGTGCTGGTGGTGGTGTGCGGCGACACCCGGCTCACCTATCCCAATGCGATGGACGCCTCCATCTTCCCTGCGGTGCAGAACCTCTTGCTGGCGGCCCACGCGCTCGGCCTCGGGTCCACCTTGACCACGCTGCCGGTCCTGGGCGGTGACGAGCTCTCGGCGCACCTGGGCCTCCCGCCCGAAGTGGTGCCGGTCGCCGTGGTCCCGCTCGGCTACCTGCCCGAGCCGCTCGGGCCGCCCCGCCGGCAACCGCTCCCCGAGAAGGCGCACCTCGACCGTTACGGGACGCCCTTCCCTCCGTCGTGAGGCCGGCCTTCACGGAACGGCCGGGCGGTCGCGTTCTGGACCTCCGGACCTGACACCCGCGTCAGGTCCGGAGGTAGGGTGAGCCGGTGCAGGAGCACCACCACTCCGTCGACATCGAGGCCAGCGTGGACGAGCTCTGGCAGCTCTTCTGGGCCCGCATCCCCCACACCGAGACCGGGGAGGTGACGATCGACATCCTCCATCCCGGCGACGCCGTCGGGGAGGGCCTGATCCGCCACTGCACCTTCCGCGTGCCGCGCTGGCTGCTGACCGGCGGCAAGGGCCAGTCCTGGGAGTGGCTCACCGAGGTGAAGCCGAACGTGTCGTGGAAGTACAACGCCGTCGGGCGGCCGCCGCTCTCCGAGGCCGAAGGCCACACCCGGCTCGAGGACATCGGCGACGGGACGACGCGGGTCCATTTCTCCGAGACGTACCACGCCTTCAACCCGCTGCTGCGCGCCCTGTTCGAGAAGCGGGTGCACGCCTTCATCTCCAAGGACAACGACAGGCTCATCAAGGACTCGCTCACCATGGGCGTGGGCTACCTGCGCAAGGCCAAGGCCAAGGCGGCAGCAAAGACGGCCGGCTCCGATGGCGCGCCGGCCGCGCCCGCCACCGCCGACCCGGCGTGACGGTCGTCGACCTCTGGGTCAACGCGCTGAGCGGCAAGGCCGCCAAGGCCTTCATGGGCCAGGCCGGGAACGAGGGCATCCCCGAGCTCCTCGGGGGTGACCTGTCGTCGTCGTCCACGCTGCAGCACGTCCTCGTCGCCATGGACGCCTGTGGCGTCGACGTCGGCGTGCTGGCCGCCGGCATCGCGTCCGAGGACACCGGCCCGCTGCTCAATGCGGTGGCCGCCCACCCGGATCGCCTGCGTGTCGCGCTGACCGTCGACCGCGCCGAGCGCCCCGTGCAACAGGTCACGCGCCTGCGCACCCTGGCCGAGCACCCGGCCGTCGCGCTGGTGCGGGTCACGCCCCTCGTGGAGCAGTACCCGCTCAACGACAAGCTGTACTACCCCGTGTACGCCACCTGCGCC
>DATAXG010000013.1:0-9837 GCA_036273055.1 Acidimicrobiales bacterium | reverse complement strand
CGGTCGTAGCTGAGCCCGCCCGAATCGAGGCAGATGACGAGCCGGGGCGTGCCGATGCGCTCCCGGAGGTTCTCCAGGTGCGCGGCCAGGTCGGGGCTGCCGCTCTCCTCGCTCGCCTCAATGAGCACGAGGACGCGGCCCTGGCCGCCGCCCGCCGCCACCAGACCCGTCACGGCGGCGAACGTCGCGTAGCCGTCGTCCGCCGTCCCCCGGCCGTAGAGGAGGTCGCCCTCGCGTACGGGCTCCCACGGCCCGAGGCCGCTGCGCCACTCGCCGAGCGGCGGCTGCTTGTCCATGTGGCCGTAGATGACGATGGGATCTCCGCTGCCACCGTTGTCGATCAGCAGGAGCGGGGTGCGGCCCGGCAGCGTCACGATCTCGACCCCCAACGCGGCGTCCTGGTCCTTGACCCACCGCGCCAGCAGCTCCGCCGCCGCCGCGATGGCGCCCCGCTCCTCCCAGTCGGGGTCGAAGGCGGGGGAGAGGCACGGGATCGTCGTGTACTCGCTCAGGGTGGGGAGGATCCGCTTCTCCCAGGCGGCGTCGATGTCGATCATGCCGGCGTCAGGCTCCGACGACGGCGGCGAGCCGGTCGAGTGACCTGGACATGCCCGTCGCCGTGTGCTGGCCCACCTTGGGGTTCTTCAAGAAGAAGGCCTGCTTGTCCTGGCTGATGTCCCACGATTCGGTCACCTTGGTCCCGCCGTCCACCGGCTCGAACTCGTAGCGCCAGATGCGCCCGCCGAAAAAGTGGCCGAACCGCCCCGACAGCACGGTCCGCCACGCAATGCGCCGGTCCTGTTCGAACTCCACCACAGTGTTGGAGACCGTGTAGGGCACGCCCATCTTCATCGACATGCCGAAGGTCGAGCCCAGGGTGAGCTGGTGGGTCTCGCTGTCCTTGGCCTTGACCAGCTGACCCGATCCGTCGATCTCGGGGTGACGCGAGGCGTCGGCGACGACGGCGAAGAGCGACGCCGACGGCGCGTTGATCACCCGGTCCACGCTGACCGCGGTGCGCTGCGAGCTCTGTGCCATGCCTGACCTCCGGTGGGACGACGTCGATGAGGAGACTAGATGGCGTGCGCGACCAGGTCGTCCAGCTGCACCCACTCCAGGGTGGCGGCGTGGGTGGCGGCCAGCACGACCGGCGGCGCCTGGCCCGCCTCGAACGCCTCCTGCCAGCGCGGCGCGCAGAGGCACCACTGGTCCCCGGGCTGCAGGCCGGCGAAGCCGAACTCGGGATGCGGCGTCGAGAGGTCGTTGCCCACCGAGGCCGAGAAGGCCAGGAATTCGGCCGTCACCCGCGTGCACACCGTGTGGACGCCGAGGTCCTCGGCGCCCGTGTTGCAGCAGCCGTCCCGGTAGAAGCCGGTCACCGGGTCGAAATTGCAGGGCTCGAGGGCTTCGCCGAGGACGTTCTGGGCCATGGCCTATTTGAGCACGACCGGCATGAGAGGCCCCAAACCGGCTGGCCCCCGGCGCGTGTCGTCCGGCGCGGGGAACGGGTCAGGGCGCGGGTAGGGGCGCAGGTAGGGGCGTGCCCTCGAAGCGGTCGAACCAGGCGAACGAGCCGACCGGCGCGCGGCGCAAGCGGCGCGGGGCCGTCACGGGGCGGCCGAGCACCACCAGGGCGGCGACCGCCACCGTGGAGGGAATCCCGAACAGCGCGCGCACGTCGTCCTCGCGCCGCACCGGCATGGTCGTCATGACGCCACCGAGCCCCTCGGCCCGCGCCGCCAGGAGCAGGCTCCACACGAAGGGATAGATGGAGGCACCGCCGGCCAGCGTGTAGCGCGGCAGGTCCCGGTCCACCGCGGCGAGCGCGGCGAGGTCGGCCAGGACGAGCAGGAGGGCGGGTGCGGTATCGAGCGTCTCGGCGAAGCCGGGGGACGCGGCGCCGGACTCGGCGAACGAGGCGGCGCCGGCGAGGGCGGCTTCCTCGGCGACGCGGTCGGTCACCGGTGCCCAGGGCTCGAGGCCGGCCGCCACCATGGCCAGGTACTCGTACCAGCCGCTCAGGTAGAGGTCCCGCAGCGCGCCGCGCGCGGCGGGGTCCCGCACGACGATCACGCGCCAACCCTGCCGGTTGCCCCCGCTGGGCGCGAAACGGGCCGTGTCGAGCAGGCGGGCCAGCACCTCGTCGTCGACGGGGTCGGGCTGGAATTGACGGGCCGCACCGGTACTGCGCAGCGTGTCGACGAGGTCGAGGTCCACGGGTGGCCCACCGTAGCGGCCGGTGGGCGCGGTAGGTAAGAGTGCGGGGGTGACTCCGGATCCGTGGTGGCGCGAGCTCTGCCGCAGGCCGCTCATCGTGGCGCCGATGGCCGGCGGGCCCTCGACCGTCGACCTGGTCGTGGCCGTCACCCGGGCCGGGGCTCTCGGGTTCGTGGCCGGCGGGTACAAGACGGCGTCTGCGCTGGCCGACGACATGGCGGCCGTCCGGGCCGCCGGGGTCGCCCGCTTCGGCGTGAACCTGTTCGTCCCGGGCGAGCCCACGGCCGATGCGGTCGGGCTGGCGGCGTATCTCGTCGAGTTGGAGCCCGCTGCGGCGGCCCTCGGGGCGTCGCTCGGCGAGGCAACGTGGAACGACGACGACTACCCCGGCAAGGTCGGCGCGGTCCTGGCTGCGGCGCCGGCCGTCGTCAGCTTCACCTTCGGGATCCCTGCAGCCGAGGTCGTGCGTGGGCTGCAGGCGGCCGGCGCTGTGGTCATGATCACGGTGACGACGCCGGAGGAGGCGACGCGGGCGCTGCGCGTCGGGCCGGACGCGCTGGCGCTCCAGGGCTCCGAGGCCGGCGCGCACCGGGGCAGCCTGGTGAACGCGGACCGCGCCGACGAGGACCGCCCCGTGCGGGCGCTGCTGGCGTCCGTGCGCCGGCGCACGCTGGTTCCACTCGTGGCCGCAGGTGGCACGGGCGGTCCGGACGACGTGGTCGACCTACTCGCCCGGGGCGCCGACATGGTCCAGGTCGGCACCGCCTTCCTGCGCTGTCCCGAGAGCGGTGCGCCGGACGTGCAGAAGGAGGCCCTCGGCGCCGGCGCCTTCACGGGAACGGCTGTGACGCGGGCCTTCAGCGGCCGGCGGGCGCGTGCGCTCGTCAACGCCATGGTGGAGGACCACCCCGGCGCGCCGGCCGCCTATCCGGAGATCAACAGTGCAACGCGACCCATGCGTGCTGCCGCCGCCCGGTCCGGCGACACGCAGCACATGAGCCTCTATGCCGGGACGGCCTTCGAGCGGGCCGAGGCGCGGCCGGCGGCGGAGATCGTCGAGTGGCTGCTGTCAGGATGGCGCGGATGAGCAGCAAGCGACGGAACAAGACGATCGAATTCACGCCGCCCGACAATGCGGCGGTGGCGGCCGAGTTGCAGGCGCTGCGGGCCGCCGGGAGCGGCTGGGTCAACTTGATGCCCGGGATCGACGAGGAGGCGTCCGAAATCCATCCGCGGGCGGGACTCTTCGCCTTCTTCGGCAACAACGCTGCACCGGTGACGATGACGACCGTGCTCCCGCCCAAGAAGGACCGGAGCGAGACCGAAGGGGTCACGGTGGGCATCATGCACCCGACCGGGGGCCACGCCGTCGCCCGACTGGCCGGGGCCGGGGTGACGCTCCCCGAGGGATGGACGGTGCGCCAGGACCACGCCCGGCGAGGCCTGCTGGTGCGGACCCCGGTGGCCGCGGCCGAGCCCGACACCATCGACTGGTCCGTGCGGGCCGGTGCCGCCCTGTGCCGGGCCGCCATGACCGGCCGCTGGCGTGCCGTGGTCTACCTTCCATAGGTGGCGACGGGGGCGACACGTGACGATGCCGCGCTGCAGGCGGGTCTGGCCCGCTGGGTCACGGCGCATCCTGATGTCGTGGCGGCATTGGGAGGCCTCGGCTGCCGCGCTCCGGTAGAGCCCGGACCGGTCGTGCTCTCGCATGCCTCGGGTGGCCAGGCCAACGAGACGCTCCTCGTCGACCTCGGCGTGTCGCATCCGGGAATGGTCGTGCGCCTGCCGCCGCTCGAGCCCACCTTCCCCGACTACGACCTGGGCCCCCAGGCGCTGGTCCAGAACGCCGTCGCGGCGTCGGGCGTGCCGGCACCGGCGCCGGCGGTGATCGTGTCCGACGCCGAGTGGATCGGCTCGCCGTTCCTCGCCATGCCGCGGGTGGTGGGCGACGTTCCCGGACCGGTACCGTTCTTCGATCCCTACGTCCGTGATGCGGGGCCTTCGCTGCAGCGGGTCATGCACGACCAGCTCGTCGATGCGGTCGCCGACATTCATGGCGTCGAGTGGGAGACCGCCGGCCTGGGAGTGGCGTTGCCGGGTCCACGGCTGCGGGACGCAGTGGACCGCTGGGTTGCCTACGTGGAGTGGGCCGCCGAGGGCGACCCGCTGCCGGCCCTGGTGCAGGCACTCGACTGGTGCAGCCGCCACGTCCCGCCCGAGCGCGAGGCCGTCCTCTTGTGGGGTGATGTCCGCATGGGCAACCTCGTGTTCGACCCCGACCGGCGGCTGACCGCCGTGCTCGATTGGGACCTGGCCTCGCTCGGTCCGCGCGAAATGGATCTTGGCTGGTACTTCGGGCTCGAGTTCATGATGGAGGCGCTCTTCGGAGGGCGGCTGCCCGGCTTTCCCGGCCCGACGGAGGCGCTGGAGCGCTACGAGCGACGCAGCGGGTACGAGGCGAGGTATCTGGCCTGGCACGAGGTGTTCGCGCTCGTGCGCGCCCTCGCCATCAACGACCGCCACCAGCGGATCACGGGCGAGGCGCGCCGGCAGGCCAACCCCATGGGGGACATCCTGTTGGCGCGTCTGCAGACGGCCTCCACCGAGGCCGGATGACGTCCGCCACCCCGGCCCGTCAGGGGATGGGATCGAGCAACGAGAAGCCCATGACGCCCGCCTTGGCGACCTCGTAACACAGCGTGTCGTAGGGCTCGACCAGTCCGAACGTCACTTCGCCGTCACAGATGATCCGGCAGTGATGCTGGTCCTGCCCGGCCAGCCGGGCGCGGACCTCGGGGTCGTTCACGTCGAAGGTCTCGCCGTGCACCACCACCTCGTCACCCGCGGCGACCGGCATGCCGTGCCACAGGTCGCCGTCCGGCGTGCCGCCGTTCGGTCCGCCGTACATGCCGCAGCGCAGGAACGCGATCTGGTTGCCGAGCCGCTCGAAGGACATGGTCTTCACCGCACCGTCGGCGAACACGAGGTCGACCTCACCGCTCTGCAGGAGGTTGGTGTCAGGCTCGAAGCGCATCCGGTGCATCCGCTTGGCCAGGGTCCCGCTGCGCTTGCGGGCGTCGCCCAGGTTGTAGAGGACGTGGTCGCCCCAGATGCCGAAGTCCTCGAACTCGACCCACTCGCCGCTGTGCGGGTGCTGCATCCCCATGTAGCGGCCGGGCCCGCCCACGCCGTCGCGCGTGCCCCAGTGATGGTCGCGGGTGCCGAGGTGGGTGGCGGGCGCCAGCTCGAACCGCTCGCCGTGGGCGTCGACCCAGCCCTCCTGCCGGCCGAAGCCGTCATAGCCGGCGACCGGGCTGACGGCGCGGCCGCCGACGATCATGCCGGCGCCGAGCTGGCGGAAGACGGGCCGCTTGGTATCGAGCCAGGTGATGTCGAACGCGATGCCGTGCTCGGTGGAGTCGAGCGTCAGCCGCCACTGTCGGAAGGCCTCCACCACCTCGAAGCGAAAGGGCCCGAGGGCCATCCCCATCCGATCGTTGGGGCACTTGGCGTGGGCGCGCACCGTCGTATGCCGTCCGCGCACATTGACGATGGCGAAGGCCTCGGCCGTGCCGAGGTTCGGGTAGAACGCCAGCCCGATGACCACGAGGAGCTCACCCACTCTGTCCTGGCAGGTGAACCACACGCGCTCGTAGGCCTGCGCATCGGGTGTCCACATGACACGCACCGGATACGGCGCGTTGTGGATCAGGAACTCGTCGAGGCCGGACAGCGGGGCGTGCTCGGCAGAGGCGGCATAGGGGGAGGCGCCCGGATCCTGTGCGGCTCCCGGTCCGGGGGGCGCGGTCACGCCCCGCCGCCGACGGTGGACTGGGCGAACCGCCCTTGGCCCCATGTGCCTGCGGTGCAGGGCTTTCCATATTGGGTGCGCACTGCGCAGCACAGTACGCTCGCCCCGTGCCAGGGGACCAGCGGGCTCGGCTCGGCCAGCAGGATGAGGCCGGAGGGATCGACCCGCGGGACGCGGCGTTCTTCCTCCGGGACGACTACTACGACGTGCTGGCGAGGCTCCGGGCCGATGACCCGGTCCACGAATGCGCCCCGGGGTTCTGGGTGGTCACGCGGTATGAGGACATCAGGAATCTCAGCCGCGACCCCGGTCAGTTCTGCTCCGGCCGGGGCGCGCTGGTCAACGACCCGATGCGGGGGACCGAGGCTCCGATGGCGGGGCGCTCCATCCTTCACATGGATCCTCCGGAACATGCCGCCTTCCGGGGGTTGGTCAATCGCCGGTTCACGCCGCGGGCCATGTCGCAGCTGGCCGAGTCGATCCGCACGAGTGCTGCGACGTTGCTCGATGCCGCAGAGGCACGGGACGAGATCGACTTCGTCGCCGAGCTGGCGGCACCGTTCCCCCTGATCGTCATTGCGGAGCTCCTCGGGATCGACGAGTCGGACCGGGAGGATTTCCGCGGCTGGTCCGACGCAGCGATCGAATCGCCCGACCTTCCGCCCGACGAGACTCTGGCTGCGCTCGGCGAGCTCTCCGGATTCATCGTCGAGCACATCCGTTCGAAGCGTGACCAGCCCGGGGACGATCTGGTCACGCTCCTCGTCGGGAGCGAAGTCGGCGGATGCCCGCTGAGCAAGGAGGAGCTGTTCATGTTCCTACTGACCCTGCTGGTGGCCGGCAACGAGACGACCCGGACCTTGTTGTCGGGGGCGGCCGTCGTGCTGCACGAGCATCCCGATCAGCGCGCTGCCCTGGCGTCCGACGTCGCGCTGGTGCCCGGAGGAGTGGAGGAGTGCCTGCGCTGGGTGACGCCGGTGCACGCGTTCTGCCGCACCGCCACGGAGGACACGGTCGTGGCGTCGACCCCCATCAGTGCCGGTGACTACCTCTGCATGCTCTACGCGTCGGCGAACCGGGACGAGCGGATATTCGGGGACGACGCTGCGCGGTTCGACGTGCGCCGGCCCGCCAACCCCATGCATCTCGCCTTCGGATTCGGTGAGCATGTCTGCCTCGGGGCCAGCCTCGCCCGCCTGGAGGCCCGGATCTTCGTGGAGGAGTTGCTCGGGCGCTTCCCGGCCTACGAGGTCACGGGAACGGCGGAGCGGGTCCGTTCGACGACGGTCGCCGGCATCCGGTCGCTCCCCGTCGTGCTGGCCCCCCCAGGTTGAGCAGCATGGGCTCCCTGCAGCACAGCCTGACGGAGCTCGTCGAGCAGTAACTCCACTGCTGCGGCGTCGGCGCTGAGCCGGAGCCGTCCCTCCTGGCGCTCCGAGCGCACCAAGCCGTTCTCCCGCAACACCTTGACGTGCATGCTCACCGTCGGCTGGGCCAGGCGGAACACCTGCGCCAACTCGCCGACGGTGCTGGGCGCGTCCGCCAACGAGTGCAGGATGGCCAGGCGCGTGGGATCGGCCATCGCCTTGAGGCGTCGGGCCACCGATTCGGTGCGGGCCCGGGCGGCGACGTCGTCCTGGTTGACGCCGACGCCGATGATGACGAGGCCCGGCACTTCGATGTACATGCTCGAGCCGAAGAACAGGCAGGGGACGAAAAGGAGCGGATGACCGTCCTCGACATCGGCCAGGATGGCGGGCAGGCGCTCGTCGAGGATGTCACAGCCTCTCGGTATGAATGACTCCAGTGATCGGCCCCGCTCGTACTGCGCCATGAGGGTGCGCCCCGCCTCCTCCACAATCGGCAATGCCTGTTGCCACATCTCGTCGACGGGTGCCCAGACCTCTTCGAGGAGGGCGAGGTACGACTGCAGCAGCTCAGGAGACTCCCGGAGCCGGCGGAAGTGGTCCAGGAAGATATCCCGGTCCTCGGGACTCTCCGACGGCATGGACAGGTCCAGCGGGATGGTGGCCACCGCGCGGTCGATGCCGGCCCACAGCTCGGCGGGATCGGTCGAACTGACGACTCCGCCGTGCTGGGCGAGCAGCTGTATCTCCGAGAAGCACATCTCCTCCGCGCTGTCGCCCCAGAACGTGCGCACCCGGTCCGCCAGGTCCTCCCGACCCGTGAACATCTCGGCGAGCTTGGGATACCGGGCCTGCATAGACGGACGGGCGGCGACCGAAAGGAGCCACGAGAGATCCGTCACCAGTGACGGGGTGGCGCTGACTGCATTGGCCCTGGGGCCTGCGACCTCTTCCGTTAACATAGGCATACGCCTATATTAGAATATTCTTGAATTCATGTCAACTATCCAGTAGAGTTGAGTCTCGTTGGTTGGGTGAGATTTGTGATGTGGCATCAACGGAAACAAATGAGGTGAACCGATGATCCAGACGAAGGCAGTGCAGTCGCAGGCCGATTCCCATCGACGGGATCTCATGGCTTCAGCTGGTTCGCGGCGGATGCGCCGCGGCGAGGTGGCGACCCCTGAGCTCGCCACGATGCAGCGCTCGGCCACCGGACTCCCGGTAACCGGTGGCCGAGCAGTGCACCGGGCCGTGGCACCGCGCCTCGGAGCCTGGTTGATCGAGTTCGGAACGAAGCTCGGAGGGGCGACGATCCGCACGTCTTGAGTCCCGCCGTGATCAGTCGCGGCGCCTTCCGGCCGGCCGGCTGGGCTCGGGTGTTCGTGCCATCGGCAAGAGTTGTGTCATGCCGCCGCCCCGGAACGTCCTCTTCATCACGCTCGATCAGTGGCGCGGGGATTGCCTGTCCGCTCTCGGACATCCGGTCGTCGAGACGCCGACACTGGACGCCTTGGCCGCGCACGGCGTGCTGTTCGCCAACCACTGGGCCAATGCCGCGCCGTGCGGGCCCTCGAGGGCCTGCCTCTATACCGGCACGTATCAGCATCGGAATCGTTCCATCCTCAACGGGACCCCGTTGGACGCCCGGTTCACCAACGTCGCGTTGTTGGCCCGGGCGGTGGGCTACGACCCTGTGCTCTTCGGGTATACGGACTCCTCGGTCGATCCGCGCACCGTTCCGGCCGGCGATCCGAGGTTGTTCAGCTACGAGGGGGTGCTGCCGGGCTTTCGCGCCCTTATCGAAGATCCCTGGGAAAAGGGGAGTCCGGCATGGGGGCGGTGGCTGGCCACCCAAGGGTTCGACGTCCCCGCCAACCCACACGATCTCTACGAGCCGATTGAGGGCTTCCCGGGAGCAGCCGATCACGGCCCGACGTGGGCGCCGGCGCGCTTTCCGGTCGAGCTCTCCCAGACGAGCTTCGTCCGGCAGTCCGTCGTTGAGTGGCTGGAGCGGAACGGCGACGCCCCGTTCTTCGTGCACGCCTCCTTCATCCGGCCTCATCCGCCGCGGCGGAACCCGATCGGGTACCACGACCGCTATTCCGCCGATGCGGTCGGGCCCTTCGTGGGGTGCGCCACGCCCGAAGAAGAGGGGGCGATCCATCCGCTGGGTGCGTTCGCCATGGGCACCCCGGACGTGGGCGCACCCCGGGACGAACGGGATCGCCGGCAGCTGCGGGCGACCTACTACGGAGCACAGCGAGAGGTGGACGACGGCCTGGCCCCGCTGTTCGAGTTCCTGACCCGCAGCGGCTTGGCCGAGTCGACCCTGGTGGTCCTCACCAGTGACCACGGCGAGATGGGCGGCGACCACTGGCTGCTCGAGAAGCTCGGCTTCTGGGACGAGAGCTATCGCGTCCCGTTGATCGTGGTGGA
>DATAXG010000012.1:0-26965 GCA_036273055.1 Acidimicrobiales bacterium | reverse complement strand
ACCGATACCGTCGTCCATTGCCAGGGGCCTCCTCGTGCATGCCGTTAGACAGCAGTCACGATGTCGGGGCCCCTGGCCCCTGTGGTGGATGCTCGGTCAGGTCAGTGCCGTGGCGAATCCCCGCTCATTCCGGAAGAGCCGGTCATCGCGCTGGTCTTCACCGAGACCATCGGGGCCAACCAGGGCATCGGCTATCTGGTCAGCCAGGCCGACAGCCTGCAGCAGATCCCGGTGCTGGTCGTGTGCGTCGTGATCTACGCGCTGCTCGGGATCGGCGCCGATCTTCTCGTCCGCCTGCTGGAGCGGGTCGCCATGCCGTGGCGGCGCCACAGTGCCGTCCGATGAGAGGTGGTCCGATGACCCTCGTCTCGACCTCGCCGGCCGCAATCGGCGTCGGCGTCGGCAAGTCCTTCGGGGACCGCGCCGTGCTGCACGACCTCGACGTCACCGTGGCGCGCGGGGAGTTCGTCGCGCTCCTGGGCGCGTCGGGGAGCGGGAAGACCACGCTCCTGCGCATCCTCGCCGGGCTCGAGCCGCCTTCGGCCGGCGAGGTCCTCGTCCCCGAGGTGCGCACCGTGGTGTACCAAGAGCCCCGCCTCCTCGCTTCCATGAAGGTCTGGCGCAACGTCGTCCTCGGGTTGCCCCGGGCGGCCGCCACCCACACCGTCGCCCGCGACTCGCTGCGCGAGGTCGGCCTCGAGGACCACGCCGACGCCTGGCCCGGCACGCTCTCGGGCGGCGAGGCCCAACGGGTGGCCTTGGCCCGGGCGCTCGTGCGCGAGCCGGAGCTGCTGCTCCTCGACGAGCCCTTCGCCGCGCTCGACGCGCTGACCCGCCTCAGGATGCAGGACCTCGTGGCCGACCTGTGCGCCCGTCACCGGCCCGGCGTCCTGCTCGTCACCCACGACGTCGAGGAGGCGGTTCTCCTGGCCGACCGGGTGCTCGTGCTGCGCGACGGGCGGATCTGTCTCGATGTCGCCGTCGACCTGTCCCGGCCGCGCCGCATCGGCGGCCCTGCGTTCGACGCCTTGCGCGACCATCTCCTGGCCGAGTTGGGCGTCCACCGGCGGGACGCCTGACCGGGATCAGCCCAGCGAGCGGAGGGTGTGAATGGCGGGGAATCCGTCCAGGTGGTCCCCTGCCGCGGTGATCATCTGCGCAATGTGCGGCGAGGCCATATGGGCGTCGATGTCCGGCTGCGACTCCCATTTTTCGATCGTCACGAACGCACCGGGAGTGTCGGAGGCAAACAGCTCGTAGGACAGGCAGCCCTTGTCCCCCCGGCTCGCCGCCGTGAGCTCCTTCAAGGCCGCTTCGACGATCGATTCCGATCCGGGCTTGGCTGTGATCACGGCGACGACATGGAGGTTGGGCATACGCCACCCTACGCCGCGCCCCCATCTCCTCACCTCTCGCCGGGCGGCGCGCGAGACTCGCCCAACCCACAGTCCACGGAGGAGCAACCGATGCCCGATACCGTCTTCTTGCCCGACCGCATCGAAGTGACCCGGCCGATTCCCGCACCCCCTACCGCCATCTTCGACGTCGTTCGCAGCCCCGCTGGGCACGTGGCGATCGACGGCTCCGGGATGCTGCAGGACTTCACCGGCGAACCGGCGGAGAAGGTCGGCGACACGTTCGTCATCCACATGGACCGGGAGTCCCTCAACGACTTCCCTCTGGGCAAGTACGACGTCACGGTGCACATCATCGTCCTCGAGCCCGACAAGGAGATCGCCTGGGACCTCGGGCCCGAGATCGGAATTCCGCACTACTACGGCTACCGCTTGGAGCCTGGCGAGGACGGATTCACGAACGTGACCTCCTACTACGACTGGTCCAAAGTGGAGGGCGACCGCAAGGAGCGATTCCCGATCGTGCCGGACGCGGCCTTGCGGGCCACGCTCGGGATCCTGGAGCGAACGGTGCGCACCGGTCTCTGACCTCGGTCGCGCACCGCAGGCCCTCCCGCAGCAAGACCGGCCGGCGGCGAGGGCATGGATCGAACAGGTGTTTGCTTTGACCCCGCCACTTGGGTATGTTGGTCCGTCACGAACGGATGTTCGCCCCCGGGAGGGGCCCGGCGGCACGCCGGGGTGGACACCAAAGGAGACGCCGATGGCCGAGGTCCTGAGCGGGAAACGGCTGCAGATCCTGAACTTCATCGCCGATTGTCAGCGCGAGCGCGGCTACCCGCCCTCGGTGCGCGAGATCGGCGAGGCGGTCGGCCTCGCCTCCTCCGCCACGGTGCACACCCACCTGGCCGTGCTCCAGCGCGAGGGCTACCTCTCCAAGGACCCCTCCAAGCCACGGGCCATCCAGGTCCATTTCGACCCCGACACGTCCTCGCGGCTGCCGGCGTCCGCGGTGCACAACGTGCCCTTGGTCGGCGAGGTGGCGGCGGGCACCGGCGTGCTGGCCGAGGAGAACATCGAGGAGCTCCTGCCGATGCCCGCGCAGTTCACCGGCAGCGGGCCCTCGTTCATGCTGCGCGTGCGTGGTGACTCCATGATCGACGCCGGCATCTTCGACGGCGACTACGTGGTGGTGCGCCAGCAGCCCGAGGCGAACAACGGCGACGTCGTGGTCGCCGGCATCAACGACGGCGAGGCCACCGTCAAGACGTTCAGCCGGAAGAGCGGCCGGGTCGTGCTGACGCCGGCCAACACGGCGTACGAGCCGATGGTCTTCGACGCGCCCGACGAGGTCACGATCTTCGGCAAGGTCGTGACGGTGGTGCGGCAGCTGAACTAGCACGGGACGTCGCCGCGCTCTGCCTGGTGCGCCTATTTGAGCAGCTTGGACAGGCGGCGGTCGGCCAGCACCTTGCCGCCCGTCTGGCACGTGGGGCAGTACGCCATTTCGTAGGACTCGAACGAGACCCGCTCCAGCGTGTCCCCGCACGGGGTCGGACAGGGTTGGCCGAACCGGTTGTGCACCTTGAAGCGGCCGCCCAACTTGGACTCGGACAGGCCACCCTCACGCCCGCGCTCGAGCTCGAGCGCCTCGGCCAGGACGTCGGTCGCCGCAGTCAACAGGGCTTCACGTTGTTCCGGGGTCAACGAGCGGAGCGAGGCGAACGGCGACAACTTGGCCCGGTGGAGGATGTCGTCGCCCCAGCCCCGGCCGATGCCCGCCACCACGTGCTGGTCGCGCAGGTCCGTGGTGAGGTGGCGCCGGGAGTCGCTGGTTCGGATGAACGCGGCGAAGGCCTCGCTGCCGACCTCTGGCCCCAGTCCGGCGAGGGGACCCTCGTCGCCGGGCGCCAGCACCCACCACGACGCCTTGCGCTGGGTGCCGAACTCGCGCACCAGCACGCCCACACCCTCCCCGTCCAGCCCGGCGCCACCTTCCCCGAAGACCATGCGCGCCACCGAGCCGCGGGGCTTCGTCTTCTTCGGCGGCTCCTCGATGTCGAGGCGTCCCGCCTGGGACAGGTGCAGGACGATGTGAATCCCGTTGTCGAACTCCCAGACCAGGTACTTGGCCCGCCGGTCGACCGAGAGGAGGCGGTGGCCCTTCAGGGAATCCGGGGACGGGTCGTAGGTCTTGAGCGAGGAAAACCCGAGCAGGTCAGCCCGCCGGAGCACCATGCCCGTGAGGAGGGCATCGAGGCGCTCGGACAAGGCCTGCATCTCGGGCATTTCGGGCACGCCACAATGTACGCATGACCTACACGCACGGACACCATGAGTCGGTGCTGCGCAGCCACACCTGGCGCACCGCCGAGAATTCGAGCGCGTACCTCCTCCCTCAGCTGCGCCCAGGTCAGCGCCTGCTCGATGTGGGCTGCGGGCCGGGGACCATCACGGCCGACCTCGCCCTCATGGTGGCCCCCGGTGAGGCCGTCGGGATCGATGCGGGCGCAGAAGTTGTGGCCCAGGCCCAGGAGCACTCCCGTGGCCTGGGCGTGGAGAACCTGAGGTTCGAGGTGGCCGATCTCTTCGCCCTCGGCTTCCCGGACGCCTCGTTCGACGTGATCCACCTGCACCAGGTGCTCCAGCATCTCGAGGACCCGGTGGCGGCCCTCATGGAGCTGCGGCGGGTGCTCGACCCCGACGGCATGCTGGCCGCCCGGGACTCGGACTACGGGGCCTTCGCCTGGGCGCCGTCCGATCCCGTCCTCGACCGCTGGCTCGAGCTCTACTTCGCGGTGACGGAGGGCAACGGCCATGACGCCCGCATCGGACCCCGGTTGCTCGGCCACGCCCACGCGGCCGGGTTCTCCGACGTGACGGTGTCGAGCTCGACCTGGACCTACGCCGACCCCGAGTCCCGGGCCTGGTGGGGCGGGCTGTGGGCCGACCGGGTCCGCTACTCGCGCCTCGCCGAGCAGGCGGTCGAGTACGGGCTGAGCGACGGCGACGAGCTGGAGGGCATCGCCGAGGCCTGGCTGCGCTGGGCCGACTCAGACGATGCCGTCATCGTCATCCCCCACGTCGAGATCCTGGCGCGAGGCTGACGGCCGACCCTGCCCCGCCGGGCCACTCGGGGCGGTCAGTCGGCCCAGAGCTTGTCGGTGTAGGTGTCCGTGCCCGGGATGGTCGGGATGAACGGGAGGGCGGCGATGACGGTCCCCTTGCCGGCAGCTTCCACCTGGCGCCGGTGCTCGGCGATGACCGGCTCCCAAGCCACCTCGGGCGGCGTGTTGAGGAACCAGAGCAGCACCGTACGGTCGTCCCGGGCCTTCTCGCGGGGTACATCACCCGGGGCGTCCACCTCGAGCGCCACCGGCGTGAAGGCGGCCACCAGATCGGCGTCGCTCCCCGGCATCAGCGCGGGCAGGTGCTCCGTGCGCAACCACGACCAGAACTCCTCGTTGGAGACCGAGTCGTCGCGGTCGATGAAGACGGTGACGAAGCCGCGATAGGGGTGGTCGAGGGCGAGCTCGACCGGAACACCGTCGGGCTCGCGACGGTGTTCCCATTGGTAGTGGTACAGGAGCGTGTGCACGTGGTCCCGCTCTTGGAACATCCGGCCGGCGGCGTGCAGCGCGTTGACCTGGCGCAGCGCCCAACGGTTCCACATGTCGAAATAGCCGTCGAGCACCCAGTAGGCCGAGATGTACGAACCGCGTCCAGGCTCGCCGGTGATGGCCGACCCGTCGGGATCGCGCAAGGCCTTGAGATCGGCGGTGGCGACGAAACGACGACCGGCGAAGTTGTACGGACCGACCATGCAGCCCGAGTAGAAGTGGTCCCGCTCGTACCAGCGGTTGTAGGCCACCTCGTGGCCGCGATGGGGCTCCACGAGGGTCAGCAACATGGAGCCCAACTTGATCGGCTCGGCCTCCGCGAAAATCTCGATGGGCTTGCGCTTCTTGGGTGCCTCTTCCTCGGACATGAGGAGCGAACCTAACAGCTGTGCCCCGGCGTCAGACAGTTCCCGTGGCGAGGATCGGCCCCGTGGGGAACACGGACCCGCCCGCCGGCTCGGCAGTGATGCTGAGGTGCGACGGGCGCGTCGACCCGGCCATGGTGAAGGCGGCCCGGCCCGGCGAGCCGCCGAGCAGTCCCAGGGAGATCGGCTGATTCCCCTCGATCTCCCACAGCTGGTACGTCCTCCCCTTGTCGAGGGAGGGCAGGGTCGACGACACCACGTAGCCCTGCCCCGAGGGCAGGACGACGACCTGCGCCTGCTCCGCGTGCGTGCTGGAGTCGAGTGTGACGACTCGATGGCCGGGCGTATTGAGCGCGGTCTTCACCGCCGCCGTCGGCGCAGCCTGGGCTGACTGCAGATTGGAAACCCTGTTGTCGGCGCGGACCAGGCCGATGCCGAGCACGATCGCGACCGCCGCAGCCGCCACGGCAATGGCGCCCACCGTGGTGAGCGTGGTGCGGCGTCGACGTGTCGAGGCGGCGTGCGACGCGGGCGACCGGAAGGGAGAGCTGCCTTCGGGAGTGAGTCGCGGCATCGGGGGCGGCTCCTCGTCTTCCTGGCGCTCAGGCAGGCGGACGGCGATCTGGGACCACAACCCTTCGGGCAACGGCTCGACCGAATTCCCCATGGCTGCCGCGACGTCCCGCAGGCTGTCGAGCTCGGCGCGACAACGCGGGCACGTTTCCAGGTGTTCTTCGAGGTCGGTGAATTCGCTGCCGTCGACGGCATCGAGCGCGTAGGCACCGAGCAGGTCGCTGGCTTCGTCGTGCGTCATTGCGCGTCAACCCCCCGTACGCCGGCGTCGGCCAGATGGGCGCGCATACGCCGCATGCCGTTGCGGATCCGGCTCTTGACCGTTCCCTCGGGCTGTTCGAGGAGCTGAGCCACCTCGCGGTAGGTATGGCCATCGAAATAGGCCAACTCAATCGCCCGGCGCTCTTCCTCGGGCAGGTCACCCATGGCGTTGGAGACCTGATCGGCGACCGCCATGTCCCATACCTCACGTTGCATGTCGTAGGGGGACTCCGCCGTGCGCAGGGCATCACGAGCCTCGCGTGCGCGCCGGGAGCTCGAGGAGCGCACGGCATCGACGGCCCGGCCGTGAGCCTGGGCCAACAAGAACGAGCGCAGTGAGCCCCGGGCCGGGTCGAACCGATCAGGCTGGTTCCACAGCCGCAGGAAGACCTCCTGAGCCACGTCCTCGGCGTCGGTCGGATTGGCGAGGACACGCTTGGCCAGGCCGAACACGGCCCCTCCGTGGCGTCGGTACGCCTCCGCGAGCGCCACCTCGCTGTAGCGGGCGATGGAGGTCACCAGCTGGGCATCGCTCACTTCGTCGATACGTGGCATGTCGGACCTGTTCGGAACCGCCTCCCCCTTTGGATGTCCGGAATTTCTCCCATCCGGGCATAACCTGGGATCCGAACAGTAGGCGCTATGCGAACCACCATCGACTCCTACAAGGCCCGGGCAGGCCGCCTGGACCTGGAGTGCATCGACTTCGATGACTTCCGGGACCAACCGTTGCCGGCCGATGCCCTGCGCTCGTTGCGCTACATGCACGACGTCGAGCACCACACCGTGTGCTACCTGCGCGACCTCCTGTTGACGCCGGCCCACCAGGATCCCGCCATCACCTCCTTCCTCTCCTGCTGGGTTTTCGAGGAGATGTGGCACGGCGAGGCCATCGGCCAGGTCCTTGAGGCACACGGCGAGGAGGCGGGTGCACCGCGGATTGCGGCGTTGCGCCACGGCCGCCGGCGGCGCCAGGCCGCCAGCACGCTGAGCACCATCGCCTCGGCTGCCTTCGCCGGTCGCGCCTTCATCGCGCTGCACATGACGTGGGGCGCCATCAACGAGTGGACGACCCAGGCCGGATACTCCCGACTCGCCGAGGCGGCGGGGCACCCGACCTTGCGCGAGCTTCTCCGCCGCATAATGAAACAGGAGGGCGGCCACATCGACTTCTATGCCTCCGAGGCGACACGCCGACTCGCCGACAATCCCAGAGCGCAGAAGATGACGCGCTTTGCGCTGTCACACTGGTGGCGGCCCGTCGGATCGGGCGTGATGCCCAAGCGCGAGGTCGGATTCCTCGTCAACTATCTGTTCGACGGGAACAAGGGTGCAGATGCCCTGGAGCGCATCGACCGTCGCGTCGACCGGCTTCCGGGACAGAGCGACTTGCATCTGCTCACGCGCGCCGTCGCCGGCCTCTCCCCCTCCTAGTGTGCCGGAAAGTTGAAGCGCTATGAAAAGTGGATCACGTCCCGACGTTGATGGCGGCGCAGTAGCCGGCGAGGCGTTCGAGGATCTGCTCAGCGCTCTTGGTCCACACAAACGGACGTGGGTTCTCATTCCAGGTGGCGGCCCACGCAGTGATGTCGGCCGCAAGCTCTTTGACGTTGCGGTGCGCCGAGCGCTTCAGCTTCTTGGTGACGAGTGCGGAGAACCACCGCTCGACCAGATTCATCCACGAGCCATAGGTCGGCGTGAAGTGGAAGTGGAAGCGCCGGTGGCGCAGCAGCCATTTGTGCACGAGCGGGGTCTTGTGGGTTTGCAGGTTGTCGAGGATCACATGCACGTCGAGATCCTTGGGGACCTCGCGGTTCACCTTGTTCAAGAAGGCGACGAAGTCGGCGCTGGTGTGGGACTTGGTGATCTCGGTGATGACGGTCCCCGTGGCGATGTCGAGGGCGGCAAAGAGGTCACAGGTCCCGTTGCGCTCGTAGTCGTGGGTGGCCCGGGCCGGGGTGGTGGGCAACATGGGCAAGGTGGGGGCGCTGCGGTTGAGGGCCTGGATCTGGGGCTTCTCGTCGATGGCGAACACCGCGGCGGCCACCGGCGGGCTCATGTAGAGACCCACCAGGTCACGGATCTTCTCCACCAGGTCGGGGTCGGGCGAGACCTTGAAGGAGTCCTCGCGCCAGGGTTTGAGCCCGAAGGCCCGCCAGATCTCTCGCACCGTGGTGTGGCTGATCTTGTGCTTGGCCGCCAGCGTGCGCGTCGACCAGTGCGTGGCGTCGGGCGGTGCGCTCTCGAGCGTCTCGACCACGATGGCTTCGATTACGTCGTCACCGATGCTGCGTTGCGCCCCGGGGCGTTGCGCGTCGACCAGGCCGTCGAGGCGATTCTCGGCGAAGCGCCCTCGCCACTTGCCCACCGTCACCGGATTGCAGCCCAGATCAGCTGCGATCTGGACCTGGGTACGGTTTCCCTTCGCACAGGCGAGCACGATCTTGGAGCGCAACGCCAAGGCCTGCGACGACGAATGACGCCGGGCCCAGCGCTCGAGCGTGGCGCGTTCCTCCGCGCTCAGGGTGATCTCGGCGGTGGGGCGTCCTCTTTTGGCCATGGCGTTCCTCCGATGTTGGCGTATAACACCGGTTCAACGCGACCCAACCGAGAAAATTCCCGTTCAGCCAAGATTTCTTGGCGGTTCAACTTTCCGGCACACTAGTCGTCCCGTCACTTTTCACTTCCGACATCTTTCTGTCATCCAACGAGGCGGTCACCTCCGAATAGTGGTCAACCCACTTCACGAGGAGTCCACATGACAGCAGATCCCCGAGCGCTCACCGAGCTGCTCGAAGAATCCCAGGACCTACAGGCCGACGCCTTGCGCCCGACCCACGAGGCGCTCGGCGAACTCGTCGAGACTGCGCACGCGCAGCGAGAGGATGACGCGGCAGCGAACCTGGCGTTCCACGAGACCCACACCCGGGGGCTCACGTCGAGCCTGGCCGGTACCGCCCTCCTCGGCGCAGCGGGCGGCGCAGTGCTCGTCGGCGCGCTGGCTTCCGCCGCGGCGGCAAGCAGTTCGAGCGACGTGCAGATCCTCCAGACCGCCGCTTCCCTCGAAAACCTGGCGGTCTCCACCTATAAGACCGCCCTGACGCTGCCGTACATCGGCGGCTCCTCTGCGAACCCGGTCGTGACCAAGTTCGCCCAAGTCACCATGGGGCAGCACGCACAGCACGCCGAGGCGTTCAACTCGGCGGCGAAGAGCCTGGGCGGCAAGGCCCAGACCAAGCCTGATGCAGCGTTCGTCCCCGTGGTCAAGAAGGCGGTGGCCAGCCTCGGCTCCGCCACCCCGGCCCAGGGAGCACTCGGCGTGGTCGCACTGGCGCTCGAGCTCGAGAACATCGCAGCCGGGACCTACGTCAAGGACACCGTGCTGGCCAAGAAGGAGACGAACAAGGCCCTGCTGGCCAGCATCATGGGCATAGAAGCGCAACACGTCTCCGTCCTCCTGGCGGTGCAGGCCCTCCTGATGGCGGGCGCGCCGCAGCTGATCTCGCTGTCGCCCGGCACTGCCGCCATGCTGCCGGCCGCGGCCGGCAGCGTCGGTTTCCCCAACGCGTTCTACAAGACCAACAGCGCCGCCCCGGCCAGACAAGGAGCCGTCAAGTGAGCAAGAACAAGACGAAGAAGTACGAGGGAAGCGAGCACGAGCTGCGCGCCCGAACAGCCGAGCTGGACGAGCTGCATCACGACGTCGGGATGCCGGCGATGGCAGAGGCCCTCGCCGGGATGCGCGGCACGGGCCGCCGCACCTTCCTCATGGGTGCCGGCGCCGCCGTGGCCGGCGGAGCGGCGTTGGCCGTCGGCACCGGTGCGGTCCCGACGTTGGCTGCCGCCTCGACCCGGCGACTCTCATCGGTCAAGGCCTCTGCCTTCCCGCCGAAGGGATTGAAGGGCGACTTGGCCGTCGCCGCCGTCGCGGCCAGCCTGGAGAACCTGGCCGTCTTCGCCTACTCGGCCGGCCTCACCGCGGCGACGCAGGGGAAGCTGGGCACGGTTCCTCCGGCGGTGGCCACCTTTGCGACGACGGTCAAGGGACAGCACCAGCAGCACGCGGCGGCGTGGAACGCGGTGTTGAAGTCGAACGGGAAGGCTCCGGTCACGGTGACGAATCCGACCGTGACGCCGACGGTGCAATCGGACTTCGCCAAGGTGACAGACATCGCAGGGCTGGCGCAGCTGGCCGTGACCCTCGAGACCATTGCGGCCCAGACCTATCAGGCGGAGACGTCGAAGCTGAAGAGCAGCGCGGCCATCCAACTGTCCTCATCCATCCAACCGGTGGAGATGCAGCACACCGCCATCCTCTACTACGTGCTCGGCATGTACCCGGGGGCGCAGACCTCCTCTGGCACGCCACTGGCGTTCAACCCGACCTCAATGGCGGTCTGAGCGATGCGACGGTACAGGGGCGGTGCGCTCGTCCTGGTCCTGGCGGGCGCGCTGCTCCTGTCCGCCTGCAGCGGTGGTGGGTCGGGCTCGTCGGGGTCCGCCTCATCGAGTGGCGCGACGTCGACGGACTCGCTCACCATCTCGAACTTCATGTTCATGCCCATGAATGCCTCGGTGGCACCCGGGGCGACGGTGAAGGTGACCAACAAGGACTCCGTGACGCACACGCTCACCGCCACCGGCGGCCAGTTCAACACGGGCGACATCGGCGCCGGGCAGACCAAGACGTTCACCGCGCCGTCGAAGCCGGGGACGTACAGCTACATCTGCAACATCCACCAGTACATGAAGGGGACGATCGTCGTCAAGTGATCAGGTCGACGAGGACGGCACGGGCTCGCTCGAGCTGCGCCGATGAGACCCGCTCGTCGGGGTGGTGCGCCAGGAGCGGGTCACCGGGCCCGAAGTTGGCGGCCGGAACGCCGTGCTCCCAGAACGAGGCCACGTCGGTCCACCCGACCTTTGCCTTGGGCGTGGCGCCGCTCTTCTCGACCAGCGCGCCCAGGAGCGGGTGTCCGAGGGAAGGCGGTGCACCGTCGCCGGCGTCCAGCACCTCCCAGGTGTCGCCGTCTGCGGGCTCCCACGTGCCCTGCAGAAGCTCGAGCAGGAAGGCGCCGGCCTGCTCGGCGTCCCGGTCCGGGGCATAGCGGTGGTTGAGGGTGACCCGGGCCTCGTCGGGCACGACGTTGGCCGCCACCCCTCCTTCGACCGCCACGGCTTGCAGCTGTTCTGCGTAGGTACAGCCATCGAGCACCACCTCGCGCCCGGGCCAGTCGGCCACCCGTTGCAACAACAGGGCCAGGCGGTGGATGGCATTGCGGCCGGTGAAGGGACGGGCCGTGTGCGCCCGTACTCCGCGCAGTGTGACCTGCGCCCGCATGGTCCCCTGGCAGCCCGCCTCAACCAGCGCGCAAGTGGGCTCCCCGAGGATGGCGGCATCGCCCACCAGGAGGTCCGGCCGTCTCTGCCACAGCTCGAGCAATCCGCTGTCGGCGCGGCCGATCTCCTCCCGGGCGTAGAAGCACCAGGTGACGTCAACCACGGGCTGGCGCACGGTCGTCGCCAGTTCGAGCATGACGGCGAGACCGCCCTTCATGTCCGATGCCCCGACGCCCCACACGGTGTCGCCCTCTACCCTCGGCGTTTCGTTCCCGTTGGCGGGCACCGTGTCGAGGTGGCCGGCCAGGACGAGGCGCTGGCTGTGGCCGATGGTGGTGCGGGCGATCACGTTGTCCCCGATGCGCTCGACGTCGAGCCAGGTGCAGGTGCGAAGTGCGGCCTCTACGAGGTCGGCCAGCGCGGCCTCACCGCGACTCGGCGAAGGGACGGCCATCAGATCCCGCGTGGCCGCGAGGAGATCGCCCATCGGATCAGGTGCTGGCGCCGTGGTCCCGCAGGACCTGGGTCAGCTGCGCCTTGTCGTGGCGCTCTCCTTCGCTCAGCCGCTTGATCACGAGGACGCACGGCACGAAGAACTCTCCGCCCGGGTACTCACGCCGCCGACTGGCCCGGATGGCGACGCACCACGACGGCACGATGCCGCGCGAGATCTCCTCGCCGGTCTCGGCATCGATCACCGGGATGGAGGGGTCGAGGAAGCTCCCCGCACCCAGCACCGAGCCCTTGCCGATGCGCGCGCCTCCGGTCACCATGCAGCGGCTGCCGACGAAGGCATCGTCCTCGACGACGACCGGCACGGCATTGGGGGGCTCGAGCACGCCGCCGATGCCGACGCCGCCCGCCAGGTGCACCCTCTCCCCGATCTGGGCGCAGGACGCCACGGTGGCCCAGGTGTCGACCATGGAGTCCGCCCCCACCCAGGCGCCGATGTTCACGTAGGAGGGCATCAGCACGACGCCTCGCCCGAGGAACGCGCCCCAGCGGGCCGAGGCGCCGGGCAGGGCGCGCACACCGGCCTCGGCGAAGCCGTGCTTGAGAGGCAACTTGTCGGCGTACTCGAAGGGTCCCGTCTCGATGGTCTCCATGCCACGCAGGGAGAAGAGGAGCAGGATCGACTTCTTGAGCCACTCGTGGACGACCACCTCGTCGGTGACGGCGTCCACCTCGGCCACGCGGGCCTGGCCGGTGTCGAGCAGCTCGATGGCCTCCTCGACGACGGTTGCCGCGTCGGTGTCCGTCGGCGACAACTCGGTGCGGCGCTCCCACAACTCTTCGATGCTCGCCTGCAGATCAGCCATGCCGCACCCTAATGGCGAGCGAGGCGCTCCCCCACCAGCGCCAAGCGCTCCATGCGCTGGACCACCGCCACCCGCGCGTGCCCAGCCCCACCATCGCCGTAGAGATCTCCTGGGCTGACGAGGATCCCACCGTCGGCGGCCAGGCCCTTGGCCATGGCCCAGGCGTCGGGCCAGCGCCCGGCCGGGACCGGCACCCAGAGGTAGAACCCCCCTTCGGGGAGCGCCACCGGGCAGCCGTAATCCCCCAGCACCCCGGCCAGGAAGGCGAGCCGTGCGCGGTAGCGCTCCCGCTGGGCATCGACGTGCTCGTCGTCCTGCAGGGCGGCCACACCGGCTGCCTGGGCCGGGCCGGGAACCATGAGGCCGGCGTGCTGGCGCACCGCACGAAGGAACTCGACCAGCACGGGGTCGCCGGCGTAGAAGCCGACACGCACGCCGGCCAGATTCGAGCGCTTGGAGAGCGAATGCACGGCCACGACGCCGTCCGTGCCGTGCTGCAGCACCGAGCGGGGCGGTCCGTCCCAGGTGAACTCGGCGTAGCACTCGTCGGAGAACACCGGGATGCCGCGGGCCCGCCCCCAGGCCGCCTCGGCCCCGAGGTCCCCCAATCCCCCGGTCGGGTTCGACGGCGAGTTGGACCACAGCAACAGGGCGCGCGCCGCGTCCTCCGGGGCGATGGCCCCGAGGTCGAGCCCTCCCGGGCGTCCGGGCGGCGCAGGGACAGGGACGGCGCGGCACCCCGCCAGCTCCGCCCCCATGGCATAGGTCGGATAGGACACCGCGGGATACAACACCGTGTCCTTCTCGGGAGTGCGCAGGCGCAGCACGTGCGGCACCGAGGCGACGAACTCCTTCGTGCCGACACAGGCGGCCAGGGCCGGTGGCGGGCCGTCAGTGAGCGCGAAACGACGCACCAGCCACGCCCCGGCGGCCTCGCGCAATGCGGCACTCCCTGCCGAAGCGGGATAGCCCCGCTCGCTGCCCGACGAGGCCAGCGCCTCGATCACGGCGGGCAGCGGCGGGTCGTAGGGCGTCCCAATGGAGCAATCGACCATGCCGCCCTCGTGGGCTTCGGCCACCTGGGCCAGGCCGGCCAAGCGGTCATAGGGATAGGGCGGCAGCCGGAACGTCACGGGGCGGCCACGAACTCGGCGAAGCGGGCGCGCCCGACGTCGTCCAACACCACCTGCAGCGTCGCCGACTCCTCTCCGTCGGTCTGACCCACGACTTCGCCCTCACGGTGGATGGCGGCCAGCACGTCCCCACGCGCCCAGGGCACGACGAGCTGTACCACGTGGTCCGAACCCCGCAGACGGTCGGCCAGCACTCGCAGCAGCTCGTCGACGCCCTCGCCCGTGCGGGCGGAGAGAAGTACGGAGCCCTCGTTGGCGTGGCCCAGCGCCTTGGCCTCCTCCGGTGCAGCGTCGGCCTTGTTGATGACGATCAGGTCGGGCACATCGGACGCGCCGATCTCGGCCAGCACTTCGCGGACGGCGGCCATCTGTCCCTCGGCGTCGACCGCCGTGCTGTCGACCACGTGCACGATCAGATCGGCCAGGCGGACGGAGTCCAGGGTGGAGCGGAAAGCCTCGACCAGCTCGTGGGGCAGCTTGCGGACGAAGCCGACAGTATCGGTGACGAGAACTGTCTCGCCGCCAGGCAACGAGAGCTGCCGCGTGCGCGGGTCGAGCGTGACGAAGAGCCGGTTCTCTGCCGGAACGCCGGCATCGGTCAGGCGGTTGAGCAGCGTGGACTTGCCTGCGTTGGTGTAGCCCACGAGTGCAAGCTCGCGATGCCGGCCACGGGCCCGACTGCGGCGTTGGATGGTGCGGGTGCGCTCCACCTCGCGCAGCTCGGCCTCGAGCTTGTGCATGCGGCGAACCAGGCGCCGGCGGTCGACTTCGAGCTGGGTCTCCCCGGGGCCCCTGGTCCCGATCCCACCGGCTTGCTGGCTCAGCGCCGAGCCCCGGCCGCGCAGTCTCGGCAACCGGTACCGGAGCAGCGCCAGCTCCACCTGTGCTTTGCCCTCGGGGCTGCGGGCGTTCTGGGCGAAGATGTCGAGGATCACGGCGGTCCGGTCGATGGCCGTCCGGCCGAAGAGCTTCTCGAGGTTCCGGTGCTGGGCCGGCGAGAGGTCGTCGTCGAAGACGACGGTGTCCGCGTCGAGGCTCTGGCTCAACGCCGCAATCTCCTCGGCCTTCCCGCGGCCCACGAACGTCGCCGCGTCAGGCGCGTTCCGCCGTTGCACGACGCGCCCGACCACGTCGGCACCCGCGCTGTCCACCAAGCGCGCCAGCTCGTCCAACTCCTCGGAGACCATCTCCTCGGTCAGACCCGGAAAGATCACACCGACCAGAATGATCCGCTCCCGGAAGGTGCGCTCAATGAGCGTCCCGGGCAACACGTTGCTCAAGAGAGCATCCCCGGGTGGATGTCGACATCGGCCACTTTGCGCACGGGCCCGGCGAGGTAGGTGGTCGCCTCGTCGTCGGCGCCGAGGGTCACCTCCAGGATCCCTCCCGGATTGCGCACGCGCACCGTGCCCGTCGTCTGCACGGCACCCCAACTGCGGGCCGCCGCCGCGGCCGCGACGCTTCCTGTGCCGCAGGCCAGGGTCTCGCCCGCACCGCGCTCCCACACCCGGAAATCGAGGATCTCGCCCTCCTCGTCACGGTCCGGCGTGATCCATTCGACATTGATGCCACCGCTGAAGGCGGCCTGGAGCTTGGGCCCGAGCTCCGCGATGTCGACCGCCGCCGTATCGGGGCCCAGAAGCACCAGGTGAGGGTTCCCGACATCGACGGTGCGGACGCGGCGGTCGTCGAACTCCTGAGGTTGGTCGGGCCCGAGGCGGGCCGGGCCCATGTCCACGCGTGCGCTCGCCCACCCCGGGACGTCGCCGGGCACGTAGTCGACCGTGCGCGTGCCCGCGCCGGTGGCGACCGTGAACCGAGGCGCGGCGGCGAGGCCGGCACCGACGGCCGCCTGGGCCAGGCAGCGGATCCCGTTCCCGCTCATTTCGGCCAGGCTGCCGTCCGCGTTGTGCAATTCCATGGAGAGGTCGCAGCCTTCCCGACCGGGCCCGACCCGGATGATGCCGTCGGCCCCGATGCCGCGCCGTCGATCGGCCAGGAGGCGCACCTGGGCCACAGAGAACCTGATGGCGTCGTCGGGATCCAACACGACCAGGAAGTCGTTCCCCGCGCCCTCGTGCTTGCTCGCCCGCATCACACCATTCTCGCAGCTGGCGTGGTTCAGCCGTGCAGGTCGAAGGCCCGCTCCACGAGGCCCTGGGCCTCCACGCTACTGCCGACCCAGCTGACCCGGGGGTCGCGGCGGAACCACGAGGCCTGGCGACGGGCGAACTGGCGGGTCCGTCGGACTGCCTCCTCCAGGCACTCGGCCAGGGGTGCGCCGCCCTCCACGTGCGCCAGGACCTCGCGGTAGCCGAGCGCCTGACGCGCCGTGCGCGAGATCCCGGCCGGACGGGCGACCAGGGCCCGCACCTCGTCCACCAGGCCGGCCTGCACCATCCGGCCGAACCGACCCTCGATCCGGCGGTCGATCTCCCGGGGTGGGCAGGACAGCCCGATTTGGGTCGTGCCGCTCTCGGGATAGGCCTCCAGACCCGGGCCGAACGTCGAGAACGGTCTGCCCGATCCGAGCGTCACCTCGAGCGCGCGGACGACCCGTCTGCGGTTGGTCGGCTCCATGCGCGCCGCGCCCACGGGATCGAGCTCGGCGAGACGGGCGTGCAGGTCCGCCGGAGCGGCATGGCCATCGTCCAGGTCGGCCTCCAGCGCGGCAGCCACGTCCGGGTAGCGACCCGGGATCTCGAGATCGTCGACGACGGCGCGCAAGTAGAGGCCGGTGCCCCCGACCAACAACGCGTGGTGGCCGCGTTGCGCGATGCCCTCCAGCGCTCCACGCGCCGCCCGCTGGAACTGGGTCACGGTGAAGTCCTGATCCGGGTCGACGAGGTCGAGGAGATGATGCGACACCGCTGCCCGCGCCTCGGGTCCTGGCTTCGAGGTCCCGACATCCATGCCTCGGTAGACACACATCGAATCGACCGAGACGATCTCGCAGTCACCGCGTCGGATCGCCAGTTCGAGGGCGGTCTCCGATTTGCCCGAGGCGGTGACGCCGACGAGTGCGACCGCGGTCAAGCGCTCGCCACCGGGATCAGCACGCGATGCCGGGGCCGCGCCACCACCTCCTCCAGGCGTCCCGAGAGGTGATGAGGGTGGCCGTGGGTCACCGTCACGCGGGCCAGGGCGCCCGCAGCCGGGCTCCCGGCCGCGGTGCCCGCCGGGAAGTGAATCAGCTTCCCCTGCCGGGTGCGGCCGGTCAGCATCGACGCGTCCCGCCGGCTGACGCCTTCGACCAGGGCCTCCTCGCTTCGGCCGACGCGCGCCTGGTGGCGCGCCAGAGCTGAGCGGTCCACCACCGTCTTGAGGCGGGCGAAGCGCTCGGCAATGACGTCCGCGGGCACGAAACTGCATTCCATGTCCGCCGCTCGGGTGCCGGGGCGCGGCGAGAAGATAAAGGTGAAGGCGCCGTCGTAGCCCGCCTCGGCACAGACAGCCAGGGTGTCCTCGAAGTCCTCCTCCGTCTCACCCGGGAAGCCGACGATGATGTCGGTCGTCACCGCCAGGTCCGCAATGGCAGCACGCGCCGCCGCGAGTCGATCCATGTACCGCCGCGCCGTGTAGCCGCGCCGCATGGCGCGCAGGACCCGGTCGCTCCCCGACTGGAGGGGCAGGTGCAGCTGCTCGCACACCTCGGGCGTCTCCGCCATGGCCTCGATCGTCTCCGGCCGCAGGTCCTTGGGATGCGGGCTGGTGAAACGCACTCGCCCGATGCCGTCCACCGCGCCGACGGCGCGGAGCAGGTCGGCGAAGAGCGGCCGTCGCCTGGTGATGTCGCGGCCGTAGGAATTCACGTTCTGTCCGAGCAATGTCACTTCGGTGACCCCGCTCCGGGCGAGCAATTCCACCTCCGCCACGATGTCGGCCGGAGCCCGACTGACCTCCGCGCCCCGCACCGACGGGACGATGCAGAAGGCACAGGAGTTGTCACACCCGGTCTGGATGTTCACCCACGCCGCGTAGGGCAGCTCGCGGACCGCACCGGGCCCAAGCAGCCGATTGTTCCCCGACTCGGGCGCCGGGGCGTCGAGGATCTCCATCACCGGGCCCTCGGTCTCCGCCCGGCGCAGGAGCCCGGGTGCGCTGGTCAGATTGTGCGTGCCGAACACGACGTCGACCCAGCCCACCTTCTCCTGAATGCGCTCGCGGTCCTTCTGGGCCAGGCAGCCGCCGACGGCGATCTGCAACCCTGGCTTGGCGTCCACCAGCTCCTTCAGGCGCCCCAGCGTCCCGTACAGGCGCTGGTCCGCGTTCTCCCGGATGCAGCACGTGTTGAGGACCACCACGTCGGCCTCCTCCATGGTGACGGCGGGCTCCAGGCCATCGGCCACCAACAGCCCCGCGAGCCGCTCGGAGTCGTGCTCGTTCATTTGGCACCCGAAGGTACGGATGAAATAGGACCGGGCCATGGCCGAAGTCTAGATACACGGCCACCTAGATTCTGAGGGTGGATCGAGACGCGACGCAGGTGTTCCACCGGGCCTGTTGGGGATTGGCCCTGGTCCCGTTGGTGCTGCCCCTGGCCGGGTGCAGTTCGGGGGGCTCGGGCCAGCAGGCGCCTGCGTCGGCCGATTCCTCCCTGCGCGGCGCGGACAAGACCGTCCAGACCGCCATGCAGACCTACCTGACCGCCGTGGCCGCCTGCGCCAACCAGTCGAGCTCCGTCGTGTGTCTCGAGACAGCGGATCGCACACTCGGGGACAAGATCCACACCTACGCCAACGTGCTCGCCCGCCACCAGCACTTCACGGCGCCCCAGACGGACATCAGCACGGCTCTCAACTCAGCCCAGACATTGGCCAACAGCTTGGAGATCCTCGGCGACGCCCAACCGACGCAGGCCAACTACAACCAGGTGCTCAACACGTTCAACGTCAACTCGGCCATCACCCAATTGCAGGGACAGGTCACCACGCTGAACGGATCCTTGGGCAAATGACCGCCTAGAGCGGGACGGTGGCCTCGTCCCCGTAGACGATGCCGCGGCGGTCTGCCGCCAAGACCATGGCCCGGCCGGGCACACCCGCCGCCGCCAGCGCGGCCTCCGCCCGGGCCAGCACGGCCGGGGCCGCACCTGCCCGCACGATGCCGATGAGCGAGGGGCCGGCGCCGGACCAACTGGCCGCCAACGCCCCGGCGTCGACCAGTGCTTCCAGGATCTGCGGAGCCTCGGGAAAGAGCGCGGTCCGAGCCGGCTGGTGGACACGGTCGTCCGTCGATCCGGGGAGAAGTACAGCAGGGTCGCGGAGGCCTGCCACCAGCAGGCCCATGCGACCGAGGTTGAACACCACGTCGGCACGGGCCAGCGTCTCGGGCAGCACGCCACGGGCCTCGGGGGTGGCCAGGTCGCGTTCGGGCAGGACGACGACGAACGCCAGCTCCTCGCTGAGCGGGAGCGCTGCCTGCACTGGTCGACCGTCCATCATGGTGGCGGCGACGAGACCCCCGAAGACGCTGGCCGCCGCGTTCTCGGGATGACCGTCATAGGCGGCGGCCATTGCGAAGGGGTCCTTGGCTCCGGCGGCAGCAGCGGCGGCTGCCACCAGAGCGGCTGAGGAACCCAACCCTCGGGCGACCGGGATCTGCGAGCGTACGGTCACGGCAAAGCGGTCATGCCCCAGGACATCCGTCACGACGCGGGCGGCGAGATGCGAGGCGTCGTCGAAGAGGCCGGCTCCCTCACCCTCGCTCTGCACGCGGAGGGCTGGGGCCTCCTCGACGTCGACGCTCACGTAGCACTCGAGCGCCACGGCCAACGTGTCGAACCCCGGACCGAGGTTGGCTGACGACGCGGGGGCCCGGGCACGCACGGCGTCAGGCTAATGGCTAGGTTGGTTCACGACAGGCGCTGGAGCAGCGACTCAGGCGGGATGTCCTGCTCGAGCCGGACCGGCACCGTGACCCTCTGCGTGCCGAGCGTGACGACGACGTTCCCCACCGCAGTGCCACGGCGGGCCTGTTTCGCCACCTCCCGCGCCGGCACGAAGACACGCGTCGCCGTGACGCCCGGCCAGCTGAGCACGGACGCGGACGCCGAGGTCCGGGCACCGATGCGCGCACCCGCCTCGCCGACGTGGGCCACGACCCGGTTCCCGGGCAGCACCTGCGTGGAGCCGATGAAGGGGCTCATGGCATCGACGAGGGCCAGGGCGTGCAGTCCGGCCTGAGCCAGCACGACGGGGCCCGTCTGCCCGGTCACCGCGGCCAGGAGGAGGACCTGCTTGCCGTGCACGGTGCGCTCCACGGCGAGCACGTCACCACCGCCCGCCGCCGTGGTGAAGCCTGACTTCACGCCGATGACCCCCTGCACGCCGAGCAGGGGCGTGTAGGTCGAGATCGTTCCGGCCACCGGCAGCGTGATGGACGACAGCTGCACCATGGAGGCGAAGGTGGGGTTGGCCATGTCGAGGGCCGCCACCTTCAAGAGGTCCGAGGCCGTGGACTGCGAGCCGGGATCGACGCCGCTGGCGTCGGCGAAGTGCGAGTGGGTCATGCCGAGCCGGGCCGCAGCGGCATTCATCTTCGCCACGAAAGCGGGGATGCTGCCGGCGTCCCAGGTGGCCAGGAGGTCGGCGTAATTGTCCGCCGAGTGCACCAACAGCCCGCCCATCACCTGGGCCTCGGTGATCTGCTCGTCGAGCGTCACCGCCGCATTGGAGTCGTCGTTGACGGTGGCGTTGTCGTAGTCGTCGACGTCGGCCTGGCTGACCGTGATGGCCGGCCCGGGCCGGCCCAGCGCGAGCGGGTGGTCGTGCAGCACGACGTAGGCCGTCATCAGCTTGGTCAGGCTGGCGACCGGTGCCGGTGTCTCCGGGCCCGACGCCTCGTTCACGCCGATGGACGGGACGGCAACGGCACCTTGTCCGACCGTCGGCCACGGCAGCGTCACCGTGCTGGTCGGCACATGCACCGAGCGCGCCAGGGAGGAGGTGACGGCGGGCGCAGGCTCGGGCATGGACAGTCGGACGCCGACGTAGGCGCCGGCGGCAATCACGAGGAGCAGGAGCGCCAGGAGGAATCCCCGTCGACGCCCGCGCCGGCGGCGGCGGTGCGATTGCTTGCCGTGCCCTGGCGGGGGTGGTGCCGGAGCTGCCGGCTCGCGCAGCGAGTCGAGCCGGAAGGGCGCCACCATGAACGGTGGTGCCGGCGCTTCGGGGGTCACTGCCTGTGCAGCCCGTCGAGTTCTTCGGGGGTCATCAGCACGGCTCGTGCCTTCGAGCCCTCACTCGGACCGACGACCCCGGCCTGCTCGAGCAGGTCCATCAGGCGCCCGGCCCGGGCGAAGCCGACGCGCAGCTTGCGCTGGAGCATGGAAGTGGAGCCCAACTGGGAGCGCACCACGAGATCCCGGGCCTGCACGAGCAACTCGTCGTCATCACCGTCGAGGGTGTCGGAGCCCGACGGGCCGTCGTCGATACCCTCGATCCCCACAATGGCCTCGGCCTGCCCGCCCTGGGCGTGCCAGTGGCGAACCACGTCACGCACCTCCTCCTCGGAGACCCAGGGGGCCTGCAGGCGGCGGGGGATGTTGGAGGAGGCAGTCAAGAGCAGCATGTCCCCCTTGCCGACGAGGCGCTCGGCACCGGGCTGATCCAGGATCACGCGGCTGTCGGCCAGCGACGACACCGAGAAGGCCATGCGGCTCGGGATGTTGGCCTTGATGACACCGGTGATGACGTCGACCGACGGGCGCTGGGTGGCGATCACGAGGTGGATGCCCACGGCGCGCGCCATCTGGGCGATACGCACGATGGAATCTTCGACGTCGCGGGCCGCCACCATCATGAGGTCGTTCAACTCGTCGACGATGACGAGGATGAACGGCAGGGGCTGCGGTGGCTCCGGCTCGGGCTCCAGCTCGTCCTCGTCGTCGACCGCGGCGTGCTCCTCGCCGAGGGCTCGGGCGGCGACCTCGCGCATGCGACGACGGTCGGACGGCCGCGGCGGTGCGATGAGCCCCTGCTCCACCAGCTGGTTGTAACCGGTGATGTCACGCACGCCGTTCTCGGCGAGCATGTCGTAGCGACGCTCCATCTCCTTCACCGCCCAGGCGAGGGCGTTGGCCGCCTTCTTGGGGTCGACGACGACCGGGTTGAGAAGGTGCGGCAGGCCGTCGTACTGGCCCAACTCCACGCGCTTGGGGTCGACCAGAATCATCTTGACCTTGTCCGGGGTGTCCCGCATGAGGATCGACGTGATGATGGAATTCATGCAGGACGACTTCCCCGACCCGGTCGAGCCGGAGATGAGGATGTGTGGCATCTCGGCCAGGTTGGCCATGACGGCACGCCCGGCGATGTCGCGACCCATGGCCACCTCGAGCGGGTGGGTGGCAGCGGTGGGCTTGGCCTCGTTGGAGTCGAGGATGTCGCGCAATGACACGAGCTGACGCGTCCGGTTCGGCACCTCGACGCCGATGGCCGACTTGCCGGGGATGGGGGCCAGGATGCGCACGTCGGGCGAGGCCATGGCGTAGGCGATGTCCTTGGACAGGCTGGTGACCCGGGCCACCTTGACGCCGGGGCCCAACTCGAGCTCGTAGCGGGTGACCGTCGGCCCGACCCGGCAACCCACCAGCCTGGTCTCGACCCCGTGCGCCTCGAGCGCCCGCACCAGGTCCTCGCCGAGGGCGTCGATCTGGCGCTGGTCCTGGCGCATCTTCTTGGACGCCTGCAGCAGCGACATGCTCGGCAGTGCCCATTCACCGGGCGCCCGCGCCGGTGCCGGGGCCACCGGCAGCGGGACCGAGGCCACGGGGACGGGCATGGGATCGGGCTCGGACAGATCGTCCAACTCGTCGACCGGCTCCTCCTCGTCCTCGTCCGGCGCCAGGTCGTCGTCCTCCCGGTCGAAGGGGACCCGGCGCGACGAGGCGGCCTCGGCCGGGTCGTCGGCTCCGAGATCGGCGGTGATCACGAACGGCTTGCCCTGCCACAGGGCGGAGAAGGTCCGCCCGATGTTCTTCGCCGCCGTGGCCAGCGCCTGTCCGGCCGTGGCCAGCGACACGCCGGTCGCCACCAGGATGGCGACGAGGATGACGGCGACCAGTAGGACGCTGGCGCCCGCCGGGCCGATGCCGGCGTGCAACGGGCGGCCCACGACGGCACCGAGATAGCCGCCGGCGTCCTTCAGCGCGCCCGAGTCCGAGAACTTCGGTGCGCCCTTGGCCAGCTCGGCCAGCCCGCACACGCCGAGGACGCCGAGCACCGTCCCGACCGCCAGGCGCCAGGGATCGGCGCCTTCGTGGTCTTCCTCCGCGTCGGCGGGTGCGGGCCGGTCGAGCAGCAGTGCGAAACCGGCACCGAACGCCGCCAGCGGGAGCAGGACACGCACCCAGCCCGCGAGGAGGGCCAGACCGGTGTCGACGCCGGTGCCGACGGGGCCCAGCTGCTTGCCCCACACGGCCAGGGCCAACAGGACGCCGAGCGTGATGAGGCCGACGGCCCAGAGGTCCCGGGCCTGGACGCGCCAGAACGGCGGCGGGGGTGGCGGAGTCCGCTTGCCGCGGGCTGCAGGCTTCTTGGAGGTTCGGGCGGCCGGGCGCGGTGCAGCGCCCCCGCGGGTCTTGGTCACCACAGTGCGGTCGAGATTACTGGCTGACCTGGTGCTTTTTGTGGACACCCCATCCGTTGAATTACGAACATGTGTTCGCTATCGTAGCCCGCATGGCATTGCGCTGGGCCCTGGCCGAGAACGAGGGCGGCGGCACGCTCTTCGCCGACGAGCGGGTGGCCGAGCGGCACGTCGGCAAAGGCGCCTACGCCGGCATGGAGTTCCTGCACGTCAACGCCCGCTCCATCATCAACACGGTGCCGGCGGAGAGCCGGATGCCCTTCCGGCACACGATCAATTCGTATCGAGGCTGCAGCCACGCCTGCGTGTACTGCTTCGCCCGGCCCACGCACGAGTACCTCGGCCTCGGCATCGGGACCGACTTCGAGCGCAAGATCGTCGTCAAGGTGAACGCGGTGGAGCGGCTGCGGGCCGAGCTGCGGGCGCCGGCGTGGGACGGCGATCACATCGCCATGGGCACCAACACCGACCCCTACCAACACGCCGAGGGCAAGTACCACCTGACGCGGGGCATCGTCGAGACACTCTCGGGCGCCCGCAACCCGTTCAGCATCCTGACCAAGTCGACGCTCATCCTGCGTGACGCCGCCGTGCTGGCCGCCGCTTCAACTCGTACCGCCGTCGGCGTGAGCTTCTCCATCGGCACCCTCGACCGTGATGTGTGGAAGCTGACCGAGCCGGGCACTCCCCCGCCCGACCGCCGCGTCGAGGCGCTGCGCCGCCTCACGGCCTTGGGCATCCCGTGCGGCGTGCTGGTGGCGCCCGTGCTCCCGGGGCTGTCGGACGGCGAGGCACAGCTGAACGAGGTGGTGGAGGCCTGCGCCGACGCCGGGGCGGAGTCGATCTCCGGCGTGGCGCTGCACCTGCGCGGCGCGGTCCGGGGCCACTATCTCTCGTGGCTCGAGGGGGTGCGGCCGGACCTGCTCCGCCTGCACCGGGAGCGCTTCGGGCGCGGCGGCTACCAGCCGGACGAGGAGCGGCAGCGGGTGGAGGGGATCGTGAAGGTGGCGGCCCGGCGCTGCGGCGTGACGGGCCGGAACCGCTACCGGGGCACGCCACCCGTCGATGATCAGGCGGGTCGGGGCGACCAGCAGCTGCGCCTGCTCTGAGAGGGCAACGGGGGGCGCGTCAACCCGTCCTTTCCTGCTCCCTAAGATCGCAGTCTCATGCCAGGCGGATCGTCGATGTGGAGGGCGAGCCGCCGGGTCGCCGTGGGTCTGGCGGCGCTGCTCGCCGGCTCGGCGCTCGTGGCCCTGGCGACGACGGGATCGAGCCTCGGTACCCCGGCGGCGTCGGCGGCGTCACCGGCGGCACTGCCGGGCGCCACGAACGGCTCGTACGCCATTGTGGATGGCGCCGGCGGCGTGATGACGTTCGGCGGCGCCGCGTATGACGGCGACACGCTCGAGCTGTCGTTGGCCAAGCCGATAGTCGGCGCCGCGGACGACCCCACGGGCGGGTACTGGCTGGTCGCCTCTGACGGTGGCATCTTCTCCTTCGGTGGCGCGACGTTCTGGGGCTCGACCGGCGGCATCGGGCTCAACAAGCCGATCGTGGGCATGGCGCCGACGCCCGACGGAGGGGGCTACTGGCTGGTCGCCTCGGACGGCGGGATCTTCGCCTTCGGCGACGCCCAGTTCTACGGCTCGACCGGCGGCATCGCGCTCAACAAGCCGATCGTCGGGATGGCGGCCATGCCCGACGGCGGGGGCTACTGGCTCGTCGCCTCCGACGGGGGCATCTTCAGCTACGGCGATGCCGCCTTCTACGGCTCCACCGGGGCGATGACCCTCAACAAGCCGATCGTGGGCATGGCCGGGAGTTCCAATTTCAACGGGCCCAACGGGTACTGGCTGGTGGCGTCCGACGGGGGCATCTTCAACTACGGCGCCGCGCAATTCTTCGGGTCGGCGGGCAGTCTCCACCTGAACAAGCCGATCGTGGGTATGGCGGCGACCCCCGACGACGGGGGCTACTGGCTGGTGGCGTCCGACGGGGGCATCTTCAGCTACGGCGATGCGCAGTTCTACGGCTCCACCGGTTCGCTGGCGCTGGCCCAGCCGATCGTCGGCATGGCCGTCATGCCCGACGGCGGCGGCTACTGGTTCTCCGCCGCCGACGGTGGGCTCTTCAATTACGGTGACGCCCCGTTCTACGGGAGCGGGACGGGGCAGGGCTACCAGGTCGTCGGCATGGCCACCGACGGCGTGCCGACTCTGCAGGCCAATTCCGATCTCCCGGCGCTCCGCCCGCACATGGCACGCGGGGGGAGTACGGCGTCGGGGCGCAGCGCGCCGGGGCCCCGCTACTTCGCCGGCGCCTGACGCACCACCCTCACCCCGGTGGAGCGGTTGGTCAGAAGCCGGTGGCGGCGATGATCGCCCCGTTGAGATGGGTCCCCGCCATCCCTCCGTCGTTGGGCGCGTCGCCGAAGTTGTAGACCGAGCCCAACGCCGAGGACACCCAGTAGCCGGCGCCGTCCGACGTGCTGAAGACGGCCGTCGCCGCGTTCAGTCCGCCGAAGTCTCCGGCGGGCGGCGAGCCGGCGCTGACGGCGTCGCCGTAGGCGTAGACCTGACCGTCGGCGAGCAGGATCCAGTACCCCAGGCCGTCGGAAGTGGCCACAGCCGAGGTCACGGTGCCCTGGCCCGGAGCGCCGAAGAAGGCGGCATCGCCGAACGTGTACACGTTCCCCGTGGACGTCACGAGCCAGTACCCGTTCCCGCTGGCGTCGGGCATGACGGCCACTGCGGAGCCCGCACAACCTCCGATACCCGGGCACGACCCGGCGAAGTGGGCATCGCCGAAGGCGAAGACCCCACCGTCGGAGCCCACCATGAAGTAGCCGTCGTCGTCGATGGACGGGACCATGCCCACGATCGGCGCGTTGAGGCTGTTCGGGAGGCCGGAGCCGGCGGGATGGAGCCCGAGGCCGGGAATGGAACCGTAGAACTGGGTGTCGCCGTAGCTGAAGACGCCGCCGTCGGAGGCGTCGAGCCAGTAGCCGCCGTGGTCGGCCGTTGGCACAATGCCGACCACGGGTCGCTGCAGGTGCAGGCTCCCCGTCGACCCGTAGAACTGAGCCTGGCCGAACGAGAAGATGCCGCCGTCGGATCCGACGAGCCAGTAGCCGCGCGCGCTCGGCACGTAGCTGTCGGTGAAGGTCGAGGAGGACCCGTTCGAGACCGTCGGTCCCGCCGTGGCGATCACGTTGCCGCTCTCGTCGATCATGTCGATCGCCGAGAGCGAGGCCGCGGCCGGATGGGTCGGGTTGTAGGTCATGTCGCTGAACGTCGCCGACCCGAAGTTGGCGAGGGTCGGCTGTGCCGCGCCCACCGCAGTGGGCAACTCCTCGATCCCCTCGGCCGAGTTGCCGGGACCGTTGTACGTGACCGGACTGGAGCCGGT
>DATAXG010000011.1:0-56828 GCA_036273055.1 Acidimicrobiales bacterium | reverse complement strand
GTCCTCTTCAACCGGGAGCGCACCGACGAGAGCGAGGTCTTCGCGTTCACACCCAGGGCCCGCCCGATTCCCGTGCGCCTGCAATCCTCCCGCTGGGCCCGCAACATCAACAAGAGCGGGATCTTCTTCCTCGGTGCGATCGCCATCGTTCTCCCGCTGATCTTCACCCAACCCTCGACCCAGCAGACCTTCACCGAGATCTTGGCCTTCGCCATCTGCGCCACCTCGCTGACCGTCCTCACCGGCTGGTTGGGCCAGCTGTCGCTCGGTCAGATGGCCTTCGCAGGTCTCGGGGCGCTCTTTGCCGCTCGTCTGGTCGAAGGAGGTGTGCCTTTCTGGCTCGCCATTGTCGCCACCACCGCGGGCTCGGCCGTGCTTGCGCTGATCCTCGGGCTCAGCTCGTTGCGGGTCAAAGGCCTCTACCTCGCCGTCGTCACGTTCGTCTTTGCCCTGGCGGCGCAGCAGTACTTCTTCAGTCTCGGGATCTTGAGCGGGGGCTCATCGGACGGGTCCGATCTGCCGTTCGTCCCGGGCAAGCTCTTTTCGTTGTCCTTCCCGGGCCAACGCACGTATTACTACGTGGTCCTCGTCATTCTGGCCGTGGTGCTCTTGATCGCCAACCGATTCAGGGACAGTGGCATCGGACGCTCCATCATGGCGGTGCGTGACAACGAGAATGCCGCCTCCGCCTACCGCGTGCGGCCGGTCTGGGAGAAGATCCGCGCTTTTGCCATTGCGGGAGCATTGGCGGGCATGGGTGGCGCGCTGTTGAGCGGCGCGTACTCCAACGTCGCGTTCGGCGGACCGGGCAGCTTCTTTATCGTCGACATCTCCTTGAGCCTCGTTGCCATGGTGGTGATCGGTGGGATGGGTTCGGTAACAGCCGCGGTCATCGGCGCCATTTGGGTGATCGGGATTCCCGCCCTCGCTCCGAACAATCAGGTTCTCGGGTTGCTCACGTCGAGCATCGGGCTCTTGGCAGTCCTGCTCTACTTCCCCCGTGGGCTCATGCAGGTCGCCTACGACGCGCGTGATGCGGTGCTGAACCGGGCCGACCGGCGATTCGGCAAGGACGTCGTCCCGCGGGCGGCGAAGACGCCCGCCAAGGCGGCCCTGCCGGAACCCGAGCACCGCGGGGCTGGCGTCCCGACACTGGCCGTCGCCGATCTCCGGGTGAGCTTCGGTGGGAACGTTGCGGTCGACGGCGCCACGGTCAGTGTGAGCGAACGCGAGATCGTCGGTCTCATCGGGAGCAACGGGGCCGGCAAGTCGACCCTGATGAACGCCATCGGTGGCTTCGTCCCGGCGTCGGGATCCGTGCGACTGGGAGACCAGGAGATCGGCGGACGAGCGCCCGCCTACCGGGCCGGCCTGGGTCTGGGCCGGACCTTCCAATCGGCGACCTTGTTCCCCGAGTTGACGGTGACGCAGACACTGCTGGTGGCACTGGAGGGGAAGAACGAGACCGGCATGCTCCCCACCGCGCTTGCCTTACCTCCGGCGACGCGGCGGAGCCGGCACGATCGCGCCGCCGTGGGAGATCTTGTCGACCTCCTCGGCCTGGGGTCATACCGGGACCACTACATCGCCGACCTCTCCACCGGGACCCGCCGGGTGGTCGAACTGGCGGGATTACTGGCCCTCGATGCCAAGGTCCTCTGCCTGGACGAGCCGACCGCGGGTCTGGCGCAACGCGAGACCGAGGCCTTCGGCCCGCTCATCGTGACCGTGCGGCGCCAGCTCGACGCGTCGGTCCTCCTCATTGAGCACGACATGCCGCTCATCATGGGTATCAGCGATCGGGTGTACTGCCTGGAGGCGGGGAAGGTCATCGCCGAAGGCCACCCCTCCGCTGTGCGCGACAACCCCAGGGTGATCGCCAGCTATCTCGGCACCGACGAACGCGCCATCAATCGAAGCGGTGCAGAGGGGGACGTGTCCGGCGCAACAGAGGGAGTCGCGGCGACACCGACATCGACACCGACACCGACACCGACACCGACACCGACACCGACGACGGCGCTCGGGTCCGGGCCGAGCCCGGCCTGACCTGCTTCGAGCCTGACAGTAGGGGTCGGTGGGCCGGTGGACACCGAGGTCGCAGTAACGTCCGCTTCAACCAACCAGGACAGGGAGCAACGCATGACGGTCGGCATCGTGACGGGGGCGGCACGCGGCATGGGGGCCGCCTGCGCCGAACGGGTGGCCGACATGGTCGATGTCCTCCTGCTGGTCGACCGGGACGAAGTGCTCCTGGCCACCCATGCCGACATGCTCGCGTCCGCCGGGCATCGGGCTCATCTGGAACCCTTCGCCCTCGACGTGAAGGACCCCGGCGGAATCGCACGTCTCGCCGCTCGGGTGGCGGAACACGGCCCATTGCGCGCCGTGGCCCACGCTGCCGGCCTTTCGCCGACCATGGCGGACTGGCGGGAGATCCTCACGGTCAACCTGGTCGGCACGGCGCGGCTCGTCGATGCATGTCGGGTGCTGGCGGTGCCGGAGACCGCCGTCGTGTGCTTCGCGTCCGTCGCGGCGCTGCTCGCCCTCGACCAGGGAGACCTTCCACCTGATGCCGTGCTCGACGATCCGCTGGCCGACGGCTTCCTCGAAAAGATCCGTGAGGCGGTCGGTCCCGAGATCGAGGATCCCGGCATGGCGTACACGTGGAGCAAGCGTGGTGTGCACCGGCTGGTACGGCGGGAGGCCGTGCGCTTCGGCCAGGTCGGCGCACGTATCTGCTCGGTGACACCGGGCATGATCGACACGCCGATGGGACGTCAGGAGGCGGAGGCCCGCGACACCAGTGCCATGCTCGTCGACCTGTCGCCCATCCACCGCGAGGGACGACCCGAGGAGGTGGCGGCCGGCGCCGTCTTCCTCCTCTCGGACGAGGCCGGCTTCATCAGCGGAATCGATCTTCCGGTGGACGGCGGGCTGGTGGCGGCCATTCGCGGGGGAGGAGGGGTGCTGTCATGACCCCTGTCGTCAACGTCAAGAACCTGCTCGACTCGGAACTGCGGCCGGTGCTCGACGCGTTCGAGCTGCCGGCGATCGACGCCGAGGGTGTGGCTGCCATGCGGTCGGCGTCCTTCGCGTTGCCCGACCTCTCCGACGCCGTGGTGCGGACCGAGCACGACGTTCCGGGCGATCCGTCCGTCCCGGTGCGAGTGCATCGGGCCAAGGATGCGCAGGGGCTCCAACCAGCCATCGTCACGATCCACGGCGGTGGCTATGTGATCGGTTCCTACGACATGGACAGCCCGCTGCTCGACCGTTGGTGTCCTGCCCTCGGCGTGGTCGGCGTCTCCGTGGAGTACCGCCTCGCACCCGAGACGCCGTACCCGGGCCCGCTCGACGACTGCTATGCGGCGCTGCGCTGGACCTACGACAACGCCGCCGACCTCGGCATCGACAAGGACCGCATCGGTCTGTACGGGCTCAGTGCCGGCGGCGGCCTGGCCGCCGCCCTGGCCTTGCTGGCCCGTGACCGCGGCGAGGTCCCGTTGGCCTTCGTGCTGCTCGACTGTCCCATGCTCAATGACCGCCAGGAGACCCCCTCCATCGGAGCGGCCGGGCTCTACGTATGGAGCGCTGGGTCCAACGAGTTCGGCTGGCGTTCCTATCTCGGTGGGCTCTACGGCTCCGAGGAGATCCCGTCCTACGCCGCAGCAGCCCGGGAGGGCGACCTGACCGGCCTCCCGCCCACGTGCGTCATCGTCGGCTCCATCGACGGGTTCCGAGACGAGGACATCGCGTATGCGCAGCGGCTGAACCAAGCGGGGGTGGCCTGCGAGCTGCACGTGATCGCGGGGCTCCCGCACGCCTACCTCCTGGTGCCCGGTGCCGCGGCGGTACAGCTGGCCACGCACTGCATGGACGACTGGTTGAGGCGTCAGTTTGCCGCGTTGCGCGCTGACTGAACCGGCCTGATCACTGAACCGGCCTGATCAGAGCGCGCCGGCCTTGCCGGAACGGCCACGGATCATGGCGTCCTGCACGAAGGAGGCGGCCAGCTGCCCGTCACGACGGAAGATGTCGCCGTGTCCATAGCTGCGGCCGTTCCCGGCGAACGAGCTTCGCTGCTGCAGGTAGTGCCACTCGGCGGCGGGACAGCGCTCGTGGTACGTGAGGGTGTGGCTGAGGACCCCCGTGGAGAGTGTCACGTGGGCCTGGGCCTGGCCGACGCCGGCATGCGGGCGCATGGCGGTGCCGATGAGAAAGCCGTCCGTCGAGTACGCCACGAGAGCCTGATCGGTGGCGGGGTCGTCGGGCGCGTCCACGAAACGCACCCAGGCGTCGAGCTCGGGCGGGCCGACCAATTCGGGGTCGCTGATGTCGACGTCGTCGACGATGACGATCTCCCACACGCCCTCGCCGCGCACCGTGCCGCCGGACGCCTCGGGGGAGGTCATCGCGCGCGGCGTGTCGGCATGGCGGATCACGTCGGGCTCGTCGGCGCTGAGGAGGATGAGCGAGCGGGTGACCAACGTGTCGCCCTGGCTGATGGTGACCGTGCTGCTTGCCACAGAACGGCCACTGTGCATGCGCTCGACCGCAATCTCGAGGGGCGCGTCCGGGCTGGCGCCCCGGGCGAAGACGGTGTGGATCGTCTTGACCGACTTGCCGTCCTGGCCGGCCAGTCCGGCCATCACGGACTGCGCCAGCAGCTGCCCGCCGAAGACGACGCCGTGCGTGGAGCTGAGGCTGTTGGCCCGATAGCGGTCGGTGCCGACCTCTTCGAGCGTCAGCGCCTCGACGAACGCAGCAATCGTGAACATGATCCTCCTCTGAGCCCGGTGGGCCATCACTGTTGCACCACCGGTCGGGCCGGTGTCGGCCCGGCTTCGGCCCGACCTCCGGAACCGGTCGGAGCAGGCACTGCGAGGCCGGAGGGCCGGATCATACCGTCGTTTTTGACGGCGACGTCAAAGTCAGATACCATCCCGAGAAGAGGATTCCCAGGCACGAGTCTGCGACATTCCGTGTCGTTGCCGGCACCGCCCGCCATCGTGACCCGGGTGATCCGGACGACGAGAGGATGACGACCGTGAGTGACACTGCCAAGGTCAACCCGGAGCAGAGGATGCTGATCGACGGCAAGCTCGTCGAGGCCGATTCGGGTCAGACCTTCGACAACGTGAATCCGGCGACCGAAGAAGTCATCGGCCAGGTCGCCGACGCCTCGACCGCCGAAATGCAGCGGGCCATCGACGGTTCGCGGCGGGCCTTCGACGAGACGGACTGGTCGACCAACCACGCCTTCCGCAAGCGCTGCCTCGAGCAGCTGCACGAGGCGCTGCAGGCAGAGCAGGAGGACCTGCGCGAGCAGTTGATCCTCGAGGTGGGCTGCCCCCGCATGACGACGAACGGCCCGCAGCTCGACGCGCCGCTGGGCGACGCGCTGTCATGGCCGGCCAAGATGATCGACGGGTACGAGTGGGAGACGGTGCTGCCCGACGCCATCAGCCTGCAGGGCTCGCTCGACTCGCGCCGCATCTGGCGGGAGCCCGTGGGTGTCGTGGGCGCCATCGTGCCGTGGAACTTCCCCTTCGAGGTGACCTCGCACAAGCTGGGCCAGGCCCTGGCCACCGGCAACACGGTCGTGCTCAAGCCCGCTCCGGACACCCCGTGGAACGCCACGTTCCTGGGGCGCCTCATTGCCGAGCAGACGGACATCCCGCCGGGCGTCGTCAACATCGTCACGTCGTCGGACCACCTCATCGGCGAGGAGCTCACGTTGTCGCCCAAGGTCGACATGATCTCGTTCACGGGCTCGACCGCGGTGGGCCAGCGCATCATGGAGAAGGGCGCCGCCACCATGAAGCGGACGTTCCTCGAGCTCGGCGGGAAGTCGGCCACGATCGTCCTGGAGGACGCCGACCTCGGCTTCGCGACCCTCATGGGCATGGGCGCCTGCTTCCACGCCGGACAGGGCTGCGCCATTCAGACCCGCATGCTCCTGCCCCGCTCCCGCTACGAAGAGGGCGTCGAGACGCTGAAGGGGTTGTTCGCCGCCGTGCCCTACGGCGACCCGCAGCGCCCGGACGTGATCATGGGCCCGTTGGTCTCGTCCAAGCAGCGCGAGCGCGTGCTGGGCCTCATTGAGAAGGGGAAGGAGGAGGGCGCCACGCTCGCCGTCGGCGGCGGCCGTCCTACCGGCGAGGAGTTCGCCAAGGGCTGGTGGGTCGAGCCGACGCTCTTCACCGACGTCGACAATGCCATGACCATCGCCCAGCAGGAGATCTTCGGCCCGGTGCTCGTGGTGATCCCGTTCGAGGACGAGGACGACGCGGTCCGCATCGCCAACGACTCCAAGTACGGCCTGTCCGGCGGGGTCTTCTCGGGCTCGGTGGAGCACTCGCTCGCCGTGGCCAAGCGCATCCGCACCGGTGGCCTCAGCATCAACGGGGGCGCTCCGTACGGGCCTGACCTGCCGTTCGGGGGCTACAAGCACAGCGGCATCGGCCGCCAGAACGGTGTGGCAGGGTTCGAGCAGTATCTCGAGGTCAAGTCGCTGGCGTGGCCGGCGGCCTAGCGGGGGGTCCCAACGTGACCGTCACCAGTGAGCCTGAGGTCTATTACGACCCCTACGACTTCGAGATCGACGCCGATCCGTACCCGCTGTGGAAGCGGATGCGCGACGAGGCGCCGCTGTACAGGAACGAGAAGTACGAGTTCTTCGCGCTCAGCCGTTGGGCCGATGTCGACGCGGCAATGCTCGACTGGAAGACCTACATCTCGGGCCGCGGGTCGGTCCTCGAGATCATCAAGGCCGGCGTCGAGATCCCGCCCGGATCCATCCTCTTCGAGGACCCGCCGACGCACGACATCCACCGCGGGCTGCTGTCCCGGGTCTTCACACCCAAGAAGATGCAGGCGCTCGAGCCCCAGGTCCGTGCCTTCTGCGCGCAGGTGCTCGACCCGCTGGTCGGGACCGGGGAGTTCGACTTCGTCAAGGACCTGGGCAAGTTCATGCCCATGCGCGTGATCGGCATGCTGCTCGGGATCCCCGAGGAGGATCAGGAGGCCATTCGCGAGCAGATCGACGAGGGGCTGCGCCTGGAGGAGGGCGTCCCCAACGAGACCGAGTACGACGCGCTCGCCTCCGCCTCGGTGTTCTCCGACTACATCACCTGGCGCGCCGAGCACCCGTCCGACGACCTGATGACCGAGCTGCTCAACGCCGAGTTCGAGGACGAGCACGGGACGACGCGCACCCTGAACCACGACGAGATCCTCGGGTACGTCGGCCTCCTGTCCGGGGCCGGGAACGAGACCACGACGCGCCTGATCGGCTTCGCCGGCGAGGTCCTGGGGCGCCACCCGGACCAGCGGGCCGAGCTGGTGGCGGACCGCTCGCTCGTCAACAACGCCATCGAGGAGCTGCTTCGCTTCGAGGCGCCGTCGCCGGTGCAGTCGCGTTACGTCGCCTGCGACGTCGAGCTCCACGGGCAGACGGTGCCCAAGGGCAGCATCATGGTGCTGTTGAACGGCTCGGCGAACCGGGACGAGCGCCACTTCCCGGACGGCGACCGCTTCGACATCCACCGCGACATCGGCCGCCACCAGGCTTTCGGCTACGGCATCCACCTGTGCCTCGGCGCGGCGCTGGCCCGCCTTGAGGGGCGCGTGGCGCTGGACGAGGTGCTGAACCGCTTCCCCGAGTGGGAGGTCGACTACGACAGGGCCGAGCGCGCCCACGCCTCGACGGTGCGCGGCTGGGAGACGCTGCCGGTGCGCACGGCGTGATGCGGCCCGCATTGATCCATCGGGAGAGGAGCGCAGCATGAATCTCGACGACATGATCCTGGTCAGCATCGACGACCACATGATTGAGCCGCCAAACATGTACGAGAACCACGTCCCCAAGAAGTGGATCGACGAGGCGCCGAAGGTGGTGCACGAGGACGGGATCGACCGCTGGGTCTTTCAGGGAGAGAAGACGAGCACCTCCTTCGGCATGTCGGCCACGGTGGGCTGGCCCTCCGAGGAGTGGGGCTTCAACCCCGGCACCTACACCGAGCTGCGGCCCGGCTGTTTCGACGTGCACGAGCGGGTGCGGGACATGAACGCCAACGGCGTGCTCGGCTCCATGTGCTTCCCGACCATGGCCGGATGGAACGCCCGCACCTTCTCCGAGGCGAGCGACAAGGAGATCGCTCTCGTCATGCTGCAGGCCTACAACGACTGGGCCATCGACGAGTGGTGCGGGGAGTATCCAGGGCGCTTCATCCCACTGGGCATCGTCCCCATGTGGGACGTGGACGCCGCCGTGGCCGAGGTCCGGCGCATCTCCAAGAAGGGCTGCCGGTCCATCAGCTTCCTCGAGACGCCGCACGTGCAGGGCTTCCCGAGCTTCCTGTCCGGCCACTGGGACCCGATGCTCGCCGCGCTGAGCGAGGAGAACATGGTTCTCTCGCTGCACATCGGCGCCGGCTTCAACGTCATTCAGAAGCCCGAGGAAGCGCCGGTCGACCACCTGATGGTGCTGGCCTGCCAGATCAGCGCCATCACGGCGCAAGACCTCTTGTTCGGGCCGACGCTGCGGCGCTTCCCCGACCTCAAGGTCGCCTTGTCCGAAGGCGGGATCGGCTGGATCCCCTTCTACTTCGACCGGATCGACCGGCATTTCACCAACCAGGAGTGGATGCACGGTGACTTCGGCGGCAAGCTTCCGTCCGAGGTCTTCCGCGATCACATCCTCGCCTGCTACATCACCGACCCGTCCGGCCTGTTGCTGCGCGACCGCATCGGCATTGAGGGCATTGCCTGGGAGTGCGACTACCCGCACACCGATACGACCTGGCCGAACTCGCCCGAATTCGCCTGGAAGGAGTTTGAGGACGCGGGCTGCAAGGACGACGAGATCCACAAGATCACCTGGGAGAACGCCTGCCGCTTCTACGGGTGGGATCCCTTCGCCCACACCCCCAGAGACGAGGCGACGGTGCGCGCGCTGCGGGCGGCCACGCCCGACGTCGATGTCACTCGCATGTCCAAGGACGAGTGGCGCGTCCGCAACGAAGCCGCCGGCATCGGCGTCGTGAGCGCCGTCTAGCCTCGTCCATCACGCACCCCTATGCACATGACGACACTGAGCAGTGAGGCGCCGGGCGCGCCCGAGAGGACCAGAGAGAACCACGTGACCGAGCTCCTTGGAGCCTCATGCTCCTGAACCTGAGCGAAGATCAGCAGTTCTTCCGCGAGACCACCGACCGCTTCTTGACCGAGCAGGTGGCGCCGGACGCCGTGCGCGCCCTGCGTCACGACGGGGCGGGGTTCGACCCCACCTACTGGCGCCGCGGCGCCGAGCTGGGGTGGACCTCGTTACTGGTCGGCGAGGAGCACGGTGGCGGGACGATCAGCGGCGCGGGACTCGTCGACCTGAGCCTGGTGGCCTACGCCTTCGGTCGGCACGCCGCCCCGGGGCCTCTGGCCGTGGTCAACGTGGTCGCCGCCGCGCTGAGCCGGCTCGACGCGGCGCCCGACGTGCTGGCCTCCCTCCTCTCGGGCGAGGGGATCGCCACCTGGTGCGCGCCACCTTTCGGCTCGACCAGGTGGGAACCCACCGTCGAGGCCCGCCGGGAGGAGGCAGACCTGGTGCTGCAGGGCGAGGCCCGCGTCGTGGAATCGGCCGGGCAGGCTGATCACTTCCTCGTGACGTGCCGCGACCAGGGGGGCGTGACCCAGGTCCTCGTCCCGGCGACCACACCGGGTGTCGCCGTCGCGCCGATGCAGACGATCGACCTGACCCGGCGCTTCGGCATCGTGACCTTTGACGGGGCGACGGTGCCGGCCGATGCCGTGGTGGGTCCGGCGGGGGAGGCCCGCGCCCAGGTCCACCGCCAGTTCGAGCAGCTCATCGTCCTCCTCAACGCGGAGTCGGCCGGGGCCATGCAGACCGGCTTCGACATGACCGTCGAGTGGGCCTTCGACCGCTACTCCTTCGGGCGTCCGCTGGCCTCGTACCAGGCGCTGAAGCACCGGTTCGCCGACATGATGAGCTGGCTGGAAGCGTCGCACGCCATCAGCGCGACCGCCTGCGCCGCCGTCCAGAGCGACAGCCCCGATGCAGCCGAGCTGGTCAGCGCGGCCAAGGCCTACATCGGCCAGTACGGCGTGGAGCTCCTGCAGGACTGCGTGCAGCTGCACGGGGGCATCGGGGTCACCTTCGAGCACGATCTCCACCTGTACCTGCGCCGTGTGATCGTCGACCGGGCGCTGGCCGGCACGCCGGCGGAGCACCTCCAGCGCATCGCCGGCCTGGTCGTCGAGCGGGAAGGCGCGGCGGCATGAGCGCGCTGCGGGTGGAAGAGGCCGAGGGCGCGGACGGCACGGAGGACCTCGAGAGCTTCCGGCACCGGGCCCGGGCCTTCATCCGGTCCAACCTGCGGCAGGTCTCCCCCGAGGAGCTGCGCCTGGGCTGGAGCGGTCAGAGCGAGGAGATGGAGCTGGCCGCCGTCGCCCGCGACCGCGAGCTGCAGCGCATGCTGTTCGACGCGGGACTGGCCGGGATCTGCTTCCCGCGCGCCTACGGGGGGCAGGGCCTGACGCCTGAGCACCAGAAGGTCCTCAACGAGGAGCTCGTCGGGTACGAGTACCCGTTGCGCATGCAGGTGCCGAACCTCTCGCCCTGCGCCGCCATCATCCTGGAGTTCGGAACGGAGGAGCAGAAGCTCCGGCACCTGCCGCCCATCCTGAAGGGCGAGGCGCTGTGGATGCAGTTCCTGTCCGAGCCCAGCGGCGGGTCCGACGCCGCCGGGGCCCTGACCACCGCCGTGCGCGACGGCGACCAGTGGGTGTTGAACGGCTCCAAGGTGTGGACGACGGGCGCCTGGTGGTCCGACTGGGGCCTGTGCCTGGCCCGCACCAACTGGGACGTGCCCAAACATCGGGGACTGTCCGTGTTCATGCTGCCGATCCATCAGCCCAACATCGAGGTCCACCGGATAGAGATGCTGAACGGCTCGCGGGAGTTCTGCCAGGAATTCATGACCGACGTGATCGTCCCCGACACCGAGCGCATCGGCGACGTCGACGACGGATGGACGGTGACCACGCGCTGGATGTTCCACGAGCGCATGCTGTACAACTCGCCCTACGTGACCGAGCCCATCGGCCTGACCCACGGGCACATGGATGCCAACGTCGTCCACGCCATCGCCCGGGAGCACGGGCGCCTACAGGACCCGGCCGTCTGTGAGCGGGTTGGCGAGGCGCGGATGCTCGAGCTGGTCACGCAGGAGATGGCAGCGTACGTGAGCGACAGCATCCGGGCGGGCCGGCTGAACGACCAGGCGGCGGCGCTCGTCCGCCTGTTCAAGGGCATCGCCCAGAACAGGATCGTCACGCTGGCCTTCGAGGCGGCGGGCCCGGAGGGGGCGGCCTGGACCGACGGCAACGCGGCGTTCCAGAGCGCCACCAACTTCATGATGCGCCAAGGCGGGACGATCGGCGGCGGCACGACGGAGATGGCCCGCAACGTCGTCAGTGAGAGGGTGCTGGGCATGCCCCGGGAGCGCCGCCTCGACAAGGACGTCCCCTTCCGCGACGTGCCCCGCAGCCGCGGCGGCGCCGACTGACCGACCAGCCGGGAACCTCCCCGGACCGCATCCGACATCCAAGGAGTCACGACGTGCCCACCGCCACCATCGACGGACTGTCGCTGGCCTACGAAGTCGTCGGTGACTCGGGGCAGCCCTGGGTCATCACGCCCGGCGGGCGCTTCACCAAGGAGTCACCCGGCGTGCGCCAGCTGGCCGAGGCGTTGGCCCAGCAGGGCAACAAGGTCCTGATCTGGGACCGGCCCAACTGCGGCGCATCCGACGTGTGCTTCGAGGGCTCGTCGGAGTCGGCCATGCAGGCGGATGCGCTGGCCGGCCTCCTGACCCATCTCGACATGACGCCGGCCATCATCGCCGGGGGTTCGGGCGGCTCCCGCGTCTCGCTCCTCACGGCCGCCCGCCACCCCGAGACGGCGGCAGGCCTGGCCATCTGGTGGATCAGCGGTGGCGTGTACGGCCTCCTCTCCCTGGCGACGCACTACTGCGGCGGATCGGTGCAGGCGGCCTGGACCCACGGCATGGAGGCGGTGGCGGACCTCCCCGAGTGGGCCGAGGTGCAGGAGTCGAACCCGTCCAACCGCGATCGCTTCCTGGCCCAGAACCCGGCCACGTTCGTTGCGACGATGGAGCGTTGGATGCAGGCCTACTGCCCACGCGACGACGAGCCCGTGCCCGGATTGCCCGAGGTGGACGCCAAGGCACTCGACATCCCGGCGCTCGTCTTCCGTAGCGGCGTCAGCGATCCGCACCACACGAGGGCGACCTCGGAGGCGTTGGCCGGCATCCTTCCGGGGGCACGCCTGGTCGAACCGCCGTGGGGTGACCGGGAATGGATCGAGCGCGGTGAAGCAAGGGAGGAAGGCCTGTTCGCCCGTTGGACCCTTCTGGCTCCCCAGCTCTTGGAGTGGAAAGTCGAAGTCCTGGGCTGACCACACCCCTTGTGCAGCGCGGGGAACGGCTCACGACATTGACGCGCCGGAGATCATCGTGGACGATGCCGGCACGAGATCAACAAGCGACAGGTTGGGATTGAAGGCAAGATTGTGGGATGGCGGCCGGCGAGAGATGGCATGCGGGCCGACTCTTCGACGAGGTGCCCGAGCTCTACGACAGGGTGCGACCAACGTATCCGGATGATCTCTTCGCCGACGTCGTGGCGATCACCGGCTTGCGTAGAGGCTCATCCGTGCTCGAGGTGGGTTGCGGGACGGGACAGGCCACCCGTTCACTGGCGGGACTCGGATGCCCGGTCGTTGCCGTCGAGTCCGGCGGTGACATGGCCGCACTGGCCCGCCAGAGACTCGCCAGGTTCCCGAACGTCGCGATCGAGACATCGACGTTCGAGGAATGGGACGATCGGGGTCGCCGCTTCAACGTCGTGGTGGCGGCGTCGTCGTGGCATTGGGTCGATCCGGCCGTCGGCTGGCGTCGTGCCCGAGACGTCCTGCGCCCCGCCGGCTGGCTGGCCATCGTGGGCAACGTCGTCGTCCGCAGGCCGGGTGAGCCCGAGGTCTTCGCAGGGACCGCCGATCTCCACGAGCAGTTCTCTCCAGGCAATCCCGCCTGGGATCACCCGCCGCTCGAGGAGGATGTGCGCGCCACCAACGAGGGATGGGGACCTCCCCATGCCTCCACTGACCTCTTCGGGCCGACGATCGTACGGTGGTATCCGGCCGTCCAGTGGTTCGACGGGAACGGCTTTGCGGACCTCCTCCGCTCGACCTCGACGTACCGGAAGCTGAGGCCCGAGGTGCGGGAGCCTCTGCTCCATGCGATCGCCGAGCGGATTCGCACGAGCATGGGCGATCGGGTCTCACGTCGATATCTGAGTGTCCTGCGGGTTGCTCGGCGCGCCGATGACTGATCACCCGATTTCGGCGTACCCCAACTTTCCCGGGAAGCACGGACTGCGTGCGTTCGTGGACCCCGAGGACACGATTGCGTACGTCCGTGCCCACGGGGATCTCAATGGGTACACAGAGCTCAAAGGCGTCATTCTGACCTACCAGCGTTCCGTGCTCGAGCACGTCTTCGCCAGCGAGAACCTCGACCAGGCAACCACGAAACGTGGCTTCCGGGGAATCGTCACGCTCCCCAGTGCCAACCATGAGATCGGGGTCCTGGGCGGATTCGGGTTCGGGGCGCCGGTGGCGACCTTCCTGCTGGAGAACTTCATTGCGCTGGGCACCACCAGGTTTCATCTCGATCGGAACCGCAGGCGGCCTGCAGCCTGGCTGTCAGGCCGGAGAGTTGATGCTGTGCGACCGTGCGATCCGGGACGAAGGGGTCTCGCACCACTATGTGCCGTCCACGAAGTACGCCGAGCCTTCCGATGTCTTGACGTCCCGGCTCGCGCGGGCGCTGGATTCTGCGGGTCACTCCTTCACCAGGGGATGCTCGTGGACAATCGATACCCCGTACCGTGAATCTGTCGATGAGGCCAGGCGGTACCAGGCGGAGGGTGTCCTCTGTGTCGAGATGGAGGCCGCCGCCCTCTTCGCGGTGGGCATGTTCCGCTCGATTCACGTGGCCGGCGCCTTCGTCATCAGCGATCTCCTGGATGCCGAGGAATGGCAGCCGAGGATGAAGGATGAAGCGACCAGTGCGGGCCTCAACCAGCTGTATGAAGCGGCCCTCTCCACGCTGCGATGACCCGGTGTCTCGGTGCGCAGTAGGTACTGTGCAACACATGAGTGACGTTCCTCCGACGTTCGACCCCGCCGGGTTCTCGAATGATCCATTTGTGAGACGTGTCGACAAGCCATGGGGCTATGAACTGCACTGGGTTCGTGAGGATGCTCCCTACATGGGGAAGGTGTTGCACATCAATGCCGGCGCTCGTTTGAGCCTGCAGCTGCACGATGAAAAGCAGGAAACCTGGCTTCTGATCAACGGCCGGGCCACTGTGCTCTGGGACGACGAACGAGGTGCTCTTGTCGAGACTGCGCTGCGGCCAGGGCAGGGCTACAGCACGGCGATCGGACAACGCCACCGTCTGATCGGGGTGACCGATTGCGATGTCGTCGAGGTGTCCACTCCTGAACGAGGCACGACGTGGCGACTCGAGGACGACAGCGCCCGTCCCAACGAGACGCCCGAGCAGCGCAAGAAAGAGCGCGGCGAACGCTAGGGCGGTCTCCCGCTTCAGATCCTCAGGTCGACCTGACCTCGGGTGGGCCGGCCGTTCCAGTCGACGCGACGATTGGGGGTCGCCATGGCGGTGGTGGTCTGGCGTGGGACGCTCGGACCCAGGGATCCCGAGGTTGCTCTCCGGTCGCGAAGCAGCCGACGTTCTCGCTTCCGCGTGGCTCCTGCCGACACGTCCCCGTCGTCATGGGCATTGAGCGCGTCTGCCAGCAGCCGGTAGGCCTTCGCCGTGAGGGCCGCGGCTTCGGCGTCGAACGTCGTTCCCTGTGCCTTGACCAGCAGCCTGGCCGCCAACGCAATCGTGTCCTTTTCCATGGTGCGTCCGAGGTTACGGCTGCGCCCGCCGAAGCACATCCCTACGAACGGACCCTTTCGCCCAACTCCGCCACAACTCGACCTTGACGGCGCCGAGCATGGGCGGACACCTCGGTCTGCACCTCTTCGCCCGGTCCGAGTTGCCGGACATCAGTACAGGCAGGGCCCACCCTCGCATTGAACGAAGATGCGATCACCCCGGCGGAGGAATTCGTCCATCTCAATGATTCTGGCAGCCCGCGCTTTCCGCCGTGAGACGGTCACTCCGGCTTCCACATCGGGCGCGAGTAGCGTTGTCGACGTGTCCCGTGACGATGTCACCGTGGCGTTGGTCCACGGGTGCACCCAGGGTCCGAGTGGTTGGGATCGGGTCCGTGAGCTTCTTTCCGACTCGGGCGTGCACAGCGTCGCGATCGACATCGACCCGCGGGAGTTCTCCGGCGCAACATCCCGCGAGTGCTCCTCGTACATTGCCGGCGTCTTGGAGAATCGCCGACGGGTCGTTCTGGTCGGCACATCCTGCAGCGGCCTGATCATCCCCGTCGTGTCGATGTACCGACCCATCGATCATCTCGTCTTCGTATGCGCCGGCCTTCCCGACGTCGGCCGATCGGCGACTGATCAGATTCTTGGTGATGGACTCCTCCATGAGGAGTGGATGAAGCAGTCCGATTACGACAGCCCGGAAGCTGCAACCAGATTCATGTTCAATGATTGCGAGGGTGACACTCTGGACTGGTCCCTGTCGACGGTCCGATTGTTCGTGCCTCAACTGGTCTATGACGAGGTCACGCCACTCGAGTCGTGGCCCGACGTACCGTCGACGTATCTGCTCGGCACCAAGGACCGGATCATCAGTCAAGAGTGGGCTCGAGCGGCCGTGCCGGCACGCCTCGGAGGGCGGCCGATCGAACTCGAGACAGGGCACTGTCCTCAAAACAGCAGCCCGGACGCAGTGGCGGACATCCTGGCCGGCGTCGCCGACTCGCCGCGCTGAGAACACGGGTTGGCCGACCCGCCAAGCGGCAAGGCCGGCATGTCGCTGAGGAGCAGTGCCGGGGACCAGAGTTGGACACGGCGGTACCTTGGAGGAATGGGACGTCTCGGGGTGCGCTGCGAGAACTGCAGCGTGTGGGCGCCCGAAGAAGGTCTGTCCAGGTCGGACACCCGGCCGGAGCGATTGGCCCTCTTCTCGGGCGAGGAGCTCGAACGGTCCTTCGTCGTGGATCCGATTGCCGCTGGCTGGAGCAGGGTCGGCGGCGCGTGGCTCTGTCGCCGGTGTTCATCGGGCTGAGTCGCGAACACCAGCGCAGTCGGCCCGTTCACTCGTCAGGCGTGTCCCGTTCGTCCGCAATGCGAATGCCCAGATCGGCGAAGACCCGGAGTGCGAGCGGCAGCACCTGCGCACTGTCGATGACGATGTCCCTGATGGACTGGCCGCCCTTGATGTCGGCCAGCGACGAGCCGTGAAAGCGGGCCCCAGGCATGACCACCTGTGAGAACTCCGCCCCGGTCGCATCACAGTCGAAGAACGACGCGCCAACCAGATGCGCCGCCGAGAACTCGGCGCCGCGGAGGTTCACATGATCGAAGAGGATGCGATCCGCCGCGCACATGCGGAAATTCGCGTCGTCGAGCTTGCACTCGGTGAACGTGACGTCCTCCATACGGCTTTGGGCGATCTGGGCGCCGGACATGCGACAGCCGACGAACTCGACGCGTGACAGCGATGCCTCTTCCAGGTCGGCCCCTGAAAAGTCCGACCCGTCGACCAGGACGTCCACGAGCCGGGCGCCGCGAAGATCCGCACCGACGAACGAAGCGTGCAGGAAGTGCGATTCGTCGGCGGTCAATCCGGCGAAACGCTGGCCCGAGTAGTCGCCCTGGACCGTCAGCTGGACGAGCTCCACGTCGTCGGCCCCCAAGACGTCCTGCGCCAGTGCCAGATCACTGCCCAGCCGGGGACGTTGGGGGAGGTTGGTCCGCTTCGCCATCTTCGTGACAGTACGCGTTCAGATCGGGTGCGGTGCGATCAGGTGCGGTGCCACCCGCACGACGACAGGCCGCCGCCGGGATCAGTCGGCCACGAGGTCCTCGGCCGGCTCGCCCGCGGCCCCTTCTGCCGGCGGAGCCTCCAGTCCCAACGCATTGACGAAGAGGCGGGTCAGCTGCTCGACGCCGACATCGAAGTCGCAGTCCACCAGGCCCTGGACGAACCACATCTCGGGGAAGCGGTAGGTCATGGCCCCGAGGCCGGCCGCGGCGATGGCGGGATTGAGACGCGGATCGGCGAGCCCGTGCTGTTGCAGCCGTCGGATGGAGTCGGCGATCTGCGCCGATGACGCGTGGTGGCGCTCATTGCGGAAGGCACGCAGGTCGTCGTCGAACCGCGAGACCTGCTCGATCACGCCCATGATGCGGGCTTCGTCCCGGTAGCTCTCGAAGTTGCGCCGGATCCCCTCGTGAATGCGCTCGTACGGGGAAGCGGTCGACCGCGCGTCCAGGACGACGCTGTACAACGGCTCCCGGAGTCGCTCCTCGACCTCGGCCGCCACCTCCCGGAAGACCTCCTCCTTCGATTCGAAGTAGTGGTAGAAGGACCCGTGCGAGAGCCCGGCTCGCTCGGCGATGTCGGAGATCCGTGCGTCGAGGAACCCGTCCTGCTCGAAGACCTCCTTCGCCGCACCCAGGAGGCGCGCCCGTGTCTCAATCCCCTTGCGCGAGCGCGGCCCGCTCGGCTTGTCGCCCCCGACGGCCGTCGGCGCGGGCGTGGAGGCGTCCTTCTCGCTCTGTGTTGGGTCCGGCGCCGGTGCCGTCACGGGTTCACGCGTCCTTCCGTTGGAGCAACAGCACGCCGGAGGGTGTGCCGCCGCCGGAGGTCACCACCGCGGTCTTGGCCCCGGGCACCTGGCGCGCGCCGGCGTCATGGCGCAGCTGGGCCACCGCCTCGTAGAGGAAGCCGAAGCCGTGGCTCCGGCCCTCGGAGAGCTGCCCGCCGTGCGGGTTGACCGGGAGCTCGCCGTCCAGGGCGATGCGGCGGCCACCGTCGAGCCAGTCGTAGGCCTCGCCGAAGCCACAGAACCCGAGGCCCTCGAGCCACGAGATGGCATTGAAGGTGAAGCCGTCGTAGACCAGCGCCAGGTCGACCTCGGACTGCCGCATGGCGGTCCGGGTCCACAGGTGTGCCGCCTGGCCGATGACCTGCGGCTCGTGCGTGAGGGTGTCCTGGTCCCAGGACACCCGCTCCAGAATCTGAGTGCCGACCGCCTCAATGCGCACCGCCGGGTGGGGGAGGTCGTCGGCAACCGAGGCCGCCGAGACGATCACGGCGATGGAGCCGTCGCACGGCACGTCGCAGTCGTAGAGCCCGAAGGGGGACGTGACCGGACGCGCCGACATGTAGTCGTCCATCGTCATGGGCTCGCGGTAGATGGCGTTGGGGTTGAGGGCCGCGTTCCGCCGCCCGTTGAGCGCAATCAGCCCGAGCATCTCGCGCGGAGCGCCGTAGCGGTGCAGGTACTGGTTGGCATTCATGCCGATCCAGTTGGCGGCGGAGATGGCGCCGAAGGGGGAGCGCCATTCGCGGAACGGGCCCGAGACCCGCTCTGCCCGCTGGCTGCCCGAGCCGCCGTCGGCCAAGGCGGCCTCGGCCGCCCGTCCCGCCAGCACGGCGAAGGTGGACTCCCAGACCGTGCGGAAGCAGAGCACGTGCCGGCAGAGTCCCGACGCCACCGCCATGGCGGCTGCGATCACCGAGCCGCCGGGCCCGGGGAGGTCGCCGCCGCCGTTGATCCACGTCGGATGGATGCGGAGCGCCTCCTCAATCGCGCTGGCGCCGCCCTCGCTCATCCCGCCCCCGCTCATGCCGGGGTAGGTCGACAGGCCGTCGATGTCGTCGATGGTCAGGCCGGCGTCGGCGATCGCCTGCAGGCTGGCATCGACCGCCAGCGAGAGCGGGTCGACCATCAGCCGCCGGCCGAAGTTCGAGCGGCCGATGCCACTGAGGACCGCCTTGTGCTCGAAGCGCTCGTCGCTGAGGGGCGCGCGTGGGAGCGGCCGCACCGGCTCGGGCACCCGGTCCACCGGATCGACGGTGCCCGTCAATTCGAAGAGCGGCAGCCACACGTCCTCCTGCTGGAGGAACGTGACCGTGACCTCCTGGCCGATCCCGACGTCCTCCGGCGCGCAGTTGACGATGTTGGTCGTCAGATGCACGCGGGCATCCTCGGCCAGCGCGACGTTGGCGATCACGTACGGCGGGTCGAAGTCGGGGAGCCACTGATGGGCATTGAGAGTGAAGCCCACGATGGTTCCGCGGCCCGACACCGCGCTCGGCTTCGACGACCGGCTCCGGCAGTAGGGACAGATGGGAACGGGCGGATGGACCAGCTCGCCGCAGTCGCCGCACCTCTGAAGGCGGAGCGTGCCGTCGGCGCCCGAGGTCCAGAACCAGTCATTGGCCGGGGTCAGCTCGGGCAGGGGCCGCGTCACGGCTGCCGCTCCGGCTGGCGGGCCGCCCCGCTGCGCCGCCGGGACCGGGCCCGGGGGCCTGGTCCGGTATTGACATCGACGTCGCAATCGAACACGAGGGCCATGTTACGCGCCGGGGCCATTATGGCCCGGGCCGGTGCGCCGGCCAGGACAAACGCCCTGCATAACCTCCATTGTCGCCGGCACGGACCGCCGGGGGTCTCGGTGCCCGGGGCCCGCCGTAAGATCCCGGCGATATGACGTCTCCCCCGACCGGCCTGCGGCACATCGGGCATTTCATCGGGGGCCGCGCCGTTCCCGGTGCCTCCGGACGGACCGCCCCGGTCTACGACCCGGCCCGAGGGGTGCAGACGGCCGAGGTCGCCCTCGCCTCGCCCGCCGAGGTGGATGCCGTCGTGGCATCGGCCGTCGCGGCGTCCCACGACTGGGGATCCTCCTCGCTCACCCGCCGCGCCGGCCTCTTGTTCCGGTTACGCGAGTTGCTCCACTCCAGCCGTGACGAGCTCGCCGCCGCGGTCACCAAGGAGCACGGCAAGGTCCTCGAAGATGCCAGGGGCGAGGTCGCACGCGGCATCGAGAACGTCGAGTTCGCCTGTGGCATCCCCAATCTCCTGAAGGGCTCCTCCAACTCGGAGATCTCGACGGGCGTCGACATCCGCACCGTGCTCGAGCCACTGGGCGTGGTCGCCGGTATCACCCCATTCAACTTCCCGATCATGGTGCCGTTGTGGATGATGGCAAACGCCATCGCCTGCGGGAACTGCTTCGTGCTGAAGCCGTCCGAGAAGGACCCCTCCGCCTCCTTGGTCCTGGCGGACATGGTGCAGCGGGCCGGCTTCCCCGAAGGTGTCTTCAGCGTCGTGCAGGGCGATCGCGAGGCGGTCGAGACGCTGCTGGCCCACCCCGACGTGGCGGCGATCTCCTTCGTCGGCAGCACCCCCGTGGCGCGCCACATCTACGAGACCGGCACGAGCCAGGGCAAGCGGGTCCAGGCGCTCGGCGGGGCGAAGAACCACATGGTCGTGATGCCCGACGCCGACATCGACGCCGCCGCCGACGCCGCGGTGTCTGCCGCCTACGGGTCCGCCGGCGAGCGGTGCATGGCGATCTCGGTCGTCGTCGCCGTCGGGCCGGTGGCCGACACGCTCGTCGAGGCCATCGCCAGCCGGATTCCCGACGTGGTGATCGGAGCCGGCGACGACGAGGCGTCCATGATGGGGCCGCTGATCACGGCCGAGCACCGCGAACGGGTGCAGTCCTACGTGACGGGTGCCGCCGACGAGGGAGCCAAGGTCGTGGTCGACGGCTCGAGCCCCGGGCACGACAGCGGCTTCTTCATCGGCTGCTCGCTGCTCGACGACGTGAAGCCGGGCATGCGCGCCTACGACGACGAGATCTTCGGCCCTGTGCTCGGCGTGGTGCGGGTGCCCACCCTCGACGAGGCGCTGACGCTGGTGAACGACAACCCGTACGGCAACGGGACGGCCATCTTCACGCGTGACGGCGGCTCGGCCCGGCGGTTCGAGCGCGAGGTCCAGGTCGGCATGGTCGGCATCAACGTCCCCGTCCCGGTCCCGGTTGCCGCACACTCCTTCGGCGGTTGGAAGGACTCCATCTTCGGTGACTCCTCCATCTACGGCCCCGACGGCATCCGCTTCAACACCCGGCCCAAGGTCGTGACCTCCCGTTGGCCCGACCCGGGCCCGAGCAGCATGGAGCTGCACTTCCCGACAAATCGCTGACCTCGGCCGCCGGCCGTGGCGAGATGGGCGGGAGCCTGCCGACCGGCTGGCGACTTCCTCCAGGAAAAACGACCTTGACCTGGACCTTCTGCGTATCTTGGTGGCACCGTCGGTCCCGATCTGTTGTATGACACTGGCGTCACATTCAGATAACCTTTTGACCATGCCGAGAGTTTGCGATTTCCCCGTCTTCGACGCCGACAACCACTTCTACGAGACGCGGGACTCGTTCACGAGGCACCTGCCCGATCGCTACAAGGGCGCCGTCGACTACGTCGAGCTGCGAGGCCGCACGAAGATCATGATCCGCGGGACCGTGAGCGAGTACATCCCCAACCCGACGTTCGAGGTCGTGGCGCGGCCCGGTGCCCAGGAGGAGTACTTCCGCAACGGCAACCCCGAGGGCAAGTCGTACCGCGAGGTGATCGGGGAGCCCATGCGGAGCATCCCGGCCTTCCAGCAACCCGCGCCGCGCCTCGAGATCATGAACGAGCTCGGCGTCGACCGGTCGCTCATGTTCCCCACGCTCGCGAGCCTCTTGGAAGAGCGCATGCGGGACGACCCGGAGCTGGCCCATGCAGCGATTCATTCGCTGAACGAGTGGATGTACGAGGAGTGGCAGCTCAATTACGAGGACCGCATCTTCGCCACTCCCGTCATCACGCTCCCGATCGTCGAAAAGGCGATCCAGGAGCTCGAGTGGTGCCTCGAGCGGGGAGCCAAGACCGTGCTCATCCGCCCGGCGCCGGCCCCGGGCTTCCGCGGCTCCCGCTCGTTCGGCTATCCCGAGTTCGACCCGTTCTGGCAAGCGGTGGTGGACGCCGACATCCTCGTGTCGATGCACTCATCCGACAGCGGGTACTCGCGCTACACCAGCGACTGGACGGGGCCGAGCGAGATGCTGCCCTTCAAGCTCGACGCCTTCACCTACATGACCGGCGGCCACCGCCCGATTCAGGACACCATGGCCGCGTTCGTCTGCCACGGTGTGTTCGCGCGCTTCCCCGACCTCCGCATCGCCTCCATCGAGGCCGGCGGGGAGTGGATCAGGGGCTTCGTCAACCACCTCGGCGACACCTACAAGAAGATGCCGAACGCCTTCGACGGCGACCCGGTCGCGCAGTTCAAGCACAACGTCTACGTCAGCCCGTTCCACGAGGACGACCTGGGGGAGATCATCGACGTGATCGGTGCCGACCACGTGCTGTTCGGCTCCGACTACCCGCACCCCGAGGGCCTGGCCGAGCCGTGCAGCTACATCGACCACCTCCCGGAGGGCCTGGCCGACGAGGACGTGCGCAACATCATGGGCGGAAATCTGGCCCGGATCATGCGCGTCGAGCAGGCCGCCGCCGCCGTCTGATCCGGATGCACCGTGTCTCGCCCGGGACGCCATCGACAAGGTGCGCCGAGCGGTTTCTAACAGTAGGGTCACCGCCTGAACGACTCGTCAAGGAGCTCCCTTATGGCTGATTACAAGTTCGTGACGTACGAGACGCTCGACTCGGGCAAGGTGGCGCGGATCATGCTCAACCGCCCCGAGGCGCGCAATGCCCAGAACCGCGGGCTCCTGGTCGATCTCAACGACGCCTTCCTCGAGGCCGAGGCGGACGACGAGGTCCGGGTCGTCATCCTGGGCGGCATGGGCCCCATGTTCTCCTCGGGCCACGACATGGGCTCGAAGGTCTCCATGGAAGAGGGCATGCCGGGGCCGAATCAGCACTACACCCGCAAGATCAACGGCGCCACGCGCCAGGGTGCCGAGAGCCTCATGTTGCAGGAGTGGCACTACTACTTCGAGAACACCCGTCGTTGGCGCAATCTGCGCAAGATCACCATCGGGCAGGCGCACGGCGACGTGTACGCCGCCGGCCTGATGCTCCTGTGGGCCTGCGACCTCATCGTCTGCGCCGAGGGCACCCGCTTCGCCGACGTGGTGGGGACCCGGCTGGGCATGTGCGGGACGGAGTACTTCGCGCATCCGTGGGAATTCGGGCCGCGCAAGGCCAAGGAGCTGCTTCTCACCGGCGACTCCATCGATGCCGAGGAGGCCCACGGCCTCGGTATGGTCAGCAAGATCTTCCCGGCCGACGACCTCACGGAGCGGACCGTGGAGTTCGCCGAGCGGATAGCGGTACTGCCGTCCGTGACGTCGTTGCTCGTCAAGGAAGCGGTGAACCAGAGCGTCGACAACATGGGCTTCTACAACGCGCTGAACGCCTGCTTCACCCGGCACGAGCTCAACCACTCGCACTGGGCCCAGGTCAACGAGGACAAGTACCCCGTCGCCAAGGAAGACAGCGGGCTGCCCAACTGGAAGGACGCGCCGCCGATCGTGCCGTCCGTGAAGGACAAGGTTCGCGCCGACTCCTGACGGCGTGCGGCTCCGATCTCCTGTGACGAGGGTGACGGGCTGCCGGGGCAACAGCGAGCGAAGGTCGTGACGTGACCACACGGGACGCCGCTTCACCGGTGACGCAGCGCGAGGGCGGCGAGCCCGTCACGCGGCGGGCGCCCTTCTCGGACAACCCGCAGGTGGGCGCACGCGGGCAGCGCACCAGGCAACGCATTCTCGATGCCGCGCTGCAGGTCTTCGGCGACGAGGGCTTCCACCAGTGCAGCATCGCCCGCATAAGTGAGAAGGCCGACTGCTCGAGGGTCTCCTTCTACCAGTACTTCTCCGGGAAAGAAGACGTCTTCGCCAGCCTGGCCGGGCAGGTCGGCCGCCAGATCAGCGCGTCGACGGAGGCCATCGACCCGTTGACGCCGGATGCAGCAGGCTGGGACGGCCTGCGCGCCTGGGTGGGCCAGTACGGCGACATCTATGCGCACTACGGGCCGATCTTTCAGGCGCTCCCCGCGGCGTTCGCGGAGGACGACGGGTTACACGCCGGAGCGGCGCGCGTGCGCGATCAGACCGTCGCCCGCATCCGCTCCAAGCTCTCGTCCAGCGATCTCCCGCCCCGCCAGCTGGGCCCGCTGCTGGGACTGCTCATCGCCTGCCTCGCCCGGACGCTCGACGACGCCGCCAGCCTGCGGTCCGTCGCGCCGACGGATTATGCGCGGGAGCGGGTCGAGGTCGCCCTCACCGATGTGCTGCACCGTTCGCTCTTCGGCCGGAGCGACGTGAACGTGCGGGCCAGCTCCTTCCCGCGTCCTCCCCGCGTGGAGTTCGGGCCCGTGATCGACGACATGTTGGAGAAGGACGAGGACATCGAGTCCGGCACGGATCGCCGCGCCGCCCTGCGGGCGCTGGTGGAGAACGGTCGCGACGTGTTCGTCCGGCGGGGCTTTCACTCCACCCGTGTCGACGACCTGGCCGCGGCGGCCGGGGTTTCCCACGGCGTCTTCTACCGCTATTTCGAGAACAAGGATCAACTGGCCATCGTCCTCACGATCCGGGCCATGCGGGTCGCCGCCGGTGCCTTCGTCGAGATCCCCGACCTCACGAAGTCCAGCGCTGCGGAGTTGCGCCGTTGGCTCCGTCGCTACAACGCAGCGCAATCCGGCGAGGCGGCCATGATCCGGGTCTGGGTGGATGCGGCACAGGAGGACGCCCGCCTGCGCTCCCTCTCCGCGTCCGCGCTGGACTGGGGCCGTCGACGGATGGCCCGCGCGCTCGGCGGCAGGGGCTTCGGCGACTTGGACATGGAGGCCCTGGTCATGGTGGCGCTGCTCGGCACCTTCGGGTCTCTGCCGCGTGGCGGGACGGCGGTGGACGCCGCCTCCATCATCGTCGAGCGGGGGCTGCTCGGTCGAGCCGTCACAGGCGACAGTGGCGGCTCGACGGGGAGCCCCGTTGGGAGCCTTCGGTGATCCGTCATACCAGGTCAAGGCGTAATTCGTCCGTCGTGCAGGATGGGCCCCGCATCGTTAGTATCTGAATCGACGTCAATGTTAGAAACGTCCCGGCGGGCAGCCGACCGGTAGGAGGGGACCGCAGGAATGCTCCAATTCGTGATCGCCGGTCTGGTGCTGGGAGGGATCTACGCGATCTGCTCAGCCGGCCTGGTCATCACCTACACGTCCTCCGGCGTCCTGAACTTCGCCTTCGGCGCCATCGCGTACTTCATCGCCCGCTTCTACTATTTCCTGAACACGCAGCACACATGGTCGATCCTGCCGGCAGCGATTCTCTCCATTGTGGTGGCGTCACCGGTGCTCGGGGTCTTCCTCTACTACGCGCTCTTCCAGCATCTGCGCCTGTCCTCGCCCATGATCAAGGTGGTGGCGACGATCGGCCTGCTGGTCGCCATCCCGGCGGCCGCCGTGCTGATCTTCGGCAACCAGGCGATCAACACGGCTCCCGGGCTGGCTCCCCAGCCGGTTGCCGTCTACCAGGTCATCGGGGTTGCGGTGACGCTCGATCAGGTCATCGTCTATGCGTGCGTCCTGGCGACGGTGATCTTCGGCGCACTGGTCCTGCGCTACACCGACGTCGGTCTCAAGGTGCGGGCGATGGTCGATTCCCCGGCCATGACCGACCTCTCGGGGACGAACCCGAACTTCATCTCCGTGGGCGTCTGGGCCGTCAGCACGCTCTTCGCGGGGCTGGCCGGTGTGCTGGCCGCTCCCATTGTGGGGCTCGACCCCGACAAGTTCACGATCCTCATCGCCGCCTCGTTCGCCGCCGTCGTGGCGGCACGGCTGCGCAGTCTCACCGTGGCGGTGGTCGTGGCCCTCCTCATGGGCATCGCCACCTCGCTCATTGAGGGCTACCTTCCCCCTTCGAGCTCATGGACGACGGACTTCATCGGCGCCGTGCCCTTCATCGTCGTTGCCGTCGTCCTCATATACGAGCTGTTGCGGCGGGGACGCGTGGGCGAGACGGACGACTGGGGCGGCGCACTCGACCGGGCGATCACGCCCCAGGGCGAGAGCCGTCTGGCCGGATCCACCAGCAGCGTGGTCGAGTCCGCCTCCCTCGGGTTCCTCGGCCGCTATGCGGGCCCGGTGCTCCTCATTGCGGCCATCGGCGTCGTGCCCCTGATCGTGCAGGGCTACTGGGTCGGGGTCATGGCGGCCGGCTTCGCCTACGCGGTCATCCTCCTCTCCTGGACCATCGTGACGGGTGAGGGCGGCATGCTCTGGCTCTGCCAGATCACCTTCGCCGGCGTGGGCGCGCTGACCACGTGGGAACTGGTCACCCAGCACGGCTGGCCCGTCCTGCTCGCCGTCGTGGCCGGCGGCGTCATCGCCCTCCTCATGGGCGTCGTCGTCGGGCTCTTGAGCATCCGTCTCGGCGATCTCTACGTCGCCCTGGTGACGCTCACCTTCGGGCTGCTGATGGAGAACCTCGTCTTCACGTTGCCCGCGTTCGTGAACCAGGGGCTGGGCATCACCGTGAGCCCACCGGGCTTCGCCAGCTCTCAACGCGGCCTGGCCTATCTCTGTCTGGCCGTCTTCGTCATCATTGCGCTCTTCATCGTGAACTTCCGGCGGTCGACCACGGGCCTGGCCCTCAACGCGGCCCGCTGGAGCGAGGCCGGCGCGAAGACCTCGGGCATCAGCGTCGTCCAGCAGAAGGTCATTGCCGGCGCGCTCGCCGCGCTGATCGCAGGGATCGGCGGCGGGCTCTTCGCTATGACCCAGCCCGCCATTCAGCCCAACACCGAGTTCGCCACCTTCGAGGGCGTCGTATGGCTGGCCGTGCTGGTGACGTGGGGCGTCCGCTCCAATGCGGCGGCGCTGCTCGGCGGTGTGTCGTTGGCGCTGCTCCCGGCCATCACCCAGAACTACCTCCCGAACTGGACGTCCAATGTCACGCCCGTGCTCTTCGGGCTCGGTGCGGTGTCGGCGGCCAAGTACCCCGACGGCGTCCTGGCCGAGCAGAGCCGTCGGCTCCGGCGCCTGGTGCTGCACGTGCGCTCAGGGCCGGGCGCCACAGATATTGCCGACCTGACGCTGGCCGGCGCAGACGTCGGTCAGGTGGCGCCGCGGCGCGTGGCGGAGCACATCTCGTGACCCAGGTCGCGCCGCCGGACGTTGCGGTCGACACCGACGGCGCCGCCCTGGCGGCGAGCGGGATCACGGTGCGCTTCGGCGGCCTCACCGCATTGTCCGACGTCAGCATCGACGTCCAGCCGGGGAAGATCGCCGGCCTGGTCGGACCCAACGGTGCTGGGAAGTCCACGCTGCTCGCCGTGCTGTCAGGGCTGCTCCGCGCCAACGGCGGCCGCGTGCACCTGCACGGGGACGACGTCACCAACGCGTCGTGCCGCTCCCGCTCGAGGAGGGGACTGGCCCGGACATTCCAGCAGCCCGAGCTCTTCATGGGCCTCACCGTGCGGGAGCACCTCATGCTGGCCCACCGGGCCCGAGTCTCGCCGAAGCGACTCTGGCGCGACATGCTCGATCCGCGTTCACTCTTTCCGCCGGCACAGGAAGAGACCGAGCGTGTGGACGAACTCCTCGAGCTGCTGCGGCTCACCAGGGTGGAGAAGGCTCCCGTCGCGGCGCTCCCCCTCGGCGTCTCGCGCCTGGTCGAGGTCGGGCGGGCGCTGGCCAGCGAACCCAGCGTTCTTCTTCTGGACGAGCCTCTCTCGGGTCTCGACATCAAGGCGTCGGAGAATTTACTGGCGGTCTTCCGACAGATCGTCGATCAGCCCGGCCATCAGGTGTCGCTCATCATGGTGGAGCACGACGTGGCTGCCGTCCTCTCGCTGTCCGACATAGTGTTCGTGCTCGATTTCGGTGAGCGCATCGCGGTCGGCAGCCCCGAGGCGATCCGCAATGACCCCGCGGTGCGCGCCGCCTACCTGGGCGATACCGACCCGGAGCCAGGTCCGCCCGCCGAGCCGGCGCCCGGCAGGGGAGGCCCGGCGTGAGCGAGCCCCTCCTCCGCGTCGAGGACCTCGATGTGCGCTACGGGTCGTCGCGCGCGTTGTTCGGCATCTCGGTTGCCGTGGAACCGGGCGCCGTCCTCGCCGTGCTCGGCGCGAACGGCGCGGGCAAGAGCACGCTGGCTCGTGCCGTCTCCGGTCTCGTCCCCTCGACCAGCGGGCGGGTCTTCTTCGACGGGCGGGAGATCACGGGACAGCCGGCGCACCGCATCCGGAAGCTCGGACTGACCTACATCCCCGAGGGTCGCGGCATCTTCCCGGGCCTCTCGGTGGTGGACAACCTGCGCATGGCCGTGGCCCAGGAGAAGCGGCAGGAGCGCGCCGCCGCCATCGACCGCGCCATCGAGCGCTTCCCGGTGCTGGGACAGCGCCGGGCGCAGCGGGCGGGCAGCCTCTCGGGGGGCGAGCAACAGATGCTGGCGTTGGCCCGGGCGCTGGCCGTGTCGCCCAAGCTGATCATCGCCGACGAGATGTCGCTCGGCCTGGCGCCGATCATCACCGAATCCGTTTTCCAGGGACTCGAAGAGGCCCGGCGGTCGGGCATCACCATCGTGCTCACGGAGCAGTTCGTGCACCGGGCTCTCTCCATGGCGGACGCCTGCGTGATCCTGACGAGGGGCGAGGTGGGGTGGTACGGGCCGGCCTCGGAGGCGGGGCAGGAGGTCATCGACCGCTACCTCGGTGATGCCGAGCCCGCGACCCCGGCCGCGGCGGGCGGCTCGGGGTCATGAAGGCGGGGCCGAAGGGCTTCAGGGCGATCTCGTCACAACCCTCCTGCGGGACCGGCCTCCCGGGAACGTCCACAGCGAGCTGACTCAGCGGGGCCTCCATTCGGGCCGGGCGCGCGTCCCCTGGAACGTCTCCTCGCCCTCGACGATGTCCTCGTAGAGGGTGCCGAGCGCGACGTACGTCGACACCTGTGACAGGGCTTCGCGCCGGGTGACCTCGTGGGTCATCCAGATCGCCCGCAGCGTGCCCTGAATGGCCATGACCGGCGCCGACGCGATGGCGCGTGCCACCCAGCGGGCGCGCTCGAGGAGGTCGGCCTGCGGCACGATCTCCGAGACGAGGCCCATCTGGTGGGCCCGCTCCGCCGACATTCGCTCCCAGGCGCCGAGGAGCATGATGCGGAGCACCTCGCCCAGCGGCAGCTTCTGCAGGAGGTGGACCGCCTCGAAGCCCGCCACCATGCCGTAGGTCACGTGGGGGTCGAAGAACGTCGCGTGCTCGGCGGCGATGATGATGTCGGACTCGCCGAGCAGGTAGAGCGCGCCGCCACAGGCCATACCGTTGACGGCGGCGATGACCGGCGTCCACAGGTCGTTCGTCTTCGGGTTGATGTTCACGCCGGGGTCGTTGTACTGGAACGGCGTGGACTGGGGGCCGAACAGACTGCGCATCGTCTCCCGGTTGGCCTGGTTGGAGAGGTAGTCCTCGGCGATGGCTTCCTCGCGATCGATGCCCGTACAGAAGGCCTGATCGCCGGCCCCGGTCAGGATGACGGCCCGGACGTCCTCGTTGGTGCGCAGGCCGCGCCACACCTGCCGGAGTTCGTCTTGCATCTGCTGGTCGAACGCGTTGAGCACCTCTGGACGATTCAGCGTGATGGTGGCGACACCGTCATCCTCTTCGTACAGCAGCGCTTCGAACTCCATGGATAGGCCCTTTCGCCCTGTGCACCCAGAGCACCTGGGCCAGCTCGCGGCACCACACTAGCGACGGTGCTTCTGCGCTTCAGATGGGTTCAGTCAGCCGCTGGAAGATCGTGGACGACAGACACCCGCTGGTCGTCGAAGCTCACCAGGTGCTGCAAGGGCACTGACTCGGGCAAGGCGTCCTCGTAGCTCCATGCCACATTGGGCAGGACGACCCCGTCGACGACGACGTTCCAGTACGTCGCCCTGCCCTTGTACGGGCAGTACGTCTGCAACTGACTCCGCGTCAGCTCGACGCGCACGAACAGCGGGTCCACGTAGAGCCGAGGTTCCAGCGCCGTCTCGTAGACGACCATCGTCTCGGTCGTGTCGACCAGCGTGGTGCCGGCGGCTTCCACGCGCAACGCGCGATGGGAGCGCAGGCAGTCGACGCGGTGGTAGGGATTCCGCGGGTGGCCGAACAGCTGCTCGTCCTCCTCGTGCCAGGTGTCGACGGCGTCCCAGGGCACAGTCACGTAGCCGGGGGCATCCGCCGCCCCCTCCGTCGGCAGCCCGTCGACGTCACCCTCGGGGAACGCGAACGTCGGTGGCTGCGCCGGCCGGTGCAGCAGCAGGGCCCGCTCGGTGTCGATCAGCGTGCGGCCGTCCCTGGTCGCCCTGACCCTGCGCCGGAACGGCTCCATGTACGACACGTTCTCTGGCATGGGGGCGGTGAAGCGTCCCGCCGGCGTGGCGCTGAGCGGCCCCCGACCCGTGGTGAGGCTCACAGCGCGGTCCGGCCGTCCATGGGCCCCTTGGCGCCGCCGGGGAGCGGTCGCACCATGGCATCGACGGAGAAGGAGGCCACCAGCGCACCGTCGCGGTCGTAGACCCGGTTCTCCGCGTGCGTGGTCCCGGCTCCGGCGAACGTCGAGCGGTGCTGGTACAGCAACCAGTCGTCGGCCTTGACCGGACCGTACAGCGAAAGGCTGATGCCGTTGATCGCCATCGAGAGGGTGACGTGGGCCTGGTCCTGGCCGACCCCGGCGTGCGGGCGCAGGGCGGCGGCGATCGACATGTGGCCGGTGAACTGCGCCAGCATGCCGGCGTGCAGTGCGGGGTCGTCGGGCAGCGTGCGGAAGCGGACCCAGGCGTCGACCGTCGGCGGTCCTGTCGGCGCGTCGGGTGCGTTCGTGTAGGCGCCATCGACCACCCGGATGTCACGACCGGTCACACCCATATCGTACGGCTCGCATTCGTACGGCCCCGCGACGTCCGGCCCGTCGGCCGCGTGGCGCACGACGTCGTCGGAGGGCACGTCGAGGAGCACGGTCCCCGAAGCACAGAGGCGCACGCCCTGGAATACCGTCGCCGCCAGGCCGGAGAACGTGCGGCCGGAACTGAGCTCCTCCAACTCCACCCGCAGCGGCTGCCGCGCATCGGCCGCCTTGAGGAAGATCATGCTGGCCGAGACGACGCGCCGGTCCGGGGCGTGCCGGCCCGCGGCGACGATGGCCTGGCCGAGCATCTGACTCGCCTCGACGACGGGGCGGCGCTCGTCGCTGCGGGCAACCGTGACGAAGCTGAGGGTGCCGTCGTCGGTGGGGCGGACGTCCATCACGTCGACCAGGTGCGCAACGTCGCCCCAGGTGGGAAAGCGCTTCACGGTCACGTCCCGCGGCTCGTCCCCCGCGACCTCGTCCGTGACCTCGACCCGTACGCGCTCCTGGTCGAAGGCCACGTAGTCGGCGAGGTCACCCTGTGTGTCGGCGGGAAGGATGGAGTCGGACAGCCCCGCCACAGCGTCCGCGTCGACGTGCGCACGCGGGAACCAGAGGACCGGTAGCTCGCCGGGTGCCTCGACGGTCAGGCAGGAGCCTGACCGGGCGACCGGCTGGTCGCCCCACCAGGCGCTTGCGGTGTAGGGGTAGGGCTCGACACGCATGCCGGAGCCCAGGGTGCTCAGCTCTCCACGGCGGCACGGCCCGCCACGGTCACCGAGGGGATGTGCGCGCCGTCCTGGCGCAGCACCGAGTCCACGACGCCGACGAGGTTGTCGATGCCGACGAACGTGCCGCTCATGTAGTTGCGGGCGAACCACACCGGCATCACCTCCGCGGCCAGCTCCTTGTCCCAGCCGTCGGCGAACCCGGGTACCGAGTCGCCTTCGCCGCCCATGCACTCGCCGACGACCACGCGGGTGAACCCCACTGCCGGGTGCTCGCCCCGCCAGGCCTCGACGAGCTTGTCCAGGGCCGCCTTGCTGACGGCGTAGGCGCCCAGCCCCGGCCACGGCGGCGTCAATGACGCGCTCACCGAGGACAGGTAGACGGCGTTGCCCGAGGACGCGGTGAGGTGGGGCAGCGCGGCCGCCGTCACCAGGGAGGCTCCGATCACGTTCGTGTCGAAAATCAGCCTCCACGTTTCCGCGTCCATGTCGGCCAGGCGGGCCAGGGGGCCGATGCCGGGTGCGTAGACCAGGGCGTCGATGCCACCGAGACCCTCGGCGGCCTCCTCAATGGCAGTCCGGCAAGACTCTGTGCTGGTCACGTCGCACGTGATGGCGAGCGTGCCCCCGCCCGCCTCTTTTGCCGCACCCTCGAGCCGTTGCCGCCGGCGGGCCAGCAGGGCGGTCTTGGCGCCGCGCTGGGCCAGCCCGATGCCGATGCACCGCCCGAGCCCGCTCGACGCTCCTACGACAACCGTTCGCAACGTTCCTCCTCCGGCCAGATGACGTGGATGTTAGACACCTTTCTCGTGACCCAACTCGTTGCGGCTCCGGCGCGCCGCAGCCCCGCCGGAGCGGGGCTGCAACGGGTGCCACCTGGTGGGTCCGAGCGATCCGACACCGCCCTGGGGGGTGAGGGAGACCGGGGTCGAATCGCTGGGACGAGATTGCCACCCGATCGTTACAGCGGGGTTGCAATTGCCGCGCTTCCCCGTGGGAAATGCGTAAGAAGCCAGTAAAGACCGGGTCGACCAGAAATGTGCGAAGTTGTACCGTTGCACAAAAGAGATCATGGAGCTCTCCACATGAACACACCCACGCATCTCCGGGTCGAGCATCGCAGTGCGCCAGTCCTCGGGACCGGTGACCGCCGCCCCCGCCTGTCGTGGCGGTTGCCGCCGGGGGCGACGGGGCAGGAGGCCTACACGCTGGAGGTCGACGGGCGCGTGCTCAATCGGATTGAGTCCGATGCCTGTGTCCTCGTCCCCTGGCCCGGGGGGCCGCTCCCGTCGGGGCAACGAGTCGTCTGGCGGGTCAAGGTCTGGGTCGACGACACCGAGAGCGACTGGTCGGCCCCGGCCTGGTTCGAGACCGGCCTCCTCGAGCCCTCGGACTGGGTCGCCCGCTGGATCGAGCCGGCTGAGACCGAGCGCGTAGCGCACCAGCTCCGCCACACGTTCCGGCTCGGCTCGCCACCGGCCCAGGCGCGGATGTACGCCACCGCGCACGGGGTCTACGAGACGTTTCTGAACGGACGGCGCGTCGGCGACGTGGAGCTGGCGCCGGGCTACACCAGCTATCCGACGACCCTGCACGTGCAGGTCTACGACGTCGGCGACCTGTTGCAGTCGGGCGACAACACGTGGGAGGTCGTCCTCTCCGACGGATGGTGGCGGGGCCGCACAGGGTTCTTCCAGGGCATGGACGGCTTCGGCACGTCGCTCGCCTTCTTGGGCCAGCTCCACGCCGACGCCCAGGTCGTCGCCACGGGCCCCGACTGGGAGTCGGCCACCGGGCCGCTCCTCAGCGCCGACCTCATGGCGGGGCAGGTCGAGGACCACCGCAAGGGCACCGGCGCCTGGCAGGCGGTCTCCGTCATCGACGACGATTTCGCGGCGCTGGCCTATTCGCCGGCGCCGCCCACCCGGCGGGTCGAGGAGCTGCACCCGGTTGCCGTGACCCGCCCAGCTCCCGATCGCCAGATCGTCGACCTCGGGCAGAACATCAACGGCTGGTTGCGCCTGTCCGACCTCGGTCCCGAAGGCACCGAGATGACGATCGTGCACGGCGAATTCCTCGACCCGTCGGGCGATGTCACCCAGGACCATCTGACGCCGGACTTCTTCGGCGACGACCGACAGGTCGGCATGATCGACCGCGTGGTCGCGGCCGGGACACCCGGCGAGGTGTTCGAACCGCGTCAGACCACCCACGGCTTCCAGTTCGCGCGGATCGAGGGTCACCCCGGCCGTCTCACCCCGGACGACGTCACGGGCGTCGTCGTGCACACGGATCTGCGTCGCACAGGCTGGTTTCGATGCAGCGACGAGCGGCTCAACCGGTTCCACGACATCACCGAGTGGTCGTTCCGCGACAACGCTTGCGAGATCCCGACCGATTGCCCCCAGCGCGAGCGGGCCGGCTGGACGGGTGACTGGCAACTCTTCATCCCGACCGGCGCGTTCCTCTACGACGTGGCCGGGTTCTCCCTCAAATGGTTGCGCGACGTCGCGGCCGAGCAGCTCGAGGACGGCCGGATCATCAATTACTCGCCGGATCCTCTCCGTCAGCACATTTCAGAAACCGGCATGTGGTTGGGTCTGCAGGGGTCGTCCGGGTGGGGCGACGCCATCGTGATGGTGCCCTGGGAGATGTGGCGGGCCTACGGCGACCGGGAGGTGCTGGTCGAGATGTGGCCCCACATGGTGTCGTGGGTCGACTTCGCCGCCTCAGCGGCCAGACTGCACCGTCACGCCAGCCGCGAGGAGGCCCGTCCCGAGGCGGCGCCGCACGAGCAGTTCATCTGGGACGGCACGTACCACTGGGGCGAGTGGATCGAGCCGGGCGGAGAGCCCCACGACCATGCGCAGCGCGACCAGGGCTCCGTCGGCACGGCCTTCCTGTGCCACTCGGCAGCCCTGGGTGCCCGCATCGGCCGCCTGCTCGGTCATGACGCCGACGCGGCGCGCCTGGAGGAACTGGCCGCCAACGTCCTCGAGGCTTGGCGGACCGAATTCATCGGTCCGGACGGTTCCCTCACGCCGGACACCCAGGCCAACCATGTGCGCGCCCTGGCTTTCGGCCTCGTGCCCGACGAGCTGCGCGCCCGGACGGCGGATCGGCTGGTGGGTCTGATCCGCGAGGCCGACACGCACCTGGGCACCGGATTCCTGGCCACGCCGTATCTGTTGCCGATGCTGGCCGACACGGGTCACCTCTCCGTGGCTTACGAGTTGCTGGTGCAGGACACGCCGCCCTCCTGGCTGGCCATGGTCGAGCGGGGCGCGACGACGGTCTGGGAGTCGTGGGAAGGCGTCGACGATGAAGGACGCCCGCGCGAGTCGCTGAACCACTACAGCAAGGGCGCGGTCATTTCGTTCCTGCACAACTACGTCGCCGGCCTCACGTTGCTCGACGGTCACCCGGCGTACCGCCGCTTCCGGGTCGCACCCCGACCAGGAGGCGGGCTGACGTGGGCCGAGGCCGTGCACGACTCGCCCTACGGCCGCATCGAATCGTCCTGGCATCTCGAGGGGTGGTCGCTCCGGCTGACGGTCACCGCGCCACCGGGCACCGTGGCCGAGGTCGCGTTGCCGGACGGATCCGTGCGTGACCAGGGCCCGGGCACCGCGACCTACGCCTGCACCGTGGGCTGACCAGCCCTGGTTTTCGTGTAATGAGAGCGCTAACATCAATGCCAGGCACGCCGGAGGCGTGACGAAAGGGGGGCCGATGTCGAAGGCCGCGATCATCTCGGTGGATGGGCACGTCCGTGCGTCCCGGACCGAGTACCGGAACTATGTGGAGCAGCGGTTCCTCGACGCATTCGATTCGTGGGCCCGTGCAGAGGAAGCGGCCGGTGCGCCCGAGAGCAGCAACCTGTGTGCAGGTCTCGACCCCACGTCGCAGTGGGACTCGGATCTCCGCCTGAAGGACATGGAGAGCCAGGGCGTCGTGGCCGAGGTGCTCTTCCCGAACGGGCTGCCCTTCCAGTCGAGGCCGGCGGACGACGTGGGCACCTTCTCCGATCCGGAGATCGACCGTCAGGCGCGTCTCGCCTACAACCGCTGGCTGGCCGACTTCTGCGCGCTGACCCCCGGCCGCCGAGCCGGTCAGGCGCTCATTTCGTTCGACGACGTCGAGCTGGCCGTGCAGGACGTCCATTGGGCCAAGGAGCACGGCCTCGGTGGCGTCATGATGCCCGCGCTCCTGCCCGGTGGGATCTTCTTCTTCGACCCGGCGCTCGACCCCGTGTGGGCCGCCTGTGTGGAGGTCGGCCTCCCGCTCAGCCAGCACGGTGGTTCGGGCGCGCCCACCTACGGCCCGCAGGGATTCGCCGCCATCATGACCTTGGCGCTCGAGCATTCCTTCTACTCGGGCCGTTCCCTCTGGCAGATGCTCCTGGGCGGTGTGTTCGAGCGCTTTCCGGACTTGCAGATCGGATTCATCGAGACCGAGGCGGACTGGATCGCCCCGGTCATCCGCAAGCTCGATCGCCGTCTCGAGTGGGGAGACGATTGGACCGGCTGGGCCCAGACGCTGCAGCGCATGCGCCAGTTCTCGGGCTCGGCCCGCGACTACTGGGCGGCCAATTGCTTCGCCGGCATCTCGCCCTTCACCGAGGATCAGGTCCCGCTGGAGGAGCTGGCCCGGCCGAGCGCCGACTACGAGCCGTTCGCCATCGGCTGCGACAACACCATGTTCGGGGTGGACTATCCGCACTTCGAGTCGGTCTTCCCGGAGACCAGTGTCAGCGTCGACGCGCTCATCGGCCACCCGAGCATCACACCCGACGTGGCGCGCAAGATCCTCTACGAGAACGCGGCGCGCCTCTACGGGTTCGATCTGGCGCAGCTGGCCCCCGACATGGAGCGGGTCGGGTTCGCGGTCGACGGGTCGCCCGCCGCGGATCGCCGCTGAGTCGGGGCGGCCCGAGGGTCAGTCGAAGCCGTTGCGCTGGGCCACCAGGCCGAGCCAACGCGCCGACGGCTTGACCGAGCGCACGAAGGTCTCGCGGTCGACGGCGACGAGGCCGAACGTCTTGGAGTAGCCGGCGTTCCATTCGAAGTTGTCCAGCAACGTCCAGTGGAGGTAGCCCCGCACGTCGATCCCGCCCGTCACACACCCGGCCAGGCCCTCCAGCGCGGCACGGGTGTAGGCGATCCTCGCGTCGTCGTCGTCGGTCGCCATGCCGTTCTCCGTCACGAGCACCGGCACCCCGGCGTGCTCCGCGGCCAGCCGGACGGTGTGGCCGAGCGCCTCGGGGTAGACCTCCCAGCCGGTCTGCATGGTGGCCGAACCGTCGGGAGGAGGCAGCTGTCCGTCCGGCCCGATGCGCGCCCGGGAGTAGGTCTGCACGCCGACGAAGTCGTCCTCGGCCGAAGTGGCGAGCCAGTCCGTCTGGGCCACCCGCCGCGCCTCGCGCCAGCGCTCCTCGCCGTCCTCGGTCGGTTGGAAGTCGACGAGGGCCAGGGTCCAACCCGCCTTGACGGTCGAAGCGGCGGCTTTGATGGCTTGGACCGCCAACCGATGGGCTGTGGCCATCTGCTCGACATCGGCCGCGACGATCCCCATGCGGTAGCGCGACGGGTCGTAGCCCCCGACGCCGGTCTTTTGCGATTCGACCGGCTCGGGAGTGGGCGAGCGATCCCCCCCGCCCATGGCCAGCACCCCGGTGCTCTGCATCATCGCCATGAGATTCGGCTCGTTCAACGTGCAGACCCATGAGAGCAGATCGCCCATATGTTGTGTCACGCGGGATGCGTAGGCGGCGAAGCGTGCGGGTGCGTCGTCCGCAGCCCAGCCGCCCTGACCGGCCATCCAGCGGGGGACCGTGAAGTGGTTGTACGTCACGACTGGCGTGACGCCGTGCTGCAGGCAGCTCTCGATCATCCTTTTGTAGTGGTCGAGTGCGGCGCGCGAATAGAAGCCCGGCTCGGGTTCGATGCGCGACCACTCCACGGAGAAGCGATACGCATTCAGCCCGAGGTCGGAGAGAAGGGCGATGTCCTCGGAGTAGTGGTGGTAGTGGTCGCACGTGTCGCCGGACGGCTCGTTGAACGTCGAGTTGGTGGCCCACTCCATGGGCCACATGTCCGCATTGACGTTGCCCCCTTCGACCTGGTGGCCGGCGGTCGAGGCGCCCCAGAGGAAGTCGTGGGGAAAAGCGGTCATTGCGGTCCTTCCCGTCGGCGGAACACCCAGAGATTGGCAGTGTGGCATGCCCGGCCGCTCTATGCAAAGCTTTGCATACAAAGAAATTGTGGATGCTCGAGAGGGGAGGACTCGAACGCATGAGCGGCTCGAACACGGCGAGGCGGGCGTTTCCGGACGGGTTCGTCTGGGGCGCCGCCACCGCGGGTCACCAGATCGAAGGCAACAACGTCAACTCCGACTTCTGGTTCCTCGAGAACCTGGAGCCCACCATGTTCGCCGAGCGCTCGGGTGACGCCTGCGACAGCTCTCACCGCTACGAGGAGGACATCGCCCTGCTGGCGAGCCTCGGCTTGAACAGTTACCGGTTCTCCGTGGAGTGGTCCAGGATCGAGCCGAGTCGGGGCCGGTTCTCACGAGCCGAGCTCGACCACTACAAGCGGGTGGTCGACCGTTGCCACGCGCACGGCGTGGCGCCGGCGGTGACGTTCGTGCACTGCACCGTGCCGCTGTGGTTCGCGCGGGCCGGCGGGTGGCTCAACCCCGACGCGCCCGGCCTCTTCGCCCGCTACTGCTCGACCGCCACCAGGGCCTTCGGCGACGGCCTGGCCTTCGCCTTCACGCTCAACGAGCCGCAGGTCGGGAAGGTCTTCCGCTGCATCCCCGGAGCCGAGGGCTACTTCGGGCGCCAGGACCCGCTGGCGTTGGAGGTGCATGCACACGCCGCAACGCTGTCGCATGTGGAGCGGTTCGTCACCATGGAGCATCCGGACCTCGACGGCATGACCCCCTTCGTGCGGACGCCAAAACCCAGCGCGGCACACCTCGGGGAGATCGCGCGGCGTAACACGCTGTGAGGACGATGCCCCGTCGCGCCACGGTCTAGCGTGCGCCCATGGCCGGACCACGACGGCTCAGCTTCGATCCGATCGCCGAGGCGGAGCGCCAGTGGAGAGCGCACGGCTGGCCGGACCAGGCAGCGGGGATGGCCCTCGTCACCTCCATCATGCGGCTGCAGCAGATCTTTCTCGGACGCGCCGATGCCGTCCTTCGCCCACTCGGGCTCACGTTCGCCCGCTACGAAGTGCTCATGCTGTTGTCGTTCTCACGGGGGGGAACGCTGCCGCTGGGCAAGATCGGTGAGCGCCTGCAGGTCAACCCGGCCAGCGTGACCAACGCGGTGGACCGTCTGGAGGCGGACGGCCTGGTCGCCCGCCGCTCGAACCCCGACGACGGGAGGGGCACGCTGGCCTGCTTGACGCCGTCGGGACGACAGCGGGCCCTCGAGGCGACGGACGTGATGAACGAGGATGTCTTCACCGACATCGGCGTGGCCTCGGCGGCAGCCGCCCGGCTGTTCGGCCAGCTGGCCGAGCTCCGGCGTGCGGCCGGCGACTTCGAGGACGACGCTGGAAGGTAGTTTGACGTTGAACTAATCTGGACGCGTGGCTGACCGACAGACCTGGCAGGAGCAGTTCGAGCGCTCGCCCCGGCGGCAGGCACGCTTCGAGACGATGTCGGGGGTGCCGCTGGACCCCGTGTACGGGCCCGATGGCGCCGAGCTGCCGGGCCAGTACCCCTACACGCGGGGGCCCTACGCCTCCATGTACCGCTCACGCTTGTGGACGATGCGCCAGTTCGCCGGGTTCGGCTCGGCGGCCGACACGAACGGGCGCTTCAAGGAGCTGCTGCGCGCCGGTGGGGACGGCCTGTCCACTGCGTTCGACATGCCGACGTTGCTCGGGCGTGACTCCGACGACGCGTGGGCCCGAGGTGAAGTCGGCCGGGCCGGTGTCGCCGTCGACACCCAGGACGACATGGAGACCCTGTTCGCCGGCATCGATCTGGGCGCTGTGTCAACGTCCATGACGATCAACTCGCCGGCAGCCCCTGTGCTCGCCATGTACGTGGGCGTGGCCGACGCGACCGGAGTCGACCGGGCTGCGCTGTCGGGCACGCTCCAGAACGACATCTTGAAGGAGTACCAGGCGCAGAAGGAGTACGTCTTCCCTCCACGTCCATCCGTACGCCTCGTCACCGACATCATGCGCTTCTGTTCGGCCGAGCTGCCCCGCTGGCACCCCGTCTCGGTCTCCGGCTACCACATCCGCGAGGCGGGTTCGACCGCCGCGCAGGAACTGGCCTTCACGCTGGCCAACGGATTCGCCTATGTGGAGGCGGCCCTTGCGGCAGGGATGCCGGTCGACGACTTCGCGCCACGGCTCAGCTTCTTCTTCAACGCCCACAGCGACTTCTTCGAGGAGATCGCCAAGTACAGGGCGGCACGGCGCATCTGGGCCCGGTGGATGCGCGAGCGGTACGGAGCGGCCGACGGGCGCTCGTGCCAGCTGCGCTTCCACACGCAGACCGCCGGCGTATCCCTGACCGCACAGCAGCCCGAGGTGAACCTGGTCCGCGTGGCGATCGAGGCCCTGGCCGGCGTGCTGGGCGGGACCCAGAGCCTGCACACCGACGCCTTCGACGAGGCCCTGGCGCTCCCGACCGAGCACGCCGCCCGCCTGGCGCTGCGCACCCAGCAGGTCATCGCCGAGGAGACGGGGGTCGTGCACGTGGCCGACCCGCTCGGTGGCTCGTGGTTCGTGGAGTCGCTGACCGACGAGTTGGAGCGCCAGGCCGAAGACATGTTCGGGCACCTGGACGAGGCGGGCTCCGGATCGATGCTCGAGGGGGTCTTCGCCTGCATAGAGGACGGGTGGTTCGTCGGGGAGATCGCAGACGCCGCCTACGCGTTCCAGTCGAAGATCGCCAAGGGCGAGTGGACAATGGTGGGCGTCAACGGGTACGTGGAGGAAGACGGCGTCGCGCCGTCCACGCTGTCCATCGGCGCGGCCGTGGAGACCGAGCAGCTGGAACGCCTGGCGGCGATCAAGCAGGCGCGTGACGACGATGCGGTCCGCCGCGCGCTGGTGCGTCTCGCCAAGGACGCCTCGGACCCGGCGGTCAACCTGATGCCCGCCCTCGTTGAGGCGGCGCGCCACCACGTCACCGTCGGTGAGTCGATGGGCGCGCTCGAGTCCGTCTTCGGGCTCTACACCGAGCGCCACGTCGCCTGATCGGATTCCCGGAGGTTCCCGGCGCATCCCGCCGAGGGAGCGAGCAGGGCGGCGCGGCGAAATGCATGCCTATTCTCAATCCTGTACGGTGAAATTCTCGTCGGTGAGCAGGAGAAATGCATCGGATGGAGGAGGGCTCGTGAGCGAAGACGAGAAATTCGAGGCGTCCAAGGCGATGCGCCGGGCGATGCTGGGCCCCGAGTACGTCGATGCGCAGACGTCCGACCCCAACCCGGTCCTTCGGGAGTTCTCGGACTACCTCACGTCGATGGCCTGGGGGGTCTGGACCCGGGGCGGCCCGCTGAGCACGCGGGACCGGAGCCTGGTGGTGTTGGCGATGACGGCGGCGCTCGGGCGCATGGACGAGTTCCGCCTGCATGTCAGCGCGCGGTCGCGCACCGGAGTCACCGACGACGAGCTCGACGAGCTCCTCTTCCAGATCGCCGCCTACTGCGGCGCCCCGGCCGGCGTGTCCGCCCGGCGATCGGTCCTGGCCGTGCGCGCCGAAGAGCAGAACCAGGAGTGACGGTGGCGCCGATCGGCTTCGTCGGCCTCGGGAACATGGGCAGCGTCCTGGCCGGGAATCTCGTCGGTTCCGGGCACGAGGTGGTCAGCTCCGACGTCGCCGGCCCCGGGCGCAACCCGGCTGGAGCCGCATTCGTGTCCGATGTGGCCGCGCTCGCGGCGCGGGCCGACGTGGTCGTGCTGAGCCTGCCCGACGGGGCGGTCTCCGAGCAGGTCGCCCGCGCCATCGCCGGGGCACCGGGACGGCGGGTGACCCACGTGGTGGACACCTCGACCATCGGCGTGGCCGCCGCCCGGGCCGTCGACGAACTTCTCGGGGATGCCGGTCTCGCCTACGTCGACGCGCCTGTGTCGGGTGGCATCGCCGGGGCGCGGGCGCGCACGCTGGCGGTCATGTACGCCGGCGACGACGAAGCGTGCCGGGCGGTGGAGCCGGTCCTGGCGGGGCTGAGCGACCGGCGCCGACGAGTCGGCGACCGGCCGGGCATGGCCCAGGCGCTGAAGCTGGCCAACAACTTCTTGTCGGCCACGGCGCTGGCGGCCACCAGCGAGGCCATCGCGTTCGGCCTTTCGGTCGGGCTGGACATGGCGACCATGCTGGAGGTCATCGACGGGTCGAGCGGGCAGAGCGCGGCCACCAGCGACAAGTTCCCGCACCACGTGCTGACCGGCCGTTATGGCGCCGGGTTTGCCAACACGCTGATGTCCAAGGACATGCAGCTCTACGTCGGTGCCGTGGAGACGCAGGGCGCGCCGTCGGTGCTCGGGAACATCACGGCATCGGTATGGGAGCGCTTCGCCACCGAGGAGCCCGGGGCCGACTTCACCCGGATCTATCCGTTCGTGGCGAGCTCATGACCGGCTCTGGGCTGGCCGTGCAGGCAGGTCGGGCTGGGCGTCTAGCGTTCGGAACGGATCGACGACGAAGGTTCTGTGGGTGGAAGGAGTACCGATGCGAGTGGTAGTCGATTTCGATCTGTGCGAGAGCAACGCGCTCTGCATGGGGCTGGCGCCCGAGGTCTTCGAGGTCCGGGACGACGACCTCCTCTACGTCCTTGACGAGAACCCTCCCGGCGCCCTGCGCGAGAAGATCGAGGCCGCGGTGCGCACCTGCCCCAAGAACGCCATCTCCATCGAGGACTGAGGCCAGCCCCCAGTCCTCGGCCTGCTCCCTCGGTCCGCTACCCCTGCACGGTGGTGGTGCCCGGGATGTCCGTGCCGCAGAAAGGCTGGCTCGAGACCGCCACGAAGGCGCTCTTCTCGGCCTTCATGTACCAGCCGCACGACTTCGCCAGGTCCTTCCCGAAGTCATTCGTGTAGTTGATGCTCTCGGGAAGCAGCCCGTTGCCGTTGTAGCTCTTGATGCTGCGCAGCGCCTTGATGACATCGGCGTGCGAGGCGGTCGGCCCGGCCATCTGCAGACCCTTGATCATCAGGTCGGCCCCGAGCCACGACTCGTACTGGCTGAAGGACGGGAACTCGTTGGCGGAGAAGTGGGCGTACTTGTCCAGTGCCGCCTTCATCTGCTGGGTGCCCGCGTTCGGCAGCGAGAAGGGACGGAACTCGGTCTCGAAGTAGCCACCCTGCACGGCCTTCCAGGCGGGTGTGCCGATGACCTGGGAGTCGTACCCCGTCGGGAACACCATGACCTTGGGCTTGACGCCCTGCTGCTGCAGCGCAGTCGCCAGCGCGTCGTTCGAGTTGTCGTCCAGGCCCGCGTAGTAGGCGTTGCAGCCGGCCCGCTTCGCGGCCAGGGCCTGGGTGGTCATGGCGACCGAGCCGAACGTGATGGACGTGTCGAGCACGCCCGACTTGCCGCCGGCATGCACGAACGACGCGTTCGTCCCGATGGCGGACCGGCTCGACGACGGCGAGATCTGGTACCCGTACGAGCAGACGACCGAGCCGCCGTGCGCCTTCATGAAGGCGCCGATGGATGTGTTCACCGGGTACTTGATGTTGACGCTGCCCACGTCGGAGGCGAACATGTTCATGAACCCCGGCGTGCCCCACTCCGGTCCGTCGAAGAACCCGCCGGTCACCGGCAGGCCCGCCTGCTGCGGGTACTTGTCGGCCAGGAAGAGCAGTGGGCTGATGGAGACGATGCCGGCCGGGTTCTTCGAGACTGCGTCCTGGACGGCCGTGGCGATCTCGGTGGGGCTGGTCTGGTCGTCGAGGACCACGCCGGTGACCTTGTGACCGTCGATGCCGCCCTCCGCGTTCTGCAGCGCGATCCGGGCGTTGAATCCGGCCGGCGCATTGCTGAACTCCGATGCCCCCTCGCCCGTGAGCGAAGTGATCATCACGATCGTGATGGGCGAGCCCGACGCAGCCGCGCCGGCCGTCCCGCCGGCCAGGCTGGTCACGCCCACACCTGCGGCGAAGGCGAGTGCCGCCAGCCCCAATCTGCCCCTGTGACCGCCCGATACTTCGCCCATGTGTTGTCCTTTCCTCCCCAAAAAGTTGCAACCTGATGACAATTCGGACCCTAGGCATACACGCCCGGAGGGAGCCGTGTCGGTCAGACCCCCGCGACCTGGACTAACGCGCGTGTCACTTTCTCGGGCTCGGTGATCATCAGGTCGTGGCCGGTGTCGATGTCCCAAAGTCGGCCCTCGGCGCGGGCCCGGTCAAGGAGGGCTTTGTCCCGAGTGGCGAGGGTCGAGGTGCACACGATGTGGTACTGCGGAATCGCCCACAGCGCCGCCTCGTTCGTCAGATCGAGCGGCTGCTCGAAGCACTTCCAGGGGTGCGGCGTGAGGCGCTCGGCCATCCAGGCCAGGTCGTCGGGGTCCGTCACGCCGTAGAGCAGGCCGGCATCCGGGGCCGGCAGGAGGACCAGCTCCATTCCGTCGACCACCTCGCCGAAGGGACGGACCGCGTTGATGACCGGTCCGGCGACGTCGGCGAGTGACTGCCCGTTGACGGGGTTGGCGGCATCGAGGAAGACGAGACGGCCGACCCGGTCGGCGACCCGATCGGCCGTGCCCGTGATCACCATCCCGCCGTAGCTGTGCCCCACCAGAATCACCTGGCGCAGGTCCTCGAACTCGAGGACGGCGGCGATGTCCTCAATATGGCGGTGCAGGTCGACCTCGGCGTTGAGCAAGTGAGCCCGTTCGCCCAGGCCGGTCATGGTCGGTGCGTAGACCACGTGGCCCTCGGCCTGCAAGAGGCGGGCCACCCGCTGGTAGCACCAGCCTCCGTGGCCGCCGCCGTGTACGAGCACGTAGGTCGCCATCAGCAGGTCCTCTTCTCTGGCCCCCGACGGGGGCGCTGCCGGACCTCAAGGTAACACCGCCAGCCCGTCCGATCAGCCTTCAGACAGCAGGGTCCCCGCACGTCATGGTAGCGATAACATCCCTGGTGGCATAGGATGCCGGGTCATGCGCCGCGTCCCCTTCAATGACGGCTGGATGGTCGGGAGCACGTCCAATTCCTTTGCCGAGCTGATCGCGGGACCAGGGTCGGAGCCCGCGCCCGTGGCGCTGCCCCACGACGCCATGATCGGTGCGGACCGCTCGGCCGCCGGGCACGCAGCGACGGCGTTTTTCCCGAGCGGGAACTGGGAGTACAAGAAGTCGTTCGAGCCCCCGGCCGAGGACCAAGGGGGCGTGGTCCTCCTGGAGTTCGAGGGGATCTACCGCGAGGCCCGGGCCCACGACGACAGCCGGTGGTACTCGGGTGGCGGCCTCTACCGCAGCGCCTGGCTGCTGCAGGGGGGCGGGTCCACCTGGTGCCGGGAGGGCTGCAGTTGATGACGCCCGAAATCGACGACGGCGTGGCGATGGTGGCCGTCAGTGCCGAGGTGCGCAACGAGTCCACCGGGTCTTCGAGCGCCGTCCTGCGACTGGAGGTCCTCGACGCGGACGGCGCGGTCGCCGCCGCGGCCGAGGCGCCGGTCACCACGGTGCCGGGCGACCTCACGACGGCCCGGCAACGGCTCTGCGTGCGGGCGCCGCACCGCTGGGGCCCAGACCACCCCTACCTCTACAGCTGCCGGGCGACGCTGCGCGAGGGCGACCAGGTCCTCGACGAGGAGTCCACGACGTTCGGGATCCGCTCCCTGACGGCCGACCCGGTGCGGGGGCTGCGCATCAACGGTGAGCCCGTTCTGCTCCGGGGTGCCTGCGTCCATCACGACAACGGGCCCCTGGGGGCGGCGACGATCGGACGCGCGGAGGAACGGCGCGTCGAGCTGCTCAAAGAGGCCGGCTTCAACGCCATCAGGAGCGCGCACAACCCCCTGAGCACGCCATGCTCGCGGCATGTGACCGCCTCGGGGTGCTCCTTCGTGACGCTGCAGCTGGTCGACGAGGACGGCGTGCTGCACTGGACGCGTGACCGCCCGGTCGAGGTCGAGGTCGACGGGCCCGGTGTGCTCCAGGCCCTGGGCAGCGCCAACCCCTGCACCGAGGAGGGCTTCAGCGGGCCGGGCTGCACCACGTTCGGCGGCCGGGCCCTCGCCATCGTCCGGCCGACCGGCGCGGGCAGGATCGCGCTCCGGGCCACGGCTGACGGCTGCCGGCCGCAGCAGGTCGACATCGATGCGCGTTCCTGAACAGCGACAGGTGGTGCGGTGACCTGGGAGCTGCGCTGGCACCCGTTCCGAGGCCAGTGGGTCCTCTTCACCTCCCACCGGGACGCCCGCCCCTGGATCGGAGAGATCGTCGCCCCCGAGGAGCCGCCTGTCCCCGAGGACAACGCGCTGGCGCCTCTCGGCCGGCGCCTGCACGGCACGAATCCCGACTACCGGGGCGTGTACGTCTTCACCAATGACCTCCCGGTCTTCTCTCCGGACGCGCCGACGCCCAGTTCGGACGACGGCGTGTACCGGACGCGGCGCGCACTCGGCACGGCCGAGGTGGTCTGTTACCACCACGACCCCCACCGCTCCATGGGCGACCTCACGGACGACGAGATGACCTCGATCGTCACCACCTGGCGCGCCCGCACGCAGGCCTTGCAGGAGCGGGACGGCGTGGCGCACGTGTTGATCTTCGAGAACCGCGGCGCCGCGGTCGGCACATCGAATCCGCATCCGCACTGCCAGATCTACGCGGGCTCGATGGTCTACGCCACCATGGCCCGCGAGGCGGAAGTGGCCGGCGAGCACCAGCAGCGGACGGGTCGTTCGTTGTTGGCCGAGGTCATCGAGCGGGAGGTGGGCGGGCCCCGCGTGGTCAGTGCGGGCGATCACTTCTTCGCCTGCGTCCCCTGGTTCGCGCAGTATGCCTACGAGGTGCTCATCCTGCCCCGGCGGCCCGTCGCCTCCCTGGTCGGATTGGACGAGAGCCGGTGCCGCTCGCTGGCACTCGTGCTGCGCGACGTGGTGCGACGCTACGACGCACTGTGGGGCTTCCGGCTGCCCTATGTCCTGGCGGTGCACCAGGCGCCCGTGGGTGACCACCCGCACTATCCGTTCCACCTGGAGCTGCACCCGCCGCTGCGCGCTCCGGGCCTGCGCAAGTACCTGGCCGGCCCCGAGGTGGGCGGTGGGTCTATGACCAACGAGTCGGACCCCGACCAGAAGGCGGAGGAGCTCCGTGCCGCCCTCGGCTGAGGAAGCCCGCGTCCTCCTCTGCGCCCTCGGAGCCCACGTGCGGGACCTCGTGCTGGGGTCGCGGGGCATGGACATGGCGGAGGTGGCAGGGGAGACGGTCGCCGACACCATCTACGCCATCGACCAGGTGGCCGACGACGCACTGCTGCAGTGGTTCGAGGAACGCTGGCCTGACGTCGAGGTCGTCTCGGAGGGCCTCGACGAGCCGGTGCGCGTCGGGTCGACGCCGGCGTGGACGGTCATCGTCGACACCATCGACGGCACACGCGGCCTGATGTACGACAAGCGGCCGGCCTGGTGCCTCGCCGCCGCGGCACCGCCGGGCGGTGGCCTGGCGGACATCGCAGCGGCCGCCATGACAGAACTGCCGACGGCCAAGCAGGGCGCAGCGGACCAGTTGAGTGCCATCCGCGGCGGGGGCCTGCGGGCCGAGCGCGTCGACCTGGCGACGAGGGCACGCGTGGCGTTGACCGTGCGGCCGTCCGCGGCGACTGACCTCGGCCACAGCTTCAGCGGGTTGGCGAAGTTCTTCCTGCCCGGCAAGCCGGCACTGGCCTCGCTGGAGGCCGAGCTGTTCGAGAGGCTGGGCGAACAGCAGGTGTTCGACGATCAGTACCTCTCGACCGGCGGCCAGCTGCACGAGCTCATCACCGGCCGGGATCGCTTCGTGGCCGACCTGCGCCCGCTGGTCCAGAGCGACGGTCTGGCCTGTCATCCCTACGACGTGTGCACCGCGCTGCTGCTCGAAGAGGTCGGCGGCGTCGTGACCGACCCGTGGGGCGCCCCGCTGGCCGTCCCGCTGGACAACGTGACCCCGGTGGCCTGGGTGGGCTACGCCAACCGGGCACTGGCGGCCCGCATCGGGCCGGTGCTGGCCGAGTTGGTGGACGGGCTGGGTGCGGGGTAGCGCGCCCGGCCGCCTCGATCTCCTCGGCGGTGTGGCCGACTACTCGGGCGCCCTGGTGCTCCAGATGCCGACCGAGCGGCGGACCGAGGTCGTCGTGCACGCCGACGAGGAGTTCGTCGTCGGTCCCGCCCGCTTCTCGGCGGCCGGGCTCGAGCGACTGGCCGGCCTGTCCTACACGGAGGTGCGCAGGGAGCTGGCGCCGTATCCCCACTGGACGCACTACCTCGTCGGCGTCGCCGTCGTACTCGTGCGCCATGGGGAGATCGAGGTGCCGCGGGGGCGGCTCGAGATCGTCTCGGATCTGCCGGCCTCCGTGGGCGTGGCTTCGAGCGCGGCGCTCGAGGTGGCGACGGCGCGGGCCTTGGGCGCTGCGCGGGGGGACCCGCTCCGTCTGGCCGCGCTGTGCCAGGAGGCGGAGAACCGCGTGGTCGGCGCCCCCTGCGGTGTCATGGACCAGGTTGCCGTGACGCTCGGGGTTCCCGGCGCGGTGCTGCCGATCCTGTGCCGGCCGGTATCGGTGGCCGACGCGGTGGTCCTGCCCGAGGAGCTCGAGATCGTGGGGTGGCCGACGCGCGCCGCCCACGACGTCGGCGGTGCGCCGTACGGACGGGCACGGTCCGCCGCCTTCATGGGCAAGCGCATGGTGGAGGCGGAATCCGGGTGCTCCTGGCCCTGGGTGAGCGAGCTTCCCGGCGACGCGCTCGGCGAGCTGCCCGATGTGATCGACGGGCGAACCTTCCTCAGCCGATGGGGCGCCACCGGTGACGACGTCACGGGGGTGCGGCCGGACGAGTCGTATCCCGTACGGGCCGCCACATCGTTCGGCGTCGAGGAGCATGGACGGGCCGTGGCCGCGCTGGCGGCATTGGCCGACGGGGAGCCGGAGCACCTGGGGCCGTTGCTGCAGGCCAGCCAGGACGGGTACGACGCCATGGGCCTGGGCCATCCGGCCGCCACGGTCATCGTCGACGCGGCAATGGGCCGCCCCGGGGTCTTCGGCGCCCGCTCCAGCGGCGGTGGCTGCGGCGGCACCGTGGTGGTCGTGTGCGAGCGCGGCGCATTGGACGACGTCGACGGGCTGATCCGCTGAGGGCAGGGGCGATCCGCCACCGGCCGGCTCGTGGCACGTTCGTCAGGGGCCGGTCGTGCGAAGCTTGCGGCGTGGGAGCCGGCGCAACCCTGCAGGACGTCAGCAAGCGGTACTCGAGGAAAGGACCATGGGTCCTGCGGAGAGTGAGCCTCGAGGTGCCTCCGGGCACATTCACGTCAATCGTCGGTGCCAACGGCTCGGGGAAGTCGACCCTGCTTCGCCTTGCGGCGGGCCTCGTGTCCCCATCGGATGGGACGACGCACGTCTCGGGGACGATCGGCTACCTGCCCGAGCGGCAACCGGCCCGCCTGAGGTTCACGGGTGCCGAGTATCTGGCTGCCATGGGGCGCATCAAGGGCCTGCACGCGACCGCGGGACGCGCGAAGGCGGAGGAGCTGCTGGGACGGCTCGGGCTCCAGCCCAGCGCCGAGGTCCCATGGGAGACCCTGTCCAAAGGCAACCGGCAGAAGGTCCTGATCGCACAGGCCTTCATGGCGCCCAGCGATCTCGTCGTCCTCGACGAGCCCGCCGGCGGCCTGGACGACGTCGCCCGGCGCGCCCTGGACGAGCTCATCGACGAGGCGCTGCGCGACGGCGCCGCCGTGCTCGCCAGCACCCACGGGGCCGTGAGAGGGTCACGGGTGGACACGGCATGGCGACTCGACGCGGCCGGCCTCGTGCAGGAGCCGGTGCCGGATGGCGCCGGGACGGCCCGCAAGCGGATCATCCTTGCCTGGGCTTCTGACCGGCCACCTCCGCCGGTCAGCGACGTGCCCGGCATTGACGACGTTCGAACCGACAAGTCGGGACGGAGGGTGGAGCTCCTCGTCGCGCAGGACGCCGCCGATGCGGTGCTGCGCCACGCATTGAGGGACGGCTGGTCGGTCGAATCGGTCACTCCTTCGCCGCGCGTGGAGTCGTGAGGTGAGAGCGCTCCTGGGCTATGTCTACCGAGACATGGTGCGAGGTCAGCGCTGGGTCGCACCCTTGGTGTGCTTTGCGGCCCTCGACGCCATCCTGAGCGCACAGACCGGATCTGTGCTGCCCACCTTCGCGGTGACGGCGACCGGATTGCTCTTCATCGGCACTTGGCTGACGGTCGTCATCGTGAACAACGAGGATCCAGTGCAGCAAGCCATCACCGAGGCGTGCGCCCGCAGCCGGTCACGTGTCCGCTTGTCCAAGTTGCTCTTTGCCTACCTTGTGATCGCCGCTCTCGGCATCGTCGGCACGATCGGGCCGCCGATCGCCTCGAGCTCAGGCGTCACTCTCGAGGAGCTCTCGGCAGGGGTATGCGCACAACTCATCACCGCACTGGCTGCGGTCGCTCTGGGCGCGCTCTGCAGCCGTCCGATCATTCGGCGGCGTGCCTGGTCCGTCCTGCTCGGCGTGACGGTCTGCCTGGCCACTGTGATCGTTCCGAGTGGCCCGCCCACGCGTCAACTCCTTGTCTTGTACAACAAGACGGGCTCCTTCGCGCTCGGGGTCCCCATTGCGCTGATTGCGCTCGAGACCGTCGTTCTCGGCGCCGTGGCGATTGCCGTCTCGCTTCGTTTGTCGCTGCGCCGCTCCTAGCATCGGCTTTCGAACGGCGCTGCGCCGCTACGGCAGTCCCTCAATGATGGCGACCAGCTCTTCGCGCCGGAGCCCCTGGCGACGAGCGAGTTGCAGCAGGTCCTTGGCACCCACGATCACCGTGCTTCTGGCCGGCGCCCTGCCCGAGACGGTGATGCCACGCCCTCGGCGGAACTCGACCAGCCCCTCATCTCGCAATTGCCGCAAGGCGCGCAAGACGGTGTTGGCATTCACACCCAACACCGTGGCAAGGTCGCGCGCCGGCGGAAGGCGTTCACCTGGACCCGCCTCGCCGTCGGCCAACGAGCGTCGGATCCGGGCCGCCACCTGTTCGTGGAGCGGGACCGAATCGTTCGGGTCGACAGGATCCATGATGCTATATACGCTAGCACTATGGTGTTAGACGCTTCGAGCCCGGCCCGGGTTCTGTGCGAGGACGTGCCAGTCACCGAACCGGGGGATGCCGCGGCCCTTATCGAAGAGGCTCGGCGGGAACGGCGCCGGCGGTATCGGCGCTACCTCGCCGCGATCGCGGTCCTCGCAGCGGTCGCCGCAGCGCTGGGTCTGATCCTCCTCTTCGCCGTCGGTGGCAATGGGGGCACGGGTGCAGGCCACACTCCGGCGCAACCGGCTGGCGCGCCCACGAGTCCGACGCCCCTCCCGGCCCAGACGGTTCCTGCCGGAACAGGAGTGGTCGGGGCCGGGCCGACGTCGGTGGACTTCACAGATGCCTTGCACGGATGGATCGCAACCGGGAATCTGGGTCTCAGTGACAGCGACCCCACCATTGTGCGCACGAGCGACGGAGGGACGAACTGGGTCCGCACTCCCGTACCGAACCTGGCTGCCCAGAGTATCGACTGGCAAACGGAACGCTCTTTCGGTGGACTCGTCGGCATCCACTTCGCCAACGCCGAACGCGGCTGGTACTTCCAATCCGGCATCGGCTGGCAGACGAACGACGGCGGCACGAAGTGGGCCACGTTGCACCTTCCTGTCCATGGGGCCTTGGTGGCACTCACGTCTTCGGGGCGGGACGTCTGGGCACTCGTCGACGGATGCCCGATCGGCGCCGTCTCGTGCCCGCAGGATTTGGCCAAAGGCTCCCTCTACCACGCGATCTCGGCGCCAACTCTGACATGGCACCGCGTGGAGGGGACGCTCCCAGCGGGCATTGGATCGCTGTATCCGCGCGGGGCGCACAGTGTCATCGTTGGGCTCGGCTACGAGAACTACCGCCGATCGATGAATGGTGGGTCGCAGGGTCAGCCCAACGTTGGCTGCGAATCGGTCGGACCCTTGCGCGCGGGAAGGTTGGGGGGAATTTGTGGCGCCGGCGGCGGCGGCGATGCATCGGTGAGCACGGTCGCCGTGTCGGACGACAACGGCGCCACGTGGAAGACACTTGCTGGCGGGCCTCCATCGAGCAAGTTCATCGGGGCGCTCGAAACCGACGGGGCGGACGCCATTTTCTACGTGACCGGAGGACAGACACTCTGGCGTACGACAACTTCTCAGCCGGCCTGGAGATCGGTGCTCCAGGTTCCATACGGATCGACCGATGAGATCTACCCGGTCGCTCTGAGTGGTTCTCACGGCTACGCCTTGATCAGCGGTGGTCAAGATGCCCATTGGTTCGAGACGAATGACGACGGGGTCACGTGGGAACCGGTCACCCTTCCGTAGCCGAGCCTTGGCGGGTGGGCTCGGACCGAAAGCGGATCAGCACACCGCGGGGTCGAACTGGGCGGGAGACGCCTGAGGAGCGGTTGTCGGCGTCGTGGCCTTACCCGCGGAACTCGACGACGCGAAGGTCGTCGGAGAGGTCGACGTCGATGTCGACGTAGGCGCCTGGGCATACCCGCTGCCGTCCAGGGGCGGCGTCGTGATCGGGAGGGGAGCAGGAGATCCGAGGAATTGCGAGATCACCTGTTGCGCCGCGCCCCCTTGGACGACCTCGACGTCGCCGTAGTCGTCGGTCTTCACCCCCGTCGTCGGGAGCGTCCACGTCTGCAGGTTCGATCCCGAGAACGCGTGATAACGCGTGGCCAACGACACCAGGTCGCCGCCCGAGAGCTGCGGATCCTTGGTGATGTCTCCCACCAGTGCGCCCAGCACCCGGTTGACGTCGACGGGATTGAGATCACCTTTGGCCTTGTCGATGACGGCGGACATGACGATGTTCTGGCGCTCGATCCGTCCCAGGTCCGACGTGGGGTCGGGATGCCATTCGCCGTCCTCGTAGTACTGGTAGTAGCGGGAGCGGGCGAGCGCCAGGGCCATGTTGCCGTTGAGCGGCTGGCAGCCCGGATGGGTGATCTGCAGCCCGGAGTTGTTGTTCCCGAGGTCGTCGTCGCGCACCGGATAGGGGAAGTCGAGCGAGATCGACCCGACGGCGTTGACGAGATTGATGACGCCCGAGAAGTCGATGGTGAGGAAGTGGTTGATCGGAATCCCCAGCGTGTTCTGGATCGTTTGCACGAGCGGCTCGACGCCGTCGTCGAACGCAGTGTTGATCTTGTTCTTCGAGGAGAGACCGGAGCTCGACGGCAGGCCGGAGAGGCTGACAAAGGTGTCCCGAGGTATGGAGAGCACCCTGGCCGTCCCCGCAGCGGGATCGACATGAACGATCTTGATCGTGTCGCTGCGCTGGCCGCCGATCTGACTGGTACTCCCGAACGAGTCTGCCGCCGACCCGGTGTCCCCGCTTCTGGAGTCGGAGCCGACGACGAGCACGTTGAACGCCTTGCCAGGGGCCGCCTCCTTGCAGGACCGGCACTTCACCGACTTGATCTGGGACAGCTTCCATTGCACGTAGCCGTATTCACCCGCAACCAACCCACCGGCCACGACGAGCACGATCACGCCGATCGTCAGCGCGACGCGCCATCGGCTGCGTCGTCTTTCCCGCCCCCCTTTCCGCGACGCGGTCTGCGCAACGTCGTCGCCGAGCTGCCTCAGGCCTGCCAGGGCATCGGATCTGGCCTCGAGCCTCCTGAGACCGGCGTATCGGTCAGCAGGTCCTTGGGGCGTGGCTCCCGCTCCCGCTGCTGTCGAGCTGCGACGCGCACGTCTGGACATATCACCGCGTTCAACCTTCTGCCCCGAGGTGTCTCCGCAGTGTGCCCTGCTCGCCTAAGACGAGAATAAGAGGGCGTGGGGCCGACCGAGGTCGTCGATTGCCGTCCAATTCGCGTGGGGCTGTCGTGATGGAGCGGGGCTGACCGGTCACAATTAGTGGTGGGCATGTGACTACCCCCGGAGACCAGGAGTTCGGAGATTTCGTGCGGGCCGTCGAGCCGGGCCTGCGGCGCGCCCTCTTCGCGGTCCTGGGGGCCGAACGAGGCAGGGAGGCGACCGCAGAGGCCCTGGCCTGGGCCTGGGAGCACTGGGACCGTGTCGTCCCGGTGGACAACCCCACGGCCTATCTGTTCAGGGTGGGTCAGAGCCGCAGCCGGACGCGCAAGGTGCGGACGGTCCACGCCCGAAACGAGTGGAGCGAGCCCGTCGTCGAGCCGGAGCTCGCGAGGGCGCTGTCGGATCTGTCGGAGGCACAGCGGGTCGCCGTGATCCTGGTCCATGGCTTCGGGTGGACCATGCGAGAGGTGGCCGAGCTGAACGGGATCCACGTGAGCAGCGTGCAGACGCATCTTGCGCGCGGACTCCGGAAACTACGAGCGGCCTTGGAGGTCGATGAGCATGCCTGAGTTGTCGGAGTGGATACGGGAGTACGTGGACGAGACCTGCCCCACGGTGACCATCGACGAGATCACCATCCGGCCCGGTCGCGGAGTCGGTGATGGAGGGGGTGATGGGACAGCATGGCGCCGCCACGCGGCCCTTCTGAGTACCGCGGTCGTCGTGGTCCTCGTGGTGGTGCTGGTGGTCCAGCTTCTTCCGGGATCGGGACCCCAGGCCGGGACCGAGGCCGAGGCCGCACTCGCCCGGCTCGCTTCGGTCGCGGCGGCGCAGCCGGTCGGTGGAATTCCCGGACCCGGTCGCTTCCTCTACTACGAGACGTCCCAGACGATGACGGGCGCTACTTCGCAACCCGCCGGTGCGCCGCAGTTCCTCTTCCGAGAAGCCCAGTCCACGCAGACGTGGGTGGCGCCGGACGGCTCCGGGCGCCAACGAATCTCCACAAGCCCGCCGCGGCTCATCGTTCCGGCTCAGCACGCTGCTTGGGTGGCGGCCGGGTCTCCTCAGCCGCTCCTCGTGGCCCCCGGTGTCGTGGACACGCTCTACCCGAGCAAGCGTTCTCCCGTCGGAGGCCCCCTCGTGACGTCCCACGGGGAATACCTCCTCTCGTATCTGGACTCGTCGAAGTTCCCGACGCATCCGGCCGCCCTGCAGCGATACATGGATCGCTACTTCGGGATCCGCGACAACAGTCGCTCGGCGACCTTCCAGTTGGCTGCGAATGTGCTGCAGATAGGAGCGAGGCCGGCGTTGCGGTCAGCGATCTTCCAACTGATTGAGCATCTGCGGGGCGTCACCCTCCTCGGAACGACGAAGGATCCCCTGGGGCGAATGGGGACGGGTGTTGCCGTGCAGGATGGTCAGAGCCGAACGATCCTGGTGTTCGATGCCAGGACATCTGCGGTCCTCGGAGAGAGGTCGGTGTCCGTGCGGACGGCACATCGCGCCGGCATGGAGATCCCCAAGGGCACGGTGGTCAGCACCGAGACGTTCGGGGTCACGGGCATCACCGCATCGACGAACACATATCCGAACGGCCGGCCGGCCCCGACGTACAAGGGCGACACCGCGGTCGGTACACCGAGCGAGGCCATCTTCGGTTCAGGAGCTTGATGGAGGCATCTTCGTTCTGACACGCCGGTTCCTTGCCCGGGCGTGAACACTGCGCGAGCGTGGCCCCATGCAAGTCGTCCACATGGGCTTTTGGAAGGTAAAGCCGGATGCCGACCCCGCGATGCTGCAGCGCGCCGCTGACAAGGTGGCTCGTTTCAAGGACATCGTGCCCGGGTGCACCGAGTCCCTTCTGGCCCCCCTCTATGTGCCCGAGATGGGCGCGGCCGATCAAGAGACCTTCGGCAATCTCGACTCGTTCGAGGAGATGGCAGGGGGCTTCAACTACATCCTCTACACCGTCTTCGAGAGCGAAGCGGCGCGACAGGTGTACGAAGAGCATCCGGCCCACATGGACCTGCAGGAGGAGTGCTTGGCCGTGTGGATCGGCAACGCCGCCGAGTCAGCCCTGGTCTTCGACTTCCGCCACCCCTAGCGCCTCCGCCGAATCTGTCGGGCCGCCGTGTCTCAGGTGAACCTGGTCTGCTCGTGCGGGGCTATTTTCGTTCGAGGTCCCGTTCGGAGGCATCGGCATGGCCAAGCTCATCTACATCGCGAACACCTCTCTCGACGGCTACATCGAAGATGAAGACGGCGGGATCAACTGGGGGGACCCTGACGCCGACGAGGAGTACTTCGCTTCCATCAACAGCCTGCAGCAAGGGGTCGGCACCTATCTGTATGGGCGCCGCATGTACGAGACGATGGTCTACTGGGAGACCGCACCGGTCGCCGACCTGCCGGCCTGGGTGGCGGAGTTCACCAACCTGTGGAAAGGGGCCGAGAAGGTCGTCTTCTCGAAGACCCTGGTAGCGGCGTCGAGCGGCCGGACCACGCTCGAGCGGACGTTCGACGCCGAGTCGATTCGGAAGATGAAGGCCGGCGCACCCCGGGACCTCACGGTGGGTGGAGCTGACCTCGCTGCCCACGCATTTGCGGCGGGATTGGTGGACGAATGCCACTTGTATTTCTGGCCCATCGCACTCGGAGGCGGCAAGCACGCCCTCCCCAGGCAGGCGCGACTCGACCTCCGATTGCTCACGGTGGAGGACCTCCGTAGCGGTATCGTCCACCTGCACTATCGCGTCGGCACGTAGGGGTCAGCAGATTGCGGCCACGTTGAGGGTGACGCACAAGGGAATCTGAGCCGAGGTCCGTCGTCGCCCGTACGAGGTCGTCATCGGCGGCTACTACGACCCTGATCGAAGCATTTTGCCGGCCTGTGAACTGGGTAGGACGACGACTAGTCGCTATTGAAGACCTCTTCTCGGGGGCGGGGGTCAGACACAGCTACCGCATTGCGCCTTTGCCTACGTCAAAGCGGGTTGGCTGAACATTTACCTCAAGCCCAGCCTCGGCAAGGGCCCTCATCAATCGTTTGCGCGCCACCCATGGGGAAATGGCGACAACAGAAGATTCGGCTCCTTCAATGACGAGTCCGAGGTT
>DATAXG010000010.1:0-57844 GCA_036273055.1 Acidimicrobiales bacterium | reverse complement strand
AGGCCTGCATCTGCGGCAGGAGCGCGCCGTAGGTGTCGAAGACGCGATCCATCTCACCGACGAAACGGGCACCGTGTGACGAGTCAAGGATCTCGGGCGGACGGAAGTAGCGGTATTGCCCGTTCTCCAGGCGTTGGTTGTAGGCGATGTAGCGCGTCGACTGCTCCAGATACGCCATGAGGCGTCCCCACTCGAGCACCTTCGACAGCACGTTCGACGCCTGCTCGCAGGCGAGGTGGACACCCCCGAGTTGGGCCACCGAATCGTCGCCGTACTCGACGAAGACCTTTTCGTAGAGCTGCTCTGCGCGCTCGAGTCCGACGGTGGCATCGACCGTCGCGTCGCCCGAGATGTCGAGCTCTCCGACGAACTCGTCGAGGAACAACCGGCGCAGGCTCTTGGGCGAGCGCGAGTAGCGGGCGAAGAGGGCTCCTTTGACAACTTCCGGCAGGTTGACCAGGGCAAAGACCGGCTGGTCCAGGTTCGTGACGTAGCGGCGGAGCACGGCTTCCTCGTCGGCCGTGAACCGCTCTTCGGAGTACGGGAACATGCCCGGGTAACCATAGAACGAGGGCGACGCGACGGTCGCGGATGGGGTCAGAGGCCGGGGAGACCTCCGGCCACGACCCCCCTGAGCATGAGGTTCACGGCCTCCCGGGCGGCCGTGGCAACCTCGGTATCCACGGCCGAATGGGAGACCTGCTGGGCCAGATCGGCCACCGATTTCATCGTCCGGACGAAGTCGCCGGGCGCGAGCTCCCCGACGTCACGTGCGGCCACCCCGAGAGCCGTCGAGAACGATGCGCCCCGGGCCCAGGAGGCCACGGCGGTGGCCAGACCGGGGGCCGGCTGGCGGGTGCGGGGCACCAGGTGCAACTCCTCAATGGCGCGGATGCGCTCGGCCAGGGCGATGAGGGCGTCGCCGCGCCAGGACAGCTCGGCACGGCGCTTGTCGCCGAGGCGGTCCTGCGGGGCGCGGCGCTGCTTCTCCTGCCGGGGGGTCTGGTGGCCCGGGACGCGACGGGCCCGGCGGGGCTCGAAGACGACGGCCGACAGGACCCCCGCCAGCACGGCGGGCTCGGCCCCTGCCAGCACGTCGGCCCCGAGCGCCTGCGCAATCAGGAGATCGGCCTCGTGGTAGATGCGGGACAGCCGGCGGCCCGACGGGGTCACGCTCCACCCCTGCAGGTACCCCAGGCGCTCCAGGACGGCGACCCGATGGTCCAGCTGCAGCAACAGGAGATCCGGCGTGCGCGCTTGCCATTGGGCGAAGGACCGCTGCAACACGGCGCTGGCCGTGTCGCGGTCGAAGCGCGAGACGAGGTTGACGGCCAGGTTGTAGGTGGGACGGAAGGCCGAACGCAGGTCCGGGGGAGGGGCGGATGCCACCCGGGCCGCCTCGGCGAAGGTGATCTCGCTGGACCAGGCCACGACGGCGTGCCCCTCCTCGTCCAGTCCTCGCCGACCGGCCCGGCCCGTGAGCTGTAGGTACTCCCCCGACGTCAGGGTCGCCCGACCGGCCCCGCCGTATTTGGTGAAGCGCTCAATGACCACGGAACGGGCCGGCATGTTGATCCCGAGCGAAAGCGTCTCGGTGGCGAAGACCACTTTGAGCAGTCCGGCCGCGAAGCACTCCTCCACCGTCTCTCGGAAGACCGGGACCAGCCCGGCATGGTGGGCCGCCACGCCGCGCTCGAGGCCTTCGAGCCATTCGTCGTAGCCGAGGACGCGCAGGTCGTCATCATCCAATGGATCGACCCGGCGCTCGACCACCTGGCGGATGGCGGACCGCTCGGCGGAGTCGGTGAGCCGCACGCCGTCGCGGACGACTTGGTGCACGGCGTCATCGCAGGCGGCGCGGCTGAAGATGAAGACGATGGCAGGCAGCATCTCGCGCCAGCCGAGCTCTTCGACCATCTCGGTGCGCCGGGGCGCGCGATAGGGCAGGCGCGGTCCCCTCCCCCTCCCTTGCCAGTGGACGGACCGGGTGCCCTGCAAGGCCCGGCGGACCGCCTGGTCGATGCGCAGTCCTTCACCTCCGGGCTGCCCGTTGTCATTCAGGAGGGGGAAGAGCAGGCTCTCGTCGTCCTCCCGCCGGTGGACCGCGAAGTGATGCCGCAGGACGATCGGGCGCCGCCGCTCGACGATGATGGAGGTGTCCCCGCGCACCGAGCGCAACCAACCTCCGAGCTCGTCGGCGTTGTTCACGGTCGCCGACAGGCAGACGAAACGCACTTCGGCCGGGCACAGGACCAGGACCTCCTCCCAGACGCCGCCCCGGTAGGGATCCTGAATGAAGTGGACCTCGTCGAGCACCACCGTGTGCAGTCCCTCGAGGAGATCGGAGCCGGCCAGGAGCATGTTGCGGAGGACCTCGGTGGTCATCACGACGACGGGCGCCCGGGGGCGCAGTGTGGTGTCGCCGGTCAACAGCCCGACGTGCTCCTCCCCGTAGGACGCGACCAGCTCCCCGTACTTCTGGTTCGAGAGCGCCTTGAGGGGCGTCGTGTAGAAGGCCTTGCCGTGGGCGGACAGCGCCCGGTGCACCGCATAGGCCGCCACGAGCGTCTTGCCGGATCCGGTGGGGGCGGACACGAGCACCGAGTGGCCCGAGTCCAGGGCCCCGAATGCCTCGTGCTGGTAGTCGTCGAGCGCGAAAGGCAGGTCGGCCTCGAATTCCGCCGCCCCGGCCGTCCGCTGGACCGGCCACGGGAACGCGGTCAACGCCCGAGCAGCTTCCCGATGCCGATGGAGATGAAGTAGAAGAAGACCAGCGGTATGGCCAGCGCGAACATGGAGAAGGGATCCGAGCTCGTGGTGAAGACGGCGGCCACCACCACGATGATGATGACCGCCCAACGCCAGGAGTGGAGCAGGCGTGCCGGCGTGACCACGCGGGCCAGCTCGAGGGAGACGAGGACCACCGGAAATTCGAAGGTGAGGCCGAAGATCGTCATCATGAGGAGAATCAGCCCCAGATACGGGATCGGGTCGTAGATCGCCTGCAGGTTGGGGCCACCCACCGACTTCAACCAGCCCAGCGCGTGCGGCAGCGTGATGTACGCGGTCGCCGCACCGAGGAGGAAGAGCACGAAGGCACTGGCGACGAACGGCACGGCATAACGGCGTTCGGTCGCCTTGAGTCCGGGCGTCACGAAGCGCCAGATCTGGAACAGGATGATCGGGGACGAGAGCACGAGACCACCGAAGAGCGCGATCTTCACGCGGAGCGACAGGCCGTCGAGTGGCGACGTCACGAAGAGATTGCAGGTGCCGTTCGATGCGATCAGCAGCGACGAGGTTCCCTTTGCGGTGTGGTGCGCCGTCGATGCGTCGACGCTGCAGAGCGGCCGCAGGAGGAAGTGCAGGATCGGCTCATAGGCGAAGACGGCAAACGTCGCTGCGACCAGGAATGCGATGGCACAGATGATGACGCGGCGGCGCAGCTCGCCGAGGTGCTCCCCGAGCGTCATGTTGTCCGGGGACGGGCGGCTCTTGCGTTTGCCCGTGAAGGGAAGTGTCACCACGGTCGTGTCGTTCAGTTCAGCGTCGGGTCGCCGGGAACGACCACGCCGGACGGGTGCGGTGCCCGAGGCAGGGGCTCGACGTGGATCGGGGCGGGCGCGGGGTGCGGCGCCGGTTCCGGTGCTGCGTCCACGCCTGCGTCCGCGTGCGTGGCGGCGCCCGCGTCAGGCGCAGCAGCCGGGGCTGCCGGGGCCGATCCCGACACCGCATCGGCGGTGCCGCTGTCGCCGTTCAGTGTCGGGGGTTGGAACGATCCGTCCGGCTCCTCGTCGTCCTCTGCCATGTTCGACAGGTGGTTGAGCAGGGCCGAGGGCGAGCGGGCCAGTCGGGCGATCTCCGAGGTAGGGGGCAGGTCGGGCATGGTGTTGCGCACCTCGGACTCCATCCGGTGTCGGAATTCGTTGAAGGTGCGCCAGGCGCCGCCGATTTGTCGGGCGACCTGGGGCAGGCGGTCAGGACCCAGGAGGATGATCGCCACCACGCCGATCACGAGCAGCTTGCCTGGGTCGAGATTCAACATGCGCCTTCACTCTACGGTGCCGTTAGAGGGACTGGATGAGCCGCTCGACCCGTTCGTCATGGGATTTGAACGGGTCCTTCAACAGGACTGTACGTTGCGCCTGGTCGTTCAGCTTGAGGTGGACCCAGTCCACCGTGAAGTCGCGGCGACGTTCCTTGGCCCGCTTCACGAACGCACCCCGGAGTCGCGCCCGGGTGGTCTCGGGGGGCTTGGTCATGGCCTCCGTGATGGCCTCGTCGGTACACGTCCGTTCCATTTCGTCGCGCTGCTGCAACTTGTAGAACAGTCCGCGGCTGCGGTCGACGTCGTGGTACATCAGATCGATCATCGCCACCTTGGGGTGGGCGAGCGATACGTCGTGGCGCGCCCGTATCTGCTCGACCAGCCGGTGCTTGGCCACCCAGTCGCATTCGCGCCAGAGCGACGTCGGGTCGGCCTCGAGGCCCTTGAGGCAGTGCTCCCACATGTCGAGGGCGCGGTCCTCTTCGGGCGAGAGACCGCGCCGGTCGCGGAACTTCAAGGCACGTTCGAGGTACTCCATCTGAATGTCGAGCGCACGCATCTCGCGCCCGTTGGCCAGGCGGACGCGACGCTGGCACGTGATGTCGTGGCTGATCTCCCGAATGGCGCGGATGGGGTTCTCCAGCGTCAGGTCCCGCAGCACCGTCGAGGAGTCCTCCAGCATGGCCAGCAGGATGGACGTAGTCCCCACCTTCAGGAACGTCGCGTACTCGCTCATGTTGGAGTCGCCCACGATCACGTGGAGCCGGCGGAAGCGCTCGGCATCGGCGTGGGGCTCGTCCCGCGTGTTGATGATGGGCCGGCTGCGGGTGGTGGCCGACGAGACGCCCTCCCAGATGTGCTCGGCCCGCTGGCTCAGGCAGAACACGGCGCCGCGGGCCGTCTGCAGGACCTTGCCCGCGCCCGCGTAAATCTGGCGGGAGACGAGGAACGGGATGAGCACCTCGGTGTAACGGTTGAACTCGTCGTTTCGTTCGGTCAGATAGTTCTCGTGGCACCCGTAGGAGTTGCCCACCGAATCCGTGTTGTTCTTGAACAGGTAGACCTCACCACGGATCCCCTCCTCGCGCCGGCGCGCCGGCGCGCCGGTGCCCCGCTGGGCCAGGCTCCACTCCCCCGCCTTGTCGTGCACGACGACGTCGCTGATGCGGTCGCACTCGGGCGTGGCGTACTCGGGGTGGCTGCCGACGTCGAGGTAGAGGCGGGCGCCGTTCTCGAGGAAGACGTTGGACGAGCGCCCCCACGAGACCACGCGCCGGAACAGGTACCGTGCCACTTCGTCGGGGCTCAGCCGGCGTTGTCCGCGCAGCGTGAATGTCACCCCGTATTCGTTCTCGATGCCGAAGATGCGGCGTTCCACCAGGCCAACCGTACTGCCGGCTATGCCAGCAGTTGTGCCAGCTCCCCCTCGTCCATCCGCCGGAAGGTGCGGCGACCGTTTCCCCGGCTCAGGACGGCCGCCTCCAGGTCGCCGGCCCCCAGGTCCCGGTCCGGCCCGGCCAGCGCGGTCGTGGTCGCCTTGACGGCGGCCGCCAGGTCCCAGTCGGCCTGCCAGGCTGCGCCGACGCGCTCGGTGATCGTCTCGGCGTCGCCGCCGAGCACGGCGAAACGGTCCTCGTCGGTGATCGTGCCCTCGTAGGCGATGTGGTAAAGCTGCCCCTGGCTCTCGTCGAGCTCGGCCACCAGGATCTCGACCTCGAGCGGCTTCATTTCGTGGGTGAACACGTTGCCGAGGTACTGCGCGTAGAGGTTCGCAAGTGAACGGGCGTCGACGTCTTCGCGACTGTACGCGTACCCCTTCGTGTCAGCATGGCGAATACCGGCCACCCGGAGCTGGTCGTACTCGTTGTACTTGCCGACGCCGCCGAAGGCGATCCGGTCGTAGATCTCGCTGATCTTGTGCAGCGTGCGCGAGGGGTTCTCGGCGACGATGGCGATGCCGGCGTCGTAGGTGGTGGCGACGAGCGAGCGGCCGCGGGCGATGCCCTTCTGGGCGTACTCGGCCCGGTCCTTCATCACCTGCTCGGGCGCCACGTAGTAAGGCATGCTCACGATGCACGCTCCGCTTGCTTGCGGGCGATGAGGGCGCCGAAGCGCTCGGCCACCTCGTCCTCGGGCACCTCCCGGTACCCGGCCGCGTCGACGATGGCGATGATCGGGTAGATGCCGCGGACCAGGTCTGGACCGCCGGTGGCGGAGTCCTCGTCGGCGGCGTCGTAGAGGGACTGAATGGCCAGATCGACCGCGTCGTCGCGCCCCAGACCCTCGCGCCAGCCCAGCTTGATGGTGCTGCGGGCGTCCCGTCCGCCTGATCCGGTGGCCTGGAAGTCGGTGTCCTCGTAGTGACCGCCCGTGACGTCGTAGTTGAAAATGCGACCCGCGCTGCGGGCCGTGTCGAACCCGGCGAAGAGGGGCACGACGGCCAGGCCCTGCATGGCCAGGGGCAGGTGCTGGCGCACCATCTGGGCCAGTTGGTTGGCCTTGCCCTCGAGCGAGAGCGTGGCCCCCTCGACCTTCTCGTAGTGCTCGAGCTGGACCTGGAAGAGGCGGACCATCTCAATCGCCATGCCGGCAGTCCCCGCGATGGCCACCGCCGAGAAGCGGTCGGCGGGGAAGACCTTCTGCATGGCGTGGTGGGCGATGATGTTGCCCGCCGTGGCGCGCCGGTCGCCGGCCATGACGACGCCGTCGAGGTAGCGCAGGGCCACCACCGTCGTGCCGTGCGGTGCCTGCACGGGGGTCAGTGGGTCGAGCGCGCGGGCCGGTGCGTCGGGTTGGCCCGTCGTGATGCGCAGGAGGCCGACGAAGTCCGGTCCCGGATCACGCTCCGGGGGAAAGAGAGGAAGGGCCACGGAGGATTATTGCCCGCCCTTTTGCACGTAGTTGCGCACGAACTCCTCGGCGTTGTCCTCCAGGACCTCGTCGATCTCGTCGAGAAGGTCGTCGAGCTCCGCCTTGATCTTCTCGCCGCGCTCGGAGGAGGCCGGGGTGGCCTCTTCGACGTCGGTGTCGGCCTCGGTCGTCCTGGTGCCGGACCCCTTCTTCTTCTGTTCCTGTTCTGCCATCGGTGCGTGTCCCCGTCCTGTGCTGCGTGCGTTCTTCGCTATGAGTTCAGCCTGATGAGCAGGTCGGACGGTCCTGTGCTCTCTGCCAGGAGGGCGCCAGTGTGCTCGGCTGTTCCCTTGAGGGGATCCATCATAGGGACGCGCCGCAACGGGTCTGCGCCAACGTCGAAGACGAGGGAATCCCAGTTGGCCGTCACTACGGCGTCCGGCCAGCGGGCCAGGCACTTGCCCCGGAACCAGGCCCGGGTCCCGGTCGGGGGCTCGCCGACGGCGTGGGCCACTTCGGCCGGTGTGACGAGCGTGCGCATGTCCAGGCGGCGGAACACGGACTTGTCCGGGCGGAGGTCGTGGTACTGCAACGCCAGTGCGGTGACCCGGGGGTCCTTCCAGCCGCACGAGTGCCGGTCCTGGTAGGCCAACAGGAGCTCGCGCTTGGCCACCCAGTCCAGGGTGTCGGCCAGCGACGCCGGGTCCGACTCCAGGCCGGACAGGACGGCCTCCCAGCGCTCCATCACCTGGGCGCCCACCTCGCCGTCGTCCCCCAGTGCGGCCAGGCCGAACTCCTCGGCGTACTTGCGCGCGGCGCCGAAGATCTCCCATTGCATCTCGAGCGCGGTGGCCGTCGACCCGTCGGTCATGGTCAGCGGCCGGGACAGCGTGAGGTCGGCCGACACCTGGTGCAGTGCGCGGACGGGATCGGACAGGGAGAGCTCACGGGTCGGGCCGGCGTCGTCCTCGACCATGGCCAGCACGATGGCGGTGCTCCCGACCTTCAGGAAGGTGGCGATCTCCGACAGGTTGGCGTCCCCCACAATCACGTGCAGGCGACGGAAGCGCTTGGGGTCGGCGTGCGGCTCGTCGCGGGTGTTGACGATCGGCCGCTTCAGCGTCGTCTCCAGCCCCACGATCTCCTCGAAGAATTCGGCCCGCTGCGACAGCTGGTACTGCACCGTGTCGGCGTCCAGTGCCGCGGTCTCGGTCCCCACCTTGCCCGAGCCCGTGAAGAGCGTGCGGGAGACGAAGTGTGGGACCACGCCCTCGATCACCTTGGCGAAGGGCACGGCCCGGTCCATCATGTAGTTCTCGTGGCAGCCGTAGGAGTTGCCCTTGCCGTCGGAGTTGTTCTTGTGGACGATGGGCGCCGGCTGGTCCGGGATGCGGAGCGCGGCCGCGACCATGGCGCGCCGCAGCACCTCTTCGCCCGCCTTGTCGTAGAGCAGGCATTCGAGGGGCGTCAGGCACTCGGGGCTCGAGTATTCGGGGTGGGCGTGGTCCACGTAGAAGCGGGCCCCGTTGGTCAGGACCGTGTTGGCCAGGTGCGTCTCCACCATGGGGGCGAGGGACCCCTCGCGGGCGAAGCCACGGGCGTCGTTGCCCGGGGTCTCGTCCTCGAAGTCCCAGCCGATCTGCTGCTCCACGTCCGCCGCATAGGCGTTGACGAGCACCGAGGACGCGGCGATCGGGTTCTGCTCCGGTCCCGGCGAAAGGATGCCGTACTCGGTCTCGATGCCGCAGACCTTGGTGATGGCCACGGCGCGACCCTAACTTCTAGAGGTACTGGCCGGTACCGACCCGCTCTATGGAGCGGCCTCCGTGCACCTCACGGTCCTCGGTGAGCAGCGTCCGGACGTAGACGATCCGCTCACCCTTCTTGCCCGAGATCCGCGCCCAGTCGTCGGGGTTGGTGGTGTTGGGCAGGTCCTCGTTCTCCTTGTACTCCTGGCGGATCGACTCGAGCATGTCGGAAGTGCGGATGCCGCCCGACTCCCCGGCGATCACCCGCTTGATGGCTAGCTTCTTGGCCCGCCGGACGATGTTCTCGATCATGGCGCCTGACGCGAAGTCGCGGTAGTAGAGGATCTCCTTGTCGCCGTTCTGGTAGGTCACCTCGAGGAACCGGTTGTCGTCATCCTCCCGGTACATCTCGGCCACCGTCCGCTCGATCATGGCCTGGACGGCCTTGGACGGGTCGCCCCCGCCCAGGCGCTTGACCTCGTCGGTGTCGAGCGGCAGTGCCGGCGTGAGGTAGCGGCTGAAGATCTGGCCGGCCGCCTCCTCGTTGGGTCGCTCGATCTTGATCTTCACGTCGAGCCGGCCGGGGCGCAGGATGGCGGGGTCGATGAGGTCCTCGCGGTTGGAGGCGCCGATGACGATGACGTCGCGCAGCGACTCGACGCCATCGATCTCGGCGAGCAGCTGGGGCACGATCGTCGACTCCATGTCGGAGCTGATGCCGGTGCCCCGGGTCCGGAAGAGCGACTCCATCTCGTCGAAGAAGACGATGACGGGCATGCCCTCGTCCGCCTTCTCCCGGGCGCGCTGGAAGACCTGGCGGATCTGGCGCTCGGTCTCCCCCACGTACTTGTTGAGCAGCTCCGGCCCCTTGATGTTGAGGAAGAAGCTCCGCACGTTGTCGTTGCCGGTCTTCAGGGCGACCTTCTTGGCCAGCGAGTTGGCGACCGCCTTGGCGATCAGGGTCTTGCCACAGCCCGGAGGGCCGTAGAGGAGGATGCCCTTGGGGGCCGGCAGCGAGTATTCGACGAACAGGTCGCGGTGCATGTAGGGCAGCTCGACGGCATCGGTGATGGCCTCGATCTGGGTGTCCAGGCCGCCGACATCGGCGTACGTGATGTCGGGCACCTCTTCGAGGACGAGCTCCTCGCTCTCGAGCTTGGGCAGCTTCTCAATGAGCAGCTGGGTGCGCACGTCCATCAACAGCGAGTCCCCGGCGCGCAGCTTCAGGCCCAGCATGTCCTCGGAGAGCTCGGCGACCCGCTCCTCGTCGGCCCGGGCGAAGATGACGCAGCGGCGCTTGTCTTCGAGCTGCTCCTTCAGGGTGACCACTTCACCGGAGAACTCGCCGTCGCGCACGAGCACCACGTTGAGGCTCTCGTTGAGCACGACCTCGTTGCCCTTGCGGATGGCCCCGGGGTCGATGTCGGGGTGGAGGCTGACGCGCATCTTGCGGCCGCTGGAGAAGACGTCGACGGTTCCGTCCTCGTTGATCCCGAGGAAGGTGCCGTAGGCCGCCGGAGGCTGGGTGAGCTTCTCGACCTCCTCGCGCAGGGCGGCCAGCTGCTCCTTGGCCTGCTGCAGGGTGAAGGTCAGCTTCTCGTTCTGCGAGGTGGCCTGAGCCAGCTGGCCCTTGGACTCGAGGAGGCGCTCCTCCAGGGCCTGCACCCGGCCGGGGCTCTCCTGCAACCGGCGACGGAGCGCGTGGATCTCGTCCTCGGCGTCTGCCAGCTCGGCGCGCAGCGCTTCGGCCTGGGCAGCGGCTTCGTCGGGAGTTGCGGTCACCAGTTCTCACCCTAGCCCTCGTCCAGGCCTGTTTTGCCGCCATTGCCGGTGCGCCTCCGGTGCACGGGGCCGACGGGCCGGGCGAGTACGCTGGTGGGGAACCGCGAGCCCGGATTGACGGTCCGCGGCACGCGTCACTACGGTCCTCGTGGCCCGTCGGGCGGGTGCGACAAGGGAGAGAGTCAGGTACATGAAGGTCTGGATCGACCAGGATCTCTGCACAGGCGATGGGCTGTGCGAAGAGATCGCGCCAGCCGTGTTCACCCTCCTCGACGACGGCCTGGCCTATGTGAAGGAGGACGGCGACGTCAAGAACGAGCCGGGTGGTTCCGCCGGGATGGCCGCCGTGCCGGCCGACCTCGAAGAGGCCGTGGTCGAGGCCTCCGAGGAGTGCCCCGGCGAGTGCATCTTCATCGAGCGCGACTGACCGCTGCCCGTCGGGCGCCCGCGCCCCGCACAGCAGCAATCTGCTCCGGCATCACCCGTCGAGGCGACGCGCCGTCGTGAGGAACCCGGTATGCCCGACCATGCGGTGGTCGGGGCGGACCGAGCGGGCCTCGACATGCCAGGTGCGCCGCATGACCTCTTGTGTCTCCGCCAGGCCGAAGGGCACGCCGTCGTCGTCGAGCGCCTGGCGTAGCAGCGCGGTCTGGTTGATGGTGGGCAGGTAGGCCAGGAGGATGCCGCCGGGGCGCAGGGCCGTCGCCGCGCCGGCGATCACCTTGTGCGGCTCTGGCATGTCGAGCAGGATCCGGTCGAGTTCCCTCTCGTCGATGCCCTCGGTCACGTCACGGATCTCGACCCGGTACGGCGCGTCGGGGCCCAGCGTCGCCGCCACGTTGGCCTTGGCCCGCTCCGCGAAGTCCTCGCGCAGCTCGTACCCGACGATCGACGCCCCGGCGCGCAGCACGGTCATGGAGAGGGCGCCCGAGCCGACGCCGGCCTCGAGGATGCGCTGTCCCGGCGCGATGTCGGCGGCTATGAGGATGGCGCCGAGGTCCTTCGGGTAGATGACCTGCGCTCCCCGGGGCATCTTGAGCACGATGTCGCTCAGGGTGGGGCGCAGGACCAGGAAGTTGCGCCCGGTCGAGCCCGTGACGTGGCAGCCCTCGACGGCTCCGATGATGTCGTCGTGGGCGAGCACACCGGCGTGGGTGTGGAAGCTGGCGCCGGGCACCAGGGTGAGCAGGTAGCGGCGTTCCTTGGGGTCGATGAGGAGCACCCGCTCCCCTGCCTCGAGCTGCCCCGGCACGGGCCTCAGGCTTCGGTGGCGGGAGGGGTGTTGCGGTCGCGCACGGTGATGAGCACCTGTTCTCCCGGCTTCACGGTGACGCTCGACACGGGGCTGGTGCGGTCGTTGAGGACGCGCCGGAGGAAGAAGGTGGCCGCGGCGAGCAGGAACCAGTACCAGTTGCCTGCGATGCCACGGCGGACTCCGGCGCGCAGGAAGCGCCGCAGGAGCAGGTCCATCTCAGAGCCGCCGGATCTCGACCAGCGCAGACTTGGCCCGGCCGCGCCGGCGGCCGGCCAGGAAGGCCAGGGTCAGGAGCAGGATGCCGACGGCCCCGGCCACCGCCAGGCCGCGCGGTGCCGCGGCGCGTGCCGTGGCCTCGCCCTCGCCCATCACCTGTGAGTAGGCGGCCTGCAGGTCATCTCGCGTGATGAGGCGCCCGTTGCTCCCGGCCCTCGTGGTCGTGCCTGCCATCAGCTCGCTCCTCCTTGTGCTTCGCTCTCTCTCGCCTCGCGACGGGCGATGACCTCGGGCAGCTTGGCCTGTCCGGGCCCGGATGTGATGCGCAATGCCGCCACGGCGATCACGAGGACGCCGAGGACGACCGTCGCCGCGTAGGGCACCCATGACCAGTCGCCGGTGAGGGCGGAGCCGGTCTCGGTCTGCAGGAGGCGCAACACCCCGAGCAGAATGAGCAGGAGCCCGAAGGCCAGGAAGAACGAGCCTGCGATCCCCATGTAGAGGAAGCGGCCCAGGCCCCGCAGAGGTTCGACCACCTCTTGCTTGAGGTAGTCGACCGTCAGCTGGAAGGCGTCGTCTCCCGCATTGCGCAGCCCGTGACTGCCGTTGTCCGACGATGGTGCCATGAGGCGCACAATCCTGGTCTCTGGGCCGGTCCTATGCAAACACCGCCCACGGCGGGCGTCTCAGTCGCGGTCCTTGTAGATATAGGTGGAGGTGGCCCGGGCCACCAGCTTCTCCCCCTCCTGGTCGTCGACACGGGCGGTGACGCTGGCTTCCACGAACGCCACGCGCCGCCCGCCGGAGACCACCTCGGCGCGACAAGTGAGCTCGGCGCCCGGCGGCACGGCGGCCAGGAAGCTGACCTTGATCTCGGCGTTGGAGCAGAAGACCCGGCGGTCCTGGGCGTAGGTCACGGCCGCCGCCCCCATGGACGAGTCGGCGAACGCCCCGACGAAGCCCCCTTGCATGATGCCGGCGGGATTGGCGAAGCGCTCGTCCGCCCGCATGCGCCAGACGCACCGGCCCGGGGTCGCCTTGTCGACGCACGTCATGCCCAGGGTCAAGTCGCTGTTTGGCGGCACCTGCATGCGGGAAGCCATGACTGTGAAGAGTAGGTGACGGCCTCGTCGGCCGGCGGAGAGGGACGGTTAGGGTTTGACCATGGCGTTGCAGACATCGACACCGGTCGTGCAGGACCCGAGGTTGGTGGAGCTGGGCATCAACGTGATCCGCGGCATCGCCATGGACGCGCCGGAGTCCGCCAAGTCCGGGCACTCGGGCACCGCCATGGCCCTGGCCCCGCTCGCCCACGTGCTGTGGACGCGCATCATGAACTACGACCCGAACGACCCGGAGTGGCCCGACCACGACCGCTTCGTGCTCTCCAACGGGCACGCCTGCATTCTGCAGTACGCCATGCTGCACCTGACCGGGTACGACCTCTCGCTCGAGGACCTGCGCCAGTTCCGCCAGTGGGGCAGCCGGACACCGGGTCACCCCGAGGCGGGCCACACGGCGGGGATCGACGTCACCACCGGGCCGCTCGGCCAGGGTGTCGGCGACGCAGTCGGCCTGGCCATCGCCGAGCGCTGGCTGCGCACCAGGTTCGGCAGTGACGTCTGCGACCACCGCACCTACGTGATCGCCGGCGACGGCTGCTTCATGGAAGGGATCTCGCACGAGGCGGCGTCGCTGGCCGGCCACCTCGGCCTGGGACGGCTTCTCGCCTTCTACGACGACAACCACATCACCATCGACGGGCCGACCGAGCTGGCCTACAACGACAACGTGCCCGAGCGTTTCGAGGCCTACGGCTGGCGCGTGCGCAACCTCGGGGAGATGGCCAACGATGTCGACGCGCTCGAGGCCGCCATCCGCGAGGCGATCGAGGAGCCGGCGGACACGCCCGACGCCCAGCCGACCCTCCTGGTGCTGCGCAGCCACATCGGGTGGCCCTCGCCCAAGCTGACGGACACGGCGGCGGCACACGGCTCGCCCTTCGGGGCCGACGAGATCAAGGTGACCAAGGAACTGCTGGGGCTGCCGGCCGACCAGACCTTCTGGGTCCCCGACGAGGTGCGCGACTTCTACGGCCAGCAGATCGCTCGCGGCGCCGAGCGGCGCGCCGCCTGGACCGACCGCTTCGAGGCCTGGCAGGGCGACCGCGCCGCCTGGGACGCCGCGCAGGCCGGGCGCGGGCTCCAGGGGTGGGCCGACGACCTGCCCGGGTTCGACGTCGGCACCAAGCTGGCCACCCGCCACGCCATCAACCAGTGCATCGACGCCACGGCGGCCAAGCTGCCGGGCCTCCTGGCCGGCTCGGCCGACCTGACCGGCAACAACGGTGTGGGGGTGAAGGGCGCCGAGATGCAGTCCCGCCAGACGCCCGGAGGGATCCAGGTCCACTACGGGATCCGCGAGCACGGGATGGGCGCGGCCATGAACGGCATGGCCCAGCACCGCGGCATCCTGCCGGTGGGCGGCACGTTCTTCGTCTTCTCCGACTACATGCGCCCCTCGGTGCGCCTGGCCGCGCTGACGGGCACCCACGTCATCTACTCGTGGACGCACGACTCCGTGGGCCTGGGCCAGGACGGGCCCACGCACCAGCCGATCGAGCACCTGGCCTCCCTGCGGGCCATGCCGGGCCTGAGCCTCCTGCGCCCCGCCGACGCCAACGAGACGGCCCAGGCCTGGCGCCTGGCCGTTGAGGCCGACGGGCCGGTGGGGCTTGTCCTGACCCGTCAGGACATCCCTGTGCTGGAGGCGACGGCCGAGCGGGCACCCGAGGGCGTGGCGCGGGGCGCCTATGTCCTGGTCGACAGCGATGGGCCGCCCGACATCGTCCTGGTCGGCAGCGGCAGCGAGGTCCAGCACTGCGTGGCCGCCGCCGCCACGCTGGCCCGGGCCGGGGTGCTGGCCCAGGTGGTGTCGTTCCCGTCCTGGGATCTCTTCGAGGCGCAGCCGGGCGACTACCAGGATGCGGTGTTCCCGCCCGAGGCGCCGGTGCTCAGCATCGAGGCCGGTGCCACCTTCGGCTGGGACCGCTACGCCGACGACGCCATCGGCATCGACCACTTCGGCGCCTCGGCCCCGGGCGACGTCGTCATGGAGAAGATGGGGATCACCGCCGAGCACGTGGTGGAACGGGCCCAGGGCCTCCTGGCCGAACTGGGTGGCTGAACCGGCACCGGCGGCCCGTCGCCGCCGACACGCATCGCGACGAAGGGAGCTGTTGCCATGACCCGACTGCAGGACCTCTACGAGATCGGCGGACAGAGCGCCTGGCTCGACAACCTGCGCCGTGACTGGCTCGAAGGCGGCCAGCTGGCCGAGCTGCTCTCGCTCGGCGTGCGCGGCATCACCTCTAATCCGACCATCTTCGCCAACGCCATCAGCGGCCAGGACACCTACGACGACCAGTTCCGGTCCCTCATGAAGGACCACACCGTCGAGAGCGCGTATTGGGAGATGGCCAGCACGGACATCAACAACGCGCTCGACATGCTGCGGCCTCTCTACGACGAGAGCGACGGCGAGGACGGCTACGTCTCGCTGGAGGTCTCGCCGGCGCAGGCTCACGAGACGGCAGAGACGCTCAAGGCCGCCCGCCGGCTGCACGCGCAGATCGCCAAGCCGAATCTCCTCGTCAAGGTGCCGGCCACCAAGGAAGGTGTCCCCGCCATCGAGACCCTGATCGGCGAGGGCCACAGCATCAACGTCACGTTGATCTTCGGGCTGGATCGCTACGACGACGTCATGGAGGCCTACCTGTTGGGCCTCGAGGCGCTGGTGGCCGCCGGCCGCGGGTCCGAGCTGTCCAAGGTGGCCAGCGTGGGCTCGTTCTTCGTCAGTCGGGTCGACACCGAGGTGGACCGCCGCCTGGAGACCCTGGCCGGCGGAGACAAGGGTGACCCCGCCGTCCTCGGCCTGCGCGGCACGGCCGCGGTGGCCCAGGCGCAGACGGCCTACCAACACTTCCACCGCACCTTCGCCGGCGCGCGCTGGGAGGCGCTGCGAGACAAGGGCGCGCGCGTGCAGCGGCCGCTGTGGGCGTCGACCTCGACCAAGAACCCGGCCTACTCGGACCTGCTCTACGTCGACAGCCTGATCGGGCCGGCCACGGTGAACACCATGCCGGAGCCGACGCTGCGGGCCTTCGAGGACCACGGGACGCTCAAGCGCACCGTGGACGCCGACCCGGGCGATGGCGAAGCCGCCCTGGCGCGCCTGGCTGACGCCGGCATCGACATGCTCGATGTGGAGCAGACGCTCGAGAACGAGGGCGTGGCGTCGTTCGCCAAGTCCTTCGACGAGCTGCTGCAATCGCTGACCGACAAAGCCGCTACCTTCTGAGCCTGGCAGCACGACCGAGAGGAACGCGCATGAAGATCGGCATGATCGGACTGGGCAAGATGGGTGCCAACATGACCGAGCGCCTGCTCAAGGGCGGGCACGAGGTGGTGGCCTACGACCTGAGCGCCGACGCGGTCGAGGCGGCGGCGGCCAAGGGAGCGGAGGCTTCGACGAGCCTGGCCGATCTGGCGGGCAAGCTGGGCTCCCCCAAGGCGGTCTGGGTGATGCTGCCCGCGGGCCACATCACGGACTCCACCGTCGAGGAGCTCACCGGCCTGTTCGCCAAGGGCGACGTCATCATCGACGGCGGCAACTCCAACTACAAGGAATGGGCGGCGCTGGCGGACACGCTCGAGAGCTCCGGGGTCGGCTTCGTCGACGCCGGGACGTCGGGCGGCGTCTGGGGCCTGACCGAGGGTTACTGCCTCATGGTGGGCGGCACCAAGGAGGCGGTGGCCGTGGTGGAGCCGGCGCTCCGCACGCTGGCCCCCGAGGGCGGCTACGCCCACGTGGGACCGGTCGGCGCCGGTCACTTCGTCAAGATGGTGCACAACGGCATTGAGTACGGGCTGATGCAGGCCTACGCCGAGGGCTTCGAGATCATGGGCAAGGCCGACGAGTTCGACCTCGACCTGCACGAGATCGCCTCCATCTGGCGCTACGGCTCGGTCGTGCGCAGCTGGCTGCTCGAGCTGGCCGAGCGGGCGCTGCGGCCCGGCGCGGGCTTCGACGACATCAAGGGCGTCGTGGTCGACTCGGGCGAGGGCCGCTGGACGGCACAAGAGGCCATCGACCGCGGCGTGCCGGCGCCCGTCATCGCCACGTCGCTCTTCACCCGCTTCGCCTCCCAGGAGCCTGACTCGCTCCAGCTGAAGATGCTCTCGGCGTTGCGCAACCAGTTCGGCGGCCACGCCGTCACGCTGGAGTCGGGTCAGCAGGGCTTGGAGACCGAGACGCCGACGCCGTAGTGGCGCTCACCCCCGTCGACGACGTCCCCCGCGCCTTCAGCGACGCGGTGCGCCAGGCCTTCGCGGCGCGGACCGGGCCGCGCTTCGCGCTCGTGCTCTCCGGCGGGCCGACGGCCCAGGCCTGCTACGAGTGCCTCGCCACCGCCGACGACATGGAGTGGAGCGTGGTGGACGTCTACATCGGCGACGAGCGCATCGTGCCACCCGATGACGCGGACGCCAATCAGCGCCTCATCCGCGAGACCCTGCTCGACCGGGTGGGCGGGGCCGGGTCCTTCTCTCCCATGCCGACCGTCGGCCCGGTCGACGAGTGCGTGGCGGCCTACCAGCGCACCATGTCGGACCTCGTCACGGGTCCGGGCATCGATCTCGTCCACCTCGGCATGGGCCCCGACGGGCACACCGCCTCGCTGTTCCCCGGTGCCTCCACCCTCGAGGCCGGGCCGGGCGTGCTGGTGCTGGCCACCGAGGACCCCAACGGGGTCAACCCGCACCCCCGGATGACGTTGACGCTCCCGGCCATCAATTCGGCCCGCCTCGCGGTGTTCACCGTGGCCGGGGCATCGAAGGCCGAAGCGGTGGCCGCGCTGGAGCGCGGCGACGACCTGCCCGCCGCCCGCGTCCACGCCGGGCAGACGCTGTGGCTGGTCGACGGCGCCGCGCGCGGCCACGCCCCCTAGATTGGCCGTGATGCTCTCCGACGCCGATCTCCTCTCCACGCCGCTCGACGACCTCACCGCGTGGGCCCGCCTCGTGCGCGACGGGGCCCACGGGCGCCGGGTCACCTTCTCGCCCAAGGTCTTCATCCCGCTGACCATGCTCTGCCGCGACAAGTGCGGCTACTGCACCTTCGCCAAGGCGCCGGCCCGCGTCACCGCCCCGTACCTCCTGCCCGAAGAGGTACGGGCCATCGCCGAGGCCGGCCAGGCCGCCGGCTGCCACGAGGCCCTCTTCACCCTGGGCGAGCGGCCCGAGTTGCGCTACCCCGTGGCGGCGGAGTGGCTGGCCGCGCAGGGCTACGCCTCGACCGTGGACTACCTCGCCTCCATGTGCCGCCTCGTCTTGGAGGAGACCGGCCTGCTCCCCCACGCCAACGCCGGCGCGCTCGACCCCGGCGAGCTGGCCACGCTGCGGCCGGTGGCGGCCAGCCAGGGCATGATGCTGGAGTCGTTGGCCGAGGGCCTCGACGCCCACCGGGGCTCGCCGGACAAGGAGCCGGCCCGCCGGCTGGCCACGCTGGAGTACGCCGGCGAGCTGGCCATCCCCTTCACCACCGGCATCCTGGTCGGCATCGGCGACGAGCGGACCGATCAGCTGGCCGCCCTGCGTGCCATCGCGGCGTCGCACGCCCGCCACGGCCACGTGCAAGAGGTCATTGTGCAGAACTTCCTGCCCAAGGCGGGCACGGCCATGTTCAGGGCGGCAGCCTGCCCGCCCGACGACCTGCGCTGGGCCATAGCGGCGGCCCGTCTGGTGCTGCCGCCCGACGTCCACGTGCAGGCTCCGCCGAACCTCTCCGACGAGCTGGCCCCCCTGCTGAATGCCGGCATCGACGACTGGGGCGGCGTGTCGCCGGTCACGGCCGACCATGTGAACCCCGAGCGGGCCTGGCCGGCCCTCGACGTCCTGCGCGATGCCACGGAGGCGGCCGGCCATACGTTGGCGCCCCGCCTGACCGTCTACCCCACCTTCGCCCATGACCCGGCACGCTGGCTCGACCCGGCGCTGCACTTCCCGGTGCTCGACGCCTCGGACGCCGAGGGGCTGGCCCGCGACGCCACGTGGTGCTCGGGGGGCGAGGAGCCTCCGCCCCCGCTGCTCGACCAGACGGCGCGGCCACGCGTCGGCGTCGTCGCCGGCGGCGGGGCCGTGGCCGAGGTGCTGGCCGGCGTGGCGCTGGGCCAGGAGGTCGGCCAGGCCGAGATCGTGACGCTCTTCGGCGCCCGCGGCCCCGAGGTGCGCACGGTGGCCGAGGTGGCCGACGACCTGCGCCGCCGCATCGCCGGCGACGACGTGACGTTCGTGCGCAACCGCAACATCAACTACACCAACGTGTGCACCTTCAAGTGCCGCTTCTGCGCCTTCTCCAAGGGCCCGCTCTCGCTCAACCTGCGCGGGGCGCCCTACCTGCTCGAGCTCGACGAGATCACCCGGCGCGTGGCCGAGGCCGTCGAGGAGGGGGCCACCGAGGTCTGTCTGCAGGGCGGCATCCACCCCAACTTCGACGGTGACTACTACCTGCACGTGCTCGAGGCGGTGCGGGCCGGCTCGCCGGACATCCACATCCACGGCTTCACCGCCCTGGAGGTGACCGAGGGGGCGCGCCGCTCCGAGGTACCCCTGGCCGAGTACCTGACCCGCCTGAAGGAGGCCGGCCTCAAGACGCTGCCGGGCACGGCGGCCGAGATCCTCGACGACGAGGTGCGCGCCCTCATCTGCCCCGACAAGATCAACACCGAGGAGTGGCTGGAGGCGCACCGCACCGCGCACAGCGTGGGGCTGCGCTCCAACATCACCATCATGTTCGGGTCGGTGGAGCAGCCGGTGAGCTGGGCCCGCCACATGGTGCGCACGCGGGACCTCCAGCGCGAGACCGGCGGTTTCACCGAGTTCGTGCCCCTGCCCTTCGTGCACATGGCCACCCCGATCTACCTCCAGAAGAAGGCGCGGCGGGGACCGACCTTCCGCGAGACCGTATTGATGCACGCGGTGGCGCGCATCGCCTACGCGGGCGACATCGACAACATCCAGGTGAGCTGGGTCAAAATGGGCGCCCAGGGCGCGCGCCAGCTGTTGCGCGCCGGGGCCAACGACCTGGGCGGGACGCTGATGGACGAGAACATCTCGCGGGCGGCGGGCGCCCAGCACGGGCAGCGCATGGGCGTCGAGGAGCTGGAGGCCATCGTGGCGCCGCTCGGGCGGCGGCTGGTGCAGCGCTCCACCCTGTACGCGTCGGCGGGCGCGTGATCGACGATACCGAAGAGGAGGCGCGCTCGCGCGCCTTCGAGGATCTCTTTGCCGGCCACCAGCTCTCCGCGGCCCAGGCGCGCGAGCTGCAGGACATGATCGGCTCGCTGAGCGACATGGCGCGCGAGGGGACGTCGGTGGGCGACCTCAAGATCGCCAACACGGCCCTGGCCGAGATGGCCGAGGCCTTCCGCGTCTTCCGCCCCTATCGCCACATCCGCAAGGTCACCATGTTCGGCTCGGCCCGGACGAAGCCCGACGACCCGATCTACATTCTGGCGCGCGACCTGGCCGCCAAGCTGGCCGCGGCCGACTGGATGGTGGTGACGGGGGCCGGCCCGGGCATCATGTCCGCCGGGCTGGAGGGGGCGGGACGTGAGCACTCCTTCGGGGTCAACATCCGCCTCCCCTTCGAGGGCGACGCCAACCCGTTCATCGCGCAGGACCCGAAGCTGGTCGAGATGCGCTACTTCTTCACCCGCAAGCTCATGCTGATCAAGGAGTCCCACGCCTACGCCGTCCTGCCCGGCGGCTTCGGCACCCAGGACGAGTCCTTCGAGCTGCTGACCCTGCTGCAGACGGGCAAGGCCGAGCCGGCACCGGTCGTCATGGTCGAGATGCCCGGGGGCACCTACTGGCACTCGTGGCTGCGCTTCGTGCAGGAGGCGGCGATCCACGCCGGGTGGGTCTCGCCCGAGGACCAGGCCCTCTTCAAGGTGACCAACACGCTGGAAGAGGCCGCGGCCGAGATCCTGGGCTTCTACCGCAACTACCACTCCATCCGCTGGGTGGGCGACCTCCTGGTCCTGCGCATGCAGGTGCAGCCGAGCAAGGCCGAGCTGGCCGAGCTCAACCGGCGCTTCGCCGACATCGTGCTGCGGGGCAATATCCGTGCGGCCGGGCCATTCCCACCCGAGCGCAACGACCATCCCGAGCTGCCCCGGCTGGCCTTCCGCTTCGACCGCTTCCACTATGCCCGCCTGCGCCAGCTCATCGACGCCGTGAACGAGTGCACGGGGTGATGCGGGCCGGGGCTCGACGCGGCCTGGCTGCGCTCCTCCCTGTGGTGGTTCTGGCCGGCCTCGGCCTCTGGGTGCCGGCGCCTCCCACCGCCGCCGCTCCTCCGCTCAACTCGGTGGTGCCGTTCGGCACCACGACCATCGGTGCCAATGCGGTGGCCAACGCCAACGCGCCGGTGGTCGCCATGGCGGCGACGCGCGACGGCGCCGGCTACTGGTTGGCCGGCCGCGACGGCGGCGTCTTCGCGTACGGCGACGCCGGCTTCTTCGGCTCGGCCGGCGCCTTGCACCTCAACGCACCCATCGTCGGCATGGCGGGCACCCCCGACGGGCGCGGGTACTGGATGGCGGCGGCCGACGGTGGTGTCTTCACCTACGGCGACGCCGGCTTCTTCGGCTCGGCCGGCGCCCTGCACCTCAACGCACCCATCGTCGGCATGGCAGCGACGCGGGACGGCGGTGGCTACTGGCTGGTGGCGGCCGACGGCGGGATCTTCACCTACGGCGACGCCGGTTTCTTCGGCTCGGCCGGTGCCCTCCACCTCAATGCCCCCGTCGTCGGCATGGCGGCTGCGCCGGACGGCGGGGGCTACTGGCTGGTGGCCCGCGACGGCGGCGTCTTCACCTACGGCACGGCGACCTTCGACGGCTCGGCCGGTGGCCTGGACCTGAACGCGCCGGTGACCGGCATGGCGGCTGCGCCGGACGGCGGGGGCTACTGGCTGGTGGCCCGCGACGGCGGCGTCTTCACCTATGGCGACGCCCGCTACTTCGGTTCGCTCGGCGGCACGGCGCTGCCCGGGCCCGTGGTCGGCCTGGCCGTCGCCCCGCAGGGGGCGGGGTACTGGCTCGTCCTGGGCTCCGAGCCGCTGGCCGGCGAGGTGGTCGGCATCGACCCCGGGCACAACGGCCTGAACTACAGCGCGCCGGGCGTCATCAACCAGCCCGTCTTCAACGGCACCGGGACCGAGCCGTGCGACACCACCGGCACGGCGACCGACAGCGGCTACACCGAGGCGCAGTTCAATTTCAACGTCGCCACGTCTCTCGAAGCCGACCTGCAGGCCGAGGGGGCCACCGTCGTGCTGACCCGGCCCAACAACGACGGCGTCGGGCCCTGCGTCACCACGCGGGCCGCCATCCTCAACGACGCGCACGCCGACGTGGCGGTCGACATCCACGCCGACGGAGGGCCGGTGGACGGCCGCGGCTTCGCCGTACTGGAGCCGACGGCGGACGGGCCCGACGACGGCGTCATCGGGTCCTCCGACGCCTTCGCCGCCACACTGCGCGACGCCTTCGCCGCCGGCACGGCCATGCCCGTCAGCACCTACGACGGCGTCGACGGCCTGCAGCCCCGCAACGACCTGGCCGGCCTCAATCTCACAACGGTGCCCAAGGTGCTCATTGAGTGCGGCAACATGCGCAACGCCACCGACGCCGCCCTGCTCGTCAATCCGTCGTTCCAGCAGGCGGCGGCGGCGGCCATGGCGCAGGCCATCACGACCTACCTGGGCGGCGGCCCGGCCTGACTCAGGCGGGGATCCCGAGGGGCGCCCGCGCCAGCGTGGTGTAGACGTGGCCCCGGGGCGAGGGCTCCGAGGCCACCAGGTCGACGGCCGTCACCGCGAAGGCCGCGTCGAATGGGATCCCCTGCAACTCGGCCCGGGCCTGCGGGGCCAGCCGCCCCTTGACCCGGGCCAGGGTGAGGTGGCCGTTGAAAGGCGGCTCGCCGGCCTCCCGCTCCGGCACCAGCGGCGCCGTGGCGCGCTCGACCACCGCGGCTAGCCCCGCCAGGCCACGGGCGGGCACCTGGAGGACCCGCACCCGGGAGAACCAGGCGGTGGCCGGCCCGAGCCGACACTCCAGCGGCCCGCGCTGGGTGCCCACCCCGGCCTGCAGGGCCCGGCCCAGGCGCGCCAGCTCGTCGTCGGTCACGTCGCCCAGGAAGCGCAGGGTGACGTGCCAGCGGGTGGGCCCGACCAGGCGCAGGTTCTTCGGATGCGCGAGTTCGAGCGCGGCCAGGCGCTCACGCGTCGGCTCGTCGGGCCAGGCGGCCACGAAGACGCGCACGCGGCCGGCCGGGGTCAGGCGCCCTCGTCCAGCGGCTCGCGGGCGGCGCGCTCCCCCTCGCGCAGGGCGGCGACGCAGCGCTCGAGGGCCCGACGGGCCTTGAGGATGCGCCGCTCCAGGGCGAGGGCCTCGCCGGTCTCGGCCGGGTCGGGGTCGCCCGCCGAGGCCAGGCGCAAGGCGTCCAGGGCCATGTCGGTGAGCTCCTCGAGGACGCCGTCGAGCCGCTCGGCCAGCTCCGCCACGGCCTCGTTGGAGCCGCTCACTTGGGCAGTGGCGTGCTCTGCACCTTGTAGTCGCCCTCGGCGTAGGCGGCGCGCATGACCTTCTTGTCGAACTTGCCGACGCTCGTCTTGGGGACTTCGTCGAGGAAGGTCCACTGGTCGGGGAGCCACCAGCGCGGCACGCGTCCCACCAGGAAGTCGAGCAGGTCGGCCGGGGCGGGCGAGCGCCCGGGCTTCGGCACGACGGCCACGAGCGGGCGCTCCGACCATTTGGGGTCGGGGATGGCGATGACGGCCGCCTCGAAGACATCGGGGTGCGCCATGACGGCGTTCTCGAGCTCGACCGAGGAGATCCATTCGCCGCCCGACTTGATGACGTCTTTCGTGCGGTCCGAGATCGTCATGTAGCCCTGGCTGTCGAGCGTGCCGACGTCACCGGTGCGGAGCCAGCCGTCGCGGAACTTGGCCGGGTCCTCGTCCTTGTAGTACGAGCCGGTCACCCACGGGCCGCGGATGTCGAACTCCCCCACCGACTGGCCGTCGTTGGGCAGCACGGTCCCGTCCTCGGCCACGACGCGCACCTCGACCCCGCCGACGACGCGTCCGGCCTTGACCTTGTAGTACATGTCGTCGTGCCCGTTCAGGCGGCGCGCCGGAGGCAGCCCGAACGCGGCGAGCGGGCTCGTCTCGGTCATGCCCCACCCCTGAATGATGGTGGCGCCGAAGCGCTTCTCGAACGCCTCGATGAGCGACTGCGGCACGGCGGCGCCGCCGGCGGTGATGCCGCGCACCATGGAGAAGTCGATGGGCGTGTCGAGGGCGAGCAGACCGTTCCAGATGGTCGGTACGCCGCAGGCCAGCGTCGGGTGGTGCTCGTTGATGACGTCGGCCAGGCTCTGCCCCATCAGATACATCTGCGGCATGACCATGTCGGTGCCGGCCAGCCAGGCGCCGTAGGGGGTGCCCCAGGCCATGGCGTGGAACATGGGCACGATGATCAGGATGCGGTCGGACTCGGTCATGCCGACCGAAGAGGCCGCCTGCTCGGCCATGGTGTGCAGCCAGATGGAGCGGTGCGAGTACACGACACCCTTGGGGTTGCCGGTGGTCCCGCTCGTGTAACACATGGCCGCGGCGGAGCGCTCGTCGAGCTCGGGCCACTCGAAGCCGGGCTGCTCGGCGGCCAGCAGCCGCTCGTAGGAGAGGGTCTCGCCGAGGGCCGCGGTGTCCCCCTCCCCCACGACGATGATGGTCTCGACGGTCTTGAGGTCGTCCCTGATGGCGGCCAGCAGGGGGATGAGCGAGGCGTCGACGATGATGCAGCGGTCCTCGGCGTGGTTGACGACGTAGGCCAGCTGGTCGGCCGGGAGCCGGATGTTCAGGGTGTGCAGGACGGCGCCCATGGCGGGGATGGCGAGGTAGGCCTCGAGGTGGCCTTGGTTGTTCCAGCAGAAGGTCCCGACCCTGTCGCCCGGCTCGATGCCGATGCGAGTCAGGGCGGCGGCCAGCTTCTCGGCCCGGGTGGCCACCTCGTTGAAGGTGGCCCGGCGGCTCCCACCCTCCTCCACCGTGATGACGGCGCTGTCGCCGTGGACCCGCTGCCCGTGGCGCAGGATGTCTTTGATCAGGAGTGGGGCTTCCTGCATGGTGCTTTGCATGCTCCAAGTATGACGAGCGCGCCTTTGCCGTGCCCAGAACGCCCGTCACACGACGGTTCACCCACCGTCGGCGCCCCGGAACCCGGGCCGCACCACGCGCCCAGGCGTTCTCTGCCAAGAGCGGCTTCAGGCCGACCGGACGGGCCCGCACCGCTTCGCTCGGTTCCCGGCTCGAGACCCCTGAGGTCGAATTCGTGCGGGGGGACGCGGCCTGCGGGCCGGCAGGGCCCTAAGGAAGCGGGGTGCCCGCCGGACAGCGGTTGATGGCGTGCAGGCCCTCGGAACGGATGGCGTGCAGCCCGTAGACGAATTGTGGGTTGCTCCACGACCAGACCCGGGCCGGATCGCTATCCACGCTCGCCACGCTCTGCGTGTTCAGGTTCCAGCATATGGTCGAGCGCAGGAGACCACCCTGGGCGTTGACGAGCACGCTGCAGGCCAGGAGCACGACCGCTCCGATGACGGCGATCCGGTACGTCAACGGGCGGTGTGCGGGTCTCTCCGCCCGCCACGCGACGATCCAGTCCACGAACGGGATGGAGAGGACGAAGAAGAACGGCAACGTCTCCGTCATGAAGCGCGGTCCGAAACTGGTCCCGGCCCACCAGACGGGGAACAGCGCAATGGCCACGAGCGAGCACGGGATCGCCAGCGCGCTGAGCATTTCGAGCGCGGTGAGCGACCTCCGTCGCTGGGCGATGATCACACCGACGACGGCGACGAGGACGATGGGGCTGAAGACGAGCAGCCCTCGCGACGGGCTGACCAGCTGCGCGGCAAGGGACTCGAAGAACGTCGACGAGAGGCCGACCTTGTTCTGGTCGAGGTAGGGCTGCAGCGGCGTCCCGTACGCATGCGCGGTGATCAGGGTCCACGGGATGAAGACGGCCAACGCCCCCACGACATAGGCGACTCGTGATCGTCCCGGGGCTTTCCAAAGGACGAGGATCGTGGCGAGCACGAGGACCACGGCGTTGGTCGGTCGCATGGCGACTGCGCCGGCCAGGGCCAGCCCGGCGATGCCCGGGGCCCGGATCGAGTCCGTCCGCGTCTCCTGGCCTTCTCTGTTTCTCGGGAAGAGCTGGTCGAGGGCGACGAGCGCGATGGCAAGGAAGAGCAGTGACGGTCCGTGCTCCCACAGCGCCCTCGAGGCGGTCGACCAGGCGCTGGTGGCGAACGCGAAGGCCAGCCCACAGAACAGGGCCCAATGACGGCGGGTCTTCGCCGGTCCCCGCAGGCGGCGGTATGCGAGGAGTGCCAGGCCGGCACAGGCCATCCCCGTGACGATCGAGGCGGTCCAGAGTTGGACCAACGCCCCGATCTGGGACTGGTTGACGGCGACGGCGTCGGCTGACGGGCCCCCGACCACATGCAGGAGATCAATGACCACGACGGCAGGGATCGCGAAGAGCCCGACCGCCCACGGGTAGGTGGTGAGGAGATGCCCGTTGGCATGGCCCACCGTGTAGCTCTTGGTCAGCACCTGCACGTGCTGGTAGGCGTCCAGCGACAGCGTGTGCCGGTTGACGATGCTGACCGCCGTCGGGAAGGTCGCGAACGAGTCGTAATTGGTGACGACGGGAGAGATGGAGAAGACGAACGTCGCGATCAGGAAGACGGCGAACGCCATCTCCCACTGGAGCCGCGTGTCCGAGGGTTGCGTCGGAGCGGAACCCGAGCAGGGGAGCTGGTCCGGGGCCAAAGCAGGCGTGGCCGTCTGCCGTCGTGGTTCAGAGAAGGGGGCCTGGACCCGCACGGCGGCCTGATCGGAGTCGGGTTCGGGCACAATCATGGCTCTCGGTCATTGATCGGCCTGTTCACGGGCCTCCTGAAGCCTGATGCGGTGCATATCCCGTGCGTGCCCGGTGAGAGCGGCCAGAAGCCGGATCCCGGCGGCGGCCGCTCAGTGTGTGCCGGTGCTCAGGACGCTGTCCACGATCGGCGGGGGTACCGGTTCTTCACCGTGGGGTTGATCGATGCCTGCTCGCTCACTCTGGCGGGTGCGGACTCGGGGAGCAATCGGACAAAGAAACGGCCCGGACACAGGGCGACAGTGAAGACGGTCCTACTGTTGGCTCGGCCAGGGACCGCTTCTCCGTCCGACGGACGCGGGTCCGGAGGCGAGGGAGAAGCGTCCTGAGAGGACGCACGTGCGACCGTTCCCCGGCGTGGCACCGACGGTCGTTCTCTGGCGCGGGATGGCCCGGTGAAGGGCCTCGTCGCGGCCGGGCTGGCGGCCGGATTGGCCGTGGCCGTGATCGGGACGGCGATTCTGGCTTCGGCGGCCTCCCTGCTGGGCGTCGGGGGCGGTGCGCCGGCGGCATCCTCGTCGGCCACCGCCGACATCCCGGCGGCGATGCTGGGGCTCTACGAGCAGGCGGCGGCGACGTGCCCCGGGCTGCCCTGGACGATCGTGGCCGCCATCGGCACCGTGGAGTCGAACAACGGGACGTCGAACCTGCCGGGCGTGCACAGCGGTGCCAACGCGGCGGGCGCAGAAGGGCCCATGCAGTTCGAGCCGAAGACGTTCGCTGCCTACGACGAGCCGGTCCCTCCTGGTGGCGCGGTCCCGCCGAGCCCGTACGACCCGACCGACGCCGTGTACGCGGCAGCCCGGCTCCTGTGCGCCGACGGCGGGGCCGGCGGGGCCGACCTGTCCGGTGCCGTGTACGCCTACAACCACTCCGAGAGCTACGTGTCCGAAGTTCTGGCGCTGGCCCAGTCCTACGCGGCCTCCTCCACAGCGACGGCCACCACAGTGACAACCGGTGACAGTGCGGGCTCCGTGGCTGTCTCGTGGGCGCTCTCGCAGATTGGCACGCCCTATGTGTGGGGCGGCGAGACGCCGGGCGTCGGCTTCGACTGTTCGGGGCTCGTACAAGCGGCCTACGCCGTCGCAGGTGTAGCACTCCCTCGGGTGGCGCAAGACCAGTACGACACGACGCCGAAACTCGGCCCTAGTGCCGCGTTGGAGCCGGGCGACCTCGTGTTTTTCGGCGGCGGGCCAGGCTCTATCGACCACGTGGGTCTCTATGTCGGGGTCATCGGGGGGCAATACGTGATGGTCGATGCGCCGCACACGGGCGCAGATGTGCGGGCCGAGGCGTTTCCCGCGACCGCAGGTGCGTCCTTCGGGAGTTTGCTGTACGTCGGGGCGACGCGACCCATCTGATCGCCATGCGGACCTTGGGTCAGCCCGCATCGTCGACTTCTGCGTGCGAGTCCTGAGTCGAGCCAGGGTCAGCCGAACTGGTCGGCGAGTGCCGTCAGCCGGGCGACATAGGCGGGCCAGTCGTAGGCGTCGGGGATGTTGGAGTTCTGAGGCTGGCAGCCGATCGCTGCGTCGAGCTGCTCGCGCATGATGTCCGCCTGACCGGCGTGGCGGGCCAAGTCGTACGTGACGTGAACCAGGACCTGCTGCAGTGTCACCTGCCGGCGCTCCGGCGGCCACCACGGCACCTGCCCCGGGGCGTCGAGCGCCAACAAGTCGATCGTCTCGTCGGCGAACACCCAGACTCGGCGGCAGAGGTTGACGAGCCCGTCCTTGGATTCGTCCACCTTTGCGTACCAGTCAGCTTGGGGGTCCAGTGCCAGCGCCTCGTCGGCTACCAACTCCTCCGGTGTCGGAAATGCGCGGCCGAAGGTAGGCCCGAAGTAGCCGACCTCCACATTGAGGCAGTGCTTGAGTACCCCCAGAAGGCTGTTCCCGGTCTTGGTGCGGGGTAGTCGAGCATCGCGTTCGCCCAGACCGTCCAGCGTCCAGACCAGAGCGTCGCGCGCCGCCTGAAGGTATCGGTGCAGCGTTGCCTTCGGGTCTCCCATCTCGGTCATCTCAGAAGTCTTGCACCGGCGCGGGGTCATGATGATCCATTCCCGTGGTGGCGTGCGTCGACTGCCCTGATGCCACTGAGCCGCGCTGGTGCGTCTGGCAAAATGTGCGCCCCCCGGAGGTGGAGCCATGCCAATGAATTGGTGGCCGAGCGACGACGCTGCGAGCGCGGTCATAGAGAGTGAGGGGCCGTGGCCATCGCCAACGCCCGTCTCCAATGGCACATGCACGCCTTTTGACGTCGACAGATACGGAGGTCTCGCGGTGGTCGTTGGTTATGGCCGCAATCGCAAGGGCCGAGAGGTGCTGGGTTCGGACGGGTTTCAGCAAAATGAAGCCGGCAAATGGGAGCACTTGACGAGTGGCGGGAAGTCGTGGTCGCCGAGGCAACGCTGGGACATGCAGGACGCCAGGGACGCCCTTCACTTTCGTATTGGCGGGTCATCCGGAATATCGCCATTCGATGATCGACGCGAGTTCTCGTTTGCGGTGTTCATGTGTGGCCCGGCGGTGGCTTCAGTCGAAGTCGACCGGCGGCTCGGGATGAGGACAGCCGATGTCAGTGCGGGCCCCGGCTGGCTCACCGTCCTTTGGACTCCCGATGATCCGGTCTCGGTGGCCGCCTACACCGCGATCGGACAGCAGTCTTTCCTCTGGACATCACAGAACATGCTCGCCTGAGGGAAGGCGTCCCCAGTTGCCGGTCGAGCGATATCGGTCCATGTGAGCGCGAAGCCGTGCGACCGGAAGCCACATGGCAGGATTGCAATCACGCAGCTCACCGTCCTCGAGCACCGTGAAGGTTGCTCACGTGCCCAACCGTCAACTCTGGCACTCTGTTGACAGTGTTCGAGCATTTCACTGACGGCGCGCGCCGGGTCCTCGTTCTGGCCAAGGACGAGGCTCGGGACATGAACGACGGTTCCGTTGCTCCCGAACATCTTCTCTTGGCCATGGTGCGAGAACACGAGGGAGTTGCCGCCAAGGCACTCGCGGACTCCGGTGTTGCGCACGGCAGGGCTCGTGAGTTCGTTGGAGGCCTCGACGGAGAACGGAGAGAATCGGATGCAGATGGGCAACCGCTCTCGAAGGCCACGATGAGAATCATCGAGAGGTCCGTGCGGATCTCGTGGGCGCAGGCAGACGGCGGAGTCGGCACGGAGCATCTGCTCGTCGCACTCCTCGAAGAGCGGGACGAGACGATCGAGTCTCTTCTGGCTGCATTCGACATCACCCCGCAAGAGGTGGTGCAGCGACTTGACGCTTTGCTGGCCGGACGCTCACGGTAGCGAGACTCGTCTCGCGTGCCACTGGGTCCACGACTCGTATCGTGCTGTCGTGACCGATGATCTCTGGGCCAGCTTGGCGGGGCAGTTCGTCGACGGGGCCTATGCCTCCGTGAAGGGGTTGGTGCGCACCTATGTGATGCATCAACAGCTGTTGGAGCATCTCCCACCACCTCCCGCCCAGTTGCTCGACGTCGGCGGCGGGGCCGGCCATCAGTCGTTCCCTCTCGCCCAGGCCGGCTACGAGGTGACGTTGCTCGATTCCTCCCCGGCGATGCTGGACCGGGCGCGGGAGCGGCTCCAGGGCCTGCCCGCCGACGCCCGGGGGCGGGTCGCGCTCGTGCAGGGGGACGGTTTGCATGCGGCAGAGGCCGTGGAGGGCCGGCTCTTCGACGGCGTGTTGTGCCACGGCGTGATCGGCTACCTCGACGAGCCGGGGCCGATGGTCGATCAGCTCTGCCGGTCTGCCGCCGACGGCGCCATCGTCTCCATCATGACGGGCAACGCCAAGACGATGGCGGTGCGGCCGGCAGTGGAGCAGAAGTGGGACGAAGCCCTGGCGTCATTCGATGTCGTGAGCGGGATCGGGGTGCTCGGGGTGCAGGGCCGGGCCGACACCGTGGAGGAGCTCAGCGAGCTCATGTCGGGCCGGGGCGTGGAGCCCCTGCGCTGGTACGGGGTCTGGCTCTTCGTCGACTGGCTCGACTTCGCCGGGGTCGAGCTGGACCCCGGCGACACAGAGCAAGTGGCGGCGGCGGCGGCCGTCGAGCTCGAGGCCAGCCGGCGAGATCCCTACCGCCAGCTCAGCCGGGTCTTTCACCTCGTCGGGCGCAAGAGCTCGACCTGACCGGGAGCCGCAGACCCCGGCGGGGTCCCCGTCGGCTCAGCCTTGTCGATGGACGTGCGGAGTGCGGTGGCCCGAGCTGTCCTCCGGTTCGACGATCGCGCCACACTCCGGGCAGACCAGATGCGCCCAGCAGGCGGAGTCACCGCCCGGTGGGTCCTCAGCGTCCGCTTCGTCACAGGCCCGGCACTCGAGGGGTGAGCCGAGCCTGCGCTCTCTCCCCTCGGCCTTCAGGACCCAGGCGCGCTCTTGCCAGGGCGGCTGGTGGCGGACGTGTTGGCGGTGGCCGCACTCCAGCATCGCCACCCAGTCCCCCAGCTCGTCCTGGTCGAAGGCGACGACGGCGCGCTGCACGGCTACGCCGCCCCCGGGCCGGCCTGTCCGCCGTCCTCGACCACGCCCGGGACGTCGGCTCGCCGCAGCCTGAGCACGCGCTCGGCATCGCGCTCCTCCTGCAGGAGCCTCTGACGCGCCTGCAGCAGGTCGAACTGTGTGATCAGGCCGACCAGGAGGGCGGGAGCGGCGCGCTCGACGACCGGCAGCACCCCGAGCCCCTCGTGGGCCATGCGGTCGGCCACGGTGCGCAGGATCTCGTCGGGAAAGGCCACGGCCACGGCGTCCATCATGACGTCTGCCACCTGGCGCGTCGGGTCGTCCCGTGCGTCGAGCACGTGCGACCAGGGCAGGATCCCGACGAGCCGGTCCTGCTCGTCCAGGACCGGATACAGCCGTTGCCGCCGGAGGGGCGATCCCTCGGGGAGCGCGGCGTAGACGGCGCTGAGCGGCTCGTCCGGCGTCACCGAGAGCACGTCGGTCTCCATCACCTCCCGCACGAAAATGGCTTCCAGCGGATCGACGGAATACTCCCGCATGACGTGGAAGCCGCGCCGGGCCACCTTCTCGGTCAGGATCGATCGTTTGAGGACGAGCACGCTCACCAGATAGGAGACGGTGGCCGCCACCAGGAGGGCGAGGAGGCTGTTCTGGTCGTGGGTCAGCTCGAAGGCGAAGATGACGGCGGTGAAGGGTGAGCGGGTGACGCCGGCCATGGCGCCGGCCAGCCCGATCAGGGCCCACACGCCCGGGCTCGTGCCCGGCAGCGCGTGCCCGAGGATCCCTCCGACGGCGGCGCCGAGCATGAGGACCGGGGCCAGGATCCCGCCACTCGTGCCACTCCCCAGGCCGGCGGACCAGATGACCAGCTTCACCACGAACAGCAGCAACAGCGCGGAGACACCCAGCTGCCCCAGGAGCTCGGCATGGATGGTGCCGTAGCCCACGCCGAGCGCCCGCGGCTCCGCCAGGCCGCCGAGCCCGATGATCAGGCCACCGATCATGGGCCACCACATCCAGTGCAGCCGCCCCGTCAGGAGCTTGAAGGCATCCTCGAACCGGTAGACGGCCTGGGTCATGAGCCAGGCGCTGAACCCGGTGGCCAGGCCGAGCGCGGCCGCACCCAGGAGCACCACGAGCCCGAGCGGGGCGTGCGCGGGCACCGCGAAGATGGGCTGCGGTGCCAGCAGCCCGGCATCGGCCAGGACCATGCGCAGCCCGTCCGCCGTGGCCGCGGCGAGGCCGATCAGCACCATGGAGCGGGGCTTCCATTCGAAGGCCAAGAGCTCGACGCCGAACAGGGTGGCCGCGACCGGGGAGCCGAAGACGGCGCTCATGCCGGCCGCGGCGCCGGCCACGAGCAGGGCGCGGCGCTCGATTGCCGTGAGGCGGAAGAGCTGCCCGACGATGGACCCCACCGCACCCCCGGTCAGGATGATCGGTCCTTCTGCCCCGAACGGGCCTCCCGAGCCGATGCTCACCGCGCTCGAGATCGGTTTGAGCAGTGCCAGGCGCGGCTGTACCCGGCTGCCGTTGATGAGGATGCGCTCCATCGCCTCGGGAATGCCGTGGCCGCGGATCTGCTCGGAACCGAAGCGCGCCATCAGCCCGACGACGAGACCGCCGAACACCGGTACGGCCACCGCCCACAGCCCGAGCTGGTTGGCATCCGGAGAGACCAGCGTGACACTGAGGCGCTGGTAGTAGAGCAGGTTGGTCAGGAAGCCGATCATGTCGAGCAGTGCCAGAGCGATGCCCGCGGCCAGCGCTCCGATCAGGATGGCCAGCGGCACCAGGCGCAGGATGGCCGGCGTCGTGGTGAAGTCCCCGAGTGTGCGCTCGGGTCCGGGCGCATCCGGCGCGGCGCGCTCCCCTTTCGGGGTGCCTTCCCCGGTATCCGCGGAATCCATCGTAGTACGATGTTATCGTAGGACGATGGGTCTGCGAGATGCCGACTACGAGGATCTGCTGGCGCTGCGTACCGGATTGCGCCGATTCCTCCGCTGGAGCGAGCAGCAGGCGGAAGGGGCCGGGCTCACGCCGGCGCAGCACCAGCTCCTGCTGGCGGTCCGTGGGCATCCCGACCCCCGTGGCCCGACCGTCGGCGAGGTGGCCGACTACCTCCTCCTCCGCCACCACAGCGCAGTCGGGCTGGTCGACCGCGCCGTCGCCGCCAAGCTGGTCAGGCGCGTGCGTGACCCTGAGGACCACCGGGTCGTGCGCCTGCAGCTCACCGCAGCGGGGAGCAAGCGCCTGGAGGCACTCTCGGAAGCCCACCTCGAGGAGCTCGGCCGGCTCGGGCGCACCCTCCCGACGGCATGGCGGGGGCTCATGCCTCGCCAGCCGCTGCACGGCATAGAGACCCGGGCCTGACCCCGGGCCATCTGCTTAGACGGCGCGACCCCGTAGGAGCCGGTACCGGCGCACCAGGGAGGCCGTCGAGGAGTCCTGGCTCGAGAGGTCGGGTGCGGAGGTGTCGGTCAGGATCGGCGCCAGCTCCTTCGCCATCACCTTCCCGAGCTCCACGCCCCACTGGTCGAACGAGTCGATGCCCCAGATGGAGCCCTCGACGAACACCGTGTGCTCGTAGAGGGCCACGAGTTGACCCAGGACGGACGGGGTCACCTTCGGGGCCAGGATGGTCGAACTGGGGCGGTTGCCGGGCATCACCTTGTGCGGCACCACGGCCGCCGGTGTCCCCTCCGCCGCGATCTCCTCTGCCGTCTTGCCGAAGGCGAGTGCCTTTGTCTGGGCCACGCAGTTGGCCATCAGGAGGTCCTGCTGGTCCCCCGTGTCGTGGGTGGACTCTGCGAACGCTATGAAGTCGGCCGGGATCAGCTTGGTGCCCTGGTGGATGAGTTGGTAGAAGGCGTGCTGCCCGTTGGTGCCCGGCTCCCCCCAGAAGATCTCCCCGGTTTGGCCGTCCACGGGCGTGCCGTCGAGCTTGACCGACTTGCCGTTGGACTCCATGGTCAGCTGCTGCAGGTAGGCGGGGAAGCGGGCCAGCCGGTGACTGTACGGCAGGACGGCGTGCGTCTGCGCGCCGAAGAAGTTGTTGTACCAGACGTTGAGCATGCCCTGGATGACGGGGAGGTTCTCGGCCAGCGGCGTCGTTCGGAAGTGCTCGTCCATGGCATGGAAGCCGGCGAGCATCTCGCCGAAGGCCTGCCGCCCGATGGCCACCATGAGTGAGAAGCCGATGGCCGAGTCGTACGAATACCGGCCGCCGACCCAGTCCCAGAACTCGAGCATGTTGTCGGTGTCGATGCCGAACGCGGCCACTCCTTTGGCGTTCGTGGACACCGCGACGAAGTGCTTTGCCACCGCGCCGTCACCGGCGGCTGTGCCCAGTCCGGCCAGGAGCCAGTCCCGGGCCGCTGCTGCGTTGGTCAGCGTCTCCAGCGTCGTGAACGTCTTGGAGCTGACGACGAAAATCGTCGTCTCCGGGTCAAGGCCCTGCGTGGCGGCGTAGAGATCGATCGGGTCGACATTCGACACGAAGCGGCTGGTCAGGCCCGGCTGGGCGTAGTCAGCCAGGGCCAGGGTGGCCATAGCGGGACCGAGGTCCGAGCCGCCGATGCCGATGTTGACGACGGCGGCGATCCGCTTGCCGGTGGCCCCGGTCCAGTCGCCGTTGCGGATGCGGTCCGAGAGGTCCCCCATCTTCGTGAGCACGGTCTGCACTTCGCCGACGACATCCTGGCCGTCGACGTGCAGCTCGCCGCCGGGAGGCATGCGCAGCGCGACGTGCAGTACGGCGCGGTCCTCGGTCGTGTTGATGTGCTTCCCGGCGAACATGTTGTCCCGGTGCTCCTCGACCTTGGCCGCCCGCGCCAGGTCGTACAGGAGCCGCAGCGTCTCGTCGCTGGCCCGTTGCTTCGAGTAGTCGAGGACGAGGTCGGCGGCTCCGGCGGTCATGCGCTCCGCCCGCTCGGGGTCGTCCGCGAAGAGTTCGCGCAGGTGTCGCGTCGAGATCTCTTCGAAGTGTGCCGCCAGCGCCCTCCACTCCGGTGTCGCGGTGATGTCCATGCCCGGCAATCTACGGCTCCTCGCGCGGCAGCGCGTTCTCGGAGAGGAAGGCGATGATGGTCGAGAATGCATCGGCATCCTGAATGAAGAAGCCGTGGCCCCCGTCGAACATCTCGAGCCGGGCGCCCGTGATGGCGCGGGCCAGGAACTCGCTGTTGGCCGGAGGGGCGATGCCGTCGAAGCGGCCGCCGCACACGAGCGTCGGGCACGTGATGGAGGCGAGACGGCCGGTCGTGTCGTGCTCGGCTCGGGCCGCCAGCTGGTTGGTGAGTCCCGGCGACGTTCCGCCTTTGTCGTCGAGACGCATGCGCTCACCGAGGAGCTGCACCATCTCGGGATTGCCCTTCTGCCAGACCTCGTCCCACCGGGTGTCGATCAACTGCATGCGGACGCCCGACCGCTCCTCGGGACTCAGCTCGACCAGCTTGTGCAGCGGGTAGGAGGCGCCGCCCGCCCCGCCGGCCGAGGTGCAGGCCAGGACGAGGCGGCGCACCCGTTCGGGGTGCCGGATGGCCAGCTCCTGGGCCACCATGCCGCCGAAGGAGATCCCGATCACCAGGCAGTCGTCCCAGCCGAGGACGTCGAGGAGGGCGCCGGCGTCGTCCGCGAAGTCCGCCATGGCGTAGGGCCAGGCCGGCACGCTGCTCTGCCCGAGACCGCGCTGATCGTAGGAGAGCGCCTCGAACGTGTCGGTGAGGGGGCCGTCCGCCATGCGGGGCTGCTGGCGCAGGTCACTCCCGGTGCCCGAGATGCACAGGAGGCGCTCACCCGACCCTTCGAGCTCGTAGTACAGCATGACGCCGTTGGCTTCGATACGGGGCATGGCCTGCACAGTATCGACCCGCCTGGCCACTCCCGACCGGCCGTCCGGGGGCTACTAGCGGAGCGCCACCTGCCCGGGCACGATCGGCGCCGGGAGCGACGTCGTCCCCATGAGCCGGCGGTCGACGGCCGCTGCGCAGGAACGCCCCTCGGCGATGGCCCAGACGATGAGGCTCTGGCCGCGGGTCTGGTCCCCGCACACGAACACCCCGTCGACGCTGGTGGCCCAGTCGGGGTCCGCCGCCACGGTCCCCCGCGGGCCGACCTCGACACCGAGCTCGTCGACCACGTTGTTGCGCTCTGTGCCGACGAAGCCCATGGCCAACAACACCAGGTCGGCCTCGATCTCGAACTCGGAGCCGGGCACCTCCTCGAAGACGGGGCGCCCGTCCTCGGTCCGCATCTCGACGGTGTGGCCCCTCAGTGCCCGGACGGCACCCGATCCGTTTTCGACGAACTCCGTCGTCGTCACCGAGAACAGTCGCTGCCCGCCTTCCTCGTGCGCCGCGGAGGTGCGCAGGATGAGCGGCCACAGGGGCCAGGGGTTGTCGGCCAGCCGGTCACTCGGCGGCTCGGCCATGATCTCGAGCTGGTGCACGGAGGCAGCGCCCTGGCGATGGGCCGTGCCGAGGCAGTCCGCCCCGGTGTCGCCGCCGCCGATGATGACGACCTGCTTGCCCTTGGCGCTGATCGGCGCCGCCGTCAGCGCCCCTTCCTGCACGAGGTTGGACGGCTTCAGGTACTCCAGGGCCTGGTGCACGCCGTCGAGCTCGCGCCCGGGCACGGGCAGGTCGCGCGGCAGCGTGGCGCCGCCGGCCAGGACCACCGCGTCGAAGGCGGACTGCACCTCGGCCGCCGGCCGCACCGTGACGTCGGGTGCGCACGCCACACCGACCCCGCGCTCCTCGCCGGGCTCGACGGCACCGGCGCTCTCGGCGGCGCCCGTCGGCGAACCTCCGACCGAGGTGGAGCACTCGAAGGTCACGCCCTCGGCCTCCATCTGGGCCAGCCGGCGGTCCAGCACGGCCTTCTCCATCTTGAACTCGGGGATGCCGTAGCGCAGCAGCCCGCCGGGCTTCTCGGCCCGCTCGAAGACCGTGACGAGGTGGCCGGCCCGCACCAGCTGCTGGGCCGCCGCCAGCCCGGCCGGTCCCGATCCCACCACTGCGACGCTCTTGCCGGTGCGGATCGTCGGGAGCTGCGGGGTCACCCAGCCCTCGTCCCAGGCGCGCTCGACGATCTCGAACTCGATCCGCTCAATGGTGACGGGGTCCTCGTTGATCCCGAGGACGCAGGAGGCCTCGCACGGCGCCGGGCACAGTCGCCCCGTGAACTCGGGGAAGTTGTTGGTGGCGTGCAGTCGCTCCATGGCGCCGGGCCAGTCGTCCCGGTAGACGAGGTCGTTCCACTCCGGGATGAGGTTCCCGAGCGGGCAGCCGTCGTGGCAGAACGGGATGCCGCAGTCCATGCAGCGCGCGCCCTGCTCCTTCGTCTCGTCCTCGCCGAAGGGCTCGTAGACCTCGCGCCAGTCGCGCAGCCGCACCGACACCGGGCGGCGCCGCGGCAGCCGCCGGGGGTATTCCATGAAGCCCGTCTTCTTACCCATGGGCGTTACCCATGGGCGGCCTCCATGACGGCCTCGTCGACCGGGCGCCCCGCGGCCTCGGCCAGCCGGGTGGCTTCGAGGATGCGTCGGTAGTCCCGCGGCATCACCTTCACGAACTCGAGCACTTCGGTGTCCCAGTGCTCCAGCAGCGCGGCCGCCACGGCGGACTCGGTCTCCACGCCGTGCCGCTCCACCAGGGAGCGCACGGTGAAGGCGTCGGCCGGGTCGAGCGGCTCGACGTCCACCAGCTCGAGGTTCACGCGTTGCCCGAAGGTGCGGCCCGGGTCGTAGACGTAGGCGATCCCACCCGACATGCCGGCGGCGAAGTTGCGGCCGGTCGGCCCGAGCACCAGGACCAGCCCGCCCGTCATGTACTCGCAGCCGTGGTCGCCCACGCCCTCGACCACGGCGGTCGCCCCCGAGTTGCGCACGCAGAAGCGCTCCCCCACCTGGCCCCGGATGAAGACCTCGCCCGCCGTTGCGCCGTAGAGGATCACGTTGCCCGCAATGATCTGTTCCTCGGCGAGGAAGGGCGAGCCTTCCGGTGGGCGCACCACGAGCCGCCCGCCCGAGAGCCCCTTGCCGAAGTAGTCGTTGGCGTCCCCGTACAGGCGCATGGTCACGCCCTTGGGCACGAAGGCGCCGAAGCTCTGTCCGGCCGATCCGGTGAAGGTGAGCGAGATGGTGTCGTCGGGCAGGCCGGCCCCGCCGTAGCGCCGGCTGATCTCCGACCCGAGCAGCGTGCCCACCGTGCGGTCGACGTTGGTGATGGGCAGGGCCACCGAGACCGGGGTGGCGTCGGCCAGCGCCGGTGCGCACTCGTCCATGAAGGAGTGGTCCAGTGCCTTCTCCAGCCCGTGGTCCTGCTCCACCAGCTGATGCCGGCCCATGGAGGCCGGCACGTCGGGCTCCGCCAGCACCGTCGACAGGTCGAGGCCCGCCGCCTTCCAGTGCGTGACCGCCGCCTCGGTGTCGAGCAGGTCGACGCGGCCGATCGCCTCGTCCAGCGAGCGCAGCCCGAGCGAGGCCAGCAGCTCGCGCACCTCTTCCGCGATGTACTCGAAGAAGGTCTCGACGAACTCGGGTTTGCCGTTGTACTTGGCTCGCAGCACCGGGTTCTGGGTGGCGATCCCGACCGGGCAGGTGTCGAGGTGGCAGACGCGCATCATGATGCAGCCCGAGACGACCAGTGGCGCCGAGGCGAAGCCGTACTCCTCGGCACCGAGCAGCGCACCGATGATCACGTCCCGTCCCGTCTTCAGCTGCCCGTCCACCTGCACGACGATGCGGTCCCGCAGCCCGTTCGCCAGCAGCGTCTGCTGCGTCTCGGCCAGCCCGATCTCCCACGGGATGCCGGCGTGCTTCAGCGAGGTCAGTGGCGCCGAGCCGGTCCCGCCGTCGTGGCCCGAGATCAGCACCACGTCGGAGTGCGCCTTGGCCACCCCGGCCGCCACCGTGCCCACGCCGACCTCGGCCACGAGCTTCACGTGGACGCGCGCCTGCGGGTTGGACGACTTGAGGTCGTGAATGAGCTGCGCGATGTCCTCAATGGAGTAGATGTCGTGGTGGGGCGGCGGCGAAATCAGCCCGACGCCCGGCGTCGATCCCCTGGTGCGGGCGATCCACGGGTAGATCTTGAAGCCTGCCAGCTGGCCCCCCTCGCCGGGCTTGGCGCCCTGGGAGATCTTGATCTGGAGGTCGTCGGCGTTCACCAGGTACTCGCTCGTCACGCCGAAGCGGCCCGAGGCCACCTGCTTGATCGCGCTGCGTCGCAGGTCCCCGTTGGCGTCTGATGTGTAGCGGTCGGCGTCCTCGCCACCCTCGCCGGTGTTGGAGCGGCCACCGAGCCGGTTCATGGCGATGGCGAGTGTCTCGTGCGACTCGGCCGAGATGGAGCCGTACGACATGGCGCCGGTGGAGAAGCGGGTGAGGATGGAGGCAATGGGCTCGACCTCCTCAATGGGGATCGGGCCGCCCGGCGCCGGCTTCAGGCGCAGCAGGCCGCGCAGCGTGCCGAGCTTCTGGGCCTGGTCGTCGACGGTGGTGCTGTACTCCTTGAAGATGTCGTAGCGCTTGGCTCGGGTGGCGTGCTGCAGCTTGAACACCGTCTTGGGATTGAAGAGGTGGAATTCGCCCTCGCGCCGCCACTGGTACTCGCCGCCCACCTCGAGCTCGCGGTGGGCCCGCTCGGTCGGCCGGGCCTCGTGGGCCTGGCGGTGGCGGGTCGCCACCTCGGCGGCCAGCACGGGCAGCCCGACGCCGCCGATGCGGCTGGCCGTGCCGGTGAAGTACTCGTCGATGAGCGCGCCGTCGAGGCCGATCGCCTCGAAGACCTGGGCGCCGGTGTAGGAGGCCACCGTCGAGATGCCCATCTTGGACATCACCTTGAGCACGCCCTTGCAGGCCGCCTTCACGTAGTTGCGGCGCGCCTGGCGTGGCGAGACGCCCTCGAGCAGGCCCTCGGAGATCATGTCGTCGATGGAGTCGAGTGCCAGGTACGGGTTGACTGCGGCCGCCCCGAAGCCGATGAGCAGCGCCATGTGGTGCACCTCGCGGGCGTCGCCGGTCTCGATCACCAGGCCGACCTTGGTGCGCGCCTTCTCCCGCACCAGATGGTGGTGGACGGCGGCCGTCAGCAGCAGCGAGGGAATGGGGGCCCAGTCGACGTTGGCGTTGCGGTCCGACAGGACGATGAGGTTGGCGCCCTCGGCGATGGCGTCGGAGACCCGGCGCCGCACGCCGTCGATGGCCCGGTGCAGGGACTCGCCGCCGACGGCGGTGGGCGCGCCGGCCTCCCCGGCCTCGCGCACCTCGAAGAGCCCGTCGATGGCGAAGGCCTTGAAGCCGGGCGTCTCACCGCCCTCGTTGACGTACATGAGCTTGGCCAGGTCGTCGCGGTCGATCACCGGCAGCGGCAGGAGGATCTGCCGGCACGAGCCGGCTTTTGCCTCGAGCAAGTTGGCCTCGGGGCCGATGGTGGCCGACAGGGAGGTCACCAGCTCCTCCCGGATGGCGTCGAGAGGCGGGTTGGTCACCTGGGCAAAGAGCTGGGTGAAGTAGTCGTAGAGCAGGCGGGAGCGGTCCGAGAGCACGGCGATGGACGTGTCCGAGCCCATGGACCCGAGCGGCTCGGCGCCCGTGCGGGCCATGGGCGCCAGAATCACCCGGAGCTCCTCGGTCGTGTAGCCGAAGAGGCGCTGCTGGGTGACGACGCGGCCGTGCTGCGGCGTCAGCATCGTGCGGACGGGCAGCTCGTCCAGGCGGACCTGGTCCTGGGCCAGCCACTCGCCGTAGGGGTGCTCCGCGGCCAGCTCGGACTTGATCTCCTCGTCCTCGACGAGCCGGCCCTTGGCCGTGTCGACGAGGAACATGCGGCCCGGTTGCAGGCGCCCCTTGCGCACGACGCGCTCGGGTGCGATATCGAGCACGCCCACCTCGCTGGCCAGCACGACAAGCCCGTCATCGGTGACCCAGTAGCGCGCCGGGCGGAGCCCGTTGCGGTCGAGGACGGCGCCCACGACCGTGCCGTCGGTGAAGCAGACCGCCGCCGGGCCGTCCCACGGCTCCATGAGCGAGGCGTGGTAGCGATAGAAGGCGCGCCGCTGGCGGTCCATGGTGGTGTGGTTCTCCCACGCCTCGGGGATCATCATCAGCACGGAGTGCGGCAGCGAGCGCCCGCCGAGATGCAAGAGCTCGAGCACCTCGTCGAAGCTGGCCGAGTCGCTCGCCCCCTGTGTGCAGATCGGGTAGATGCGCGAGAGGTCGCCCTCAATGAGCGATGTCTCCAGCAGGGCCTCGCGGGCGCGCATCCAGTTGCGGTTGCCGGCCAGCGTGTTGATCTCGCCGTTGTGGCACAGGTAGCGGTACGGGTGGGCCAGCGGCCAGCTCGGGAACGTGTTGGTCGAAAAGCGTGAGTGCACCAGGGCGAGGCCCGACTCGAAGGTGGGGTCACGCAGGTCCGGGAAGAACTGGCGCAGCTGCTCGGAGGTCAGCATGCCCTTGTAGACGATGGTGCGGGCCGACAGCGAGGGGAAGTACACGTTGTCGATGGCGTGCTCCACCCGCTTGCGCAGGACGAAGGCGCGGCGCTCGAGCGCCATGGTGTCGACGCCGGGTCCTGCCGGGGCCACGAAGAGCTGCTCAATGCGCGGCATGGCGCTCTTGGCGATCAGGCCGAGGTCGCCGTCCTCGGTCGGGACCGTGCGCCAGCCGAGGACGGTCAGGTCCTCCTCGGCCGCGGTGTGCTCCACGACGGTGCGCGCCTTGCCGGCGTCGTCGGGGTCGGTGGGCAGGAACACGAGGCCGACGGCGTAGCCGCCCGCCTCGGGCAGCGTGAACCCGGCCGCGTCGGCGGCGATCGAGAGGAAGCGGTGCGGGATCTGCACCAGGATGCCGGCGCCGTCGCCGGTGTTGACCTCGGCGCCGGAGGCCCCGCGGTGCGCCAGGCGCTCCAGGACGGTGAGGCCGCGATCCACGATGTCATGGTCGGGACGGCCGTTGAGGTCGGCCACCATGCCGACGCCACAGGCGTCGTGTTCGTAAGCCGGGTCGTAGAGGCCGGTGGCCATCGGCGTCCTTCCGAGTGGGGAGAAGTTGAACGGATACCGGGACGACGTTGGCCCGAAGTGGAAAGAACAGGATACACGACCGCTCTCGTAGGCTTGGCGCATGGGTTCGCGCGTCCAGATCGTGGGGGGCGGGGTGATCGGCCTGGCGACGGCATGGGAATTGTCATGCAATGGTCATGAAGTGACGGTGGTTGCGCCGGCCCCCGGGCGGGACGGCGCGTCGTGGGTGGCCGCCGGCATGCTGGCCCCCGTCACCGAGGCGCAGTTCGGCGAGTCGGCCCTGACCGCGCTGCTGGTGGACGGCGCCGGGCGCTGGCCCGCCTTCGCCGGCGCGCTGGAGGCGGCCAGTGGTCTCGCCATCGGCTACGACACGACGGGCACGGTGGCGGTCGCGCTCGATGCGTCCGATCGCGCCAGCCTCGACGACCTCCTCGCCTACCAGCACACGATCGGCCTCCCGGCACACCGGCGCAGCGCGAGCGAGTGCCGCCGCCTGGTGCCGGCCCTGAGCCCGGCACTGCGGGGCGGCATCGAGGTGCCGGGCGACCACCAGGTCGACAACCGGGCGCTGCTCGGGGCGTTGCGCGAGGCCTGCCGCCGCGGCGGGGTGACGTTCGTCGAGCAGCGCGTGACCGCGCTGGAGGACGGGCCCGCGCTCGTCCTGGCGGACGGCCGCCGCCTCGGCGCGGACCTCGTCGTCCTGGCGGCCGGGACGGGTCTGCCCGCCATCGACGGGTTGGCCGGCGCCGGGCTCCCTCCGATCCGTCCGGTCAAGGGCCACATTGTGCGCCTCGGCCCACCCGACGCGGCGTCGCCGGTCCCTCTGCTGGCGCGCACGGTGCGCGGCCTGGTGCACGGCCGCTCGGTGTACCTGGTGCCCCGCCGCGACGGCTCGGTCGTCGTCGGGGCGACCGTCGAGGAACGCGGGACCGACACTGCGGTGCGCGCCGGCGCAGTGTACGAGCTGCTGAGCGACGCTCGGGCCATCGTGCCGGGTATCGACGAGCTCGAGTTGCTCGAGACGGCCACCGGCCTGCGTCCCGCCACCCCCGACAACACGCCGCGCATCGGCTGGACCGTCCTGGCCGGCGTCCTGGCCGCCCTCGGGCACTACCGCAACGGCATCCTGCTCGCCCCGCTCACCGCAGCGGCCGTCGTCGATCTCGTCGGGCGGCGGCCGGTGGCGCCGCTCATCGAGTCGCTGCCACCCGCATGAGCCCGCTGCAACTCCGGGTGAACGGCGAGCCCGTGGAGGTGCCCGCCGGAGCGACCATCGCCGACATCGTGGCCGGGCTCACAGCCGCGGCCGACCCCAAGGGGGTGGCGGTCGCCGTGGACCGCTGCGTCATCCCACGCTCGGAATGGGCAAGCACGCCCGCGCGCGCCGGCTGCCTGGTCGAGGTCGTGACGGCGGCCGCCGGCGGCTGACCACCCCTTCCGCGCGTGCGTTGTCCGCGCCGGCCCGTCGGTGCCACAATCGTTCGATGTCCAATGAACCGCGCCGGGGACCGACCGCGTTCGTGCTCGCCGGCGGCGGCACCAAGGGTTCGTTCGAGGTCGGCGTCCTCCAGTACCTCGTCGGCGTGGAGGGGATCGCCCCCGACATCATCACGGCCACGTCGGCCGGCGCCATCGCCGCGACCGTCCTGGCCCAGGCCCGCACGCTCCCCGAGTTCGAGGACCGGGTCAACGAGATCGAGGGTGACGTGCTGGCCTGGACACAGACCGAGCACGTCTTCGGCAAGCAGCCCTGGCTCGGCGCGCTCGACGGCACGGCGCTCGGGCGCGAGATCCACCAGGAGATCACCGAGGGCACCCGCCCGCCTTTCCCGCTGACCCCCTCGACCGTGCTGGCCAACAACGATGTCGTGCCGGCCTGCCACACGGGGCGCAAGGGCCGCCGCCAGGCCCGCAAGGCCCGGCGGAAGCGCCAGCGCCACCTGGCCCGTCTGGTGGCCGGCGCCGGGTTCCGGCTGCCCCGGGTCCGCCGCCAGCTGCGCAGCAGCGGCAGCTCGGTCCTCAACCTGGACCCGCTGGAGGGTTCGCTCCGCTACGGCAGCGAGGACGGGGTCCGGGCCGTCGATCCTGAGCTCATCGCCCGCCCGGGCCTGCAGCTGCGCCTGGCCGTCACCGCCCTGCGTGCCGGCGTCCTGCGCTACGTGACCGAGGACGGCACCCTGGTGGAGTCCGATGCGCGCACCCCCGCGCCGGCCGAGTCCGCCGGCCCGGTCGACCTCGTGGACGGCGCCATCGCGTCGGCCAGCGTGCCCATGGTCTTCCCGCCGCATCCGATGGCCGACGACGACTACGTCGACGGCGGGGTCATCGAGATCGTGCCGGTCTCGGCCGCCGCCGCGCTCGGTGCGACCCGCATCATCGCCGTGGTGGCCGTGCCGCTCCGGCTCCCCCGGGACGAGCGCGACTACGCGGCGGCCCCCGCCGGCTACATCGGCCTGCGCTCAATGGGGATGATCGGGGTGGCGGAGCGGCAGATTGCCAACCTGAACGTCCGCCTCCCCGAAGGGGCGACCCTCACGACGGTGGATCCGGTCGTCGACGTGGTCGGGCTGTTCGAAATAGAGCCCGGGCTCCTGCGCATCAACAAGGACTACGGCTGGCTGCGCGCCGCCGACCTGCTGGCCGACGGTGACGTCGCCATGCGGGCGGACATCGCGGACGGCACCCACGCCATCGTCGAGGCCCGCCGGGAGGCCTGGCGTCTGGAGGACTCGCTCTGGGGCGCCGGCCGGATCGGCGAGAGCGACGCCGGCACGCTCGCCCTCGTGCGCGAGCACAAGGAGCGGGTGCGCTCCCTGGTGGACCGGCGCAAGCAGCTCGGCTTCCCGGTGCCCGACGGCTGCGAGGACTGGTGGACCGGCTACGAGGCCCACACGGCCGAGCGTCCGCAAGGCCTGCCGACCCTCTCGTCCGGGCGCGACTGAGCGGTCAGATCGCAGGCGTTTAGGTCGCCAGCGCTCAGACCGTCGGGCCGCCCAGCCAGCCCCGCCGGCGGAACACCACGACCAGTACGACGACCGTGACCAGATCGAGCGCCACGGCCAGGCCCCAGAAGCTCCATGTCCCCGTGATGTTGCGCACCAGATAGCCGAAGTTCTGCCCGAAGAACCCCGTCAGGAAGCTGAGGGGCAGGAAGATGGTGGCGATGATGGTCAGCTGCTTCATGACCACGTTGAGCCGGTTCGACACCGTGGACAGGTGGGTGTCCATGACGCTCGAGAGCAGGTCCCGGTAATTGTCGACCTGGTCCGCCACGCGGATGAGGTGGTCGTAGAGATCACGGAAGTACCGCGTGCCCTCGTCGGTCAGGCCGGGCACGTCGGTGACGCCGGTGTTGATGCTGGCGATCATGTCCCGCTCGGGCGCGACGATCTTGCGCATGTCCATGAGGGACCGCTTCATCTGGAAGAGCTCGCCGAGCTGCGCCTCGGTCGGCGCCTTCAAGATGTCGTCCTCGAGCGTGTCGATCCTGTCGTCGAACTTCGAGAGCACCGGGAAGAAGCTGTCGACCAGGCCGCCGACGACGAGGTAGACGACCACGAGCTGCGGCGAGGCGACGGTGTTCAGCGGGTGGTTCTCCAGCCACGCCCGCACATGGGCGACCGCCGGGCATGTGCCCCGACGCACCGTCACCGCGTAACGGTCCGTCCAAAAACAGTGGACCTCGGCCTGTCCCAGGCGGTCCGGGTCGGCGCCACGCGCCACGAGGTAGACGAAGCCGTCGTAGGTGTCGATGCGCGGCCGCTGGTTGAAGCGCTCGGCCGACTGGACGGCGAGGTGGTGGAACTTGAACTGGTTGGTCAGGAGGTCGCTGACGGCACCGTCACTCGCCTCGTCGTCAAGGTCGAGCCAGAAGAAGTCGTTCCCCGCCAGGGCCGCCTCCACGTTCTCCATGGTCGCGGGCGTGTCGGTGCCGCCTTGGCGCAGGGTGGCGTGCAGCACCGTCCCAGTCTCCCCGCGCCCGGCCGGGCCCGGGTGGATGATCCTCAGGCGAAGCGGCCGGGACCGAACGACGCCGGCAACGGCGCCTCGTCCGCCGGCAGGTCGACGCCCGCCATGGTGTGCGCCAGGCCGCGCGCCGAGAACGGCCCCTGCAGCAGGCCGTTGGCACCGTGCCCGGTGGCCACCCAGGCGTTGCCCCAGCCCGGCACCCTTCCCACAATGGCGCGATCGTCGGCGGAGGTGGGCCGCAGGCCCACGCGCGTCTCGAGGTAGGACGCACCGTGCAGCCCCGGCGCGATGGTCAGGCATTCGCGCAAGAGCTCGTGCAGGCCTGCCGCCGTCACGTCGGTGCTGTACCCGGCGGCGGCTTCGAAGGTGCCGCCACAGGCCACCCGCCCCCCCGGCCAGGACACGAGATAGTGGGTCAGCAGGGGCTGCACGATCGGCCACTCGCTCGTCTCCGCCTCGACGCCCAGATGCACGATCTGACCCTTCGTCGGGCCGACTGGCAGTCGCGTCCCGAGCCACTCGCCCACTGCGGCGGTCCAGGCGCCACCTGCGACGGCGACCGCGTCACACATCACGTTCCCGTGCCCCTCCACCTCGACGGACTCCACATGCCGCCCGCCGTCCGCTCCGGCTGTCACCCCGTGCGCCGCGCCGGTCACGAAGGCCACGCCGTGCGCCGCCGCGGCCTGTCGGAGCGCCGCCGCCATGCCGCGGCCGTCGATGCGCGCCGACGCCGGCGCGTGCAGCACGCGGTGCACCGGGGTCAGCGGGGGGAAGAGAGAGCTGGCCTCCTCGGGGGTGATCTCGGCCACCTCATCGGGCGCGCGCCGGAGCACCAGCTCGGCGAAGGGGGCGAACCATTCGTCCTCCGTCTCGCGCAGGCCGATGGAGAGAATGCCGCAGCGGCCGTAGCCGGTCTCGTCGACGACGGCGCCGTCGGTCGCCATCCGGGCCAGCAACGCTGGATAGTGGTCGCCCGCCTGGCGCAGGAACGGCCACAGGGCGGGATCGGTCTCGGCGCTGGTGAGCGGCGACAGGATGCCGGCGCCGGCATCGGTGGCCCGTCCCGGGCGATCGGCCTCCACCACGGTCACGCTCGCCCCCAGGCAGGCCAGCTCGTAGGCCAGGCACAGGCCGACCAGGCCCGCCCCAACCACCGCGACGTCGCACCGCTCCCCACTCATGGCCCCGAGTCCAGCAGGCCCGGCCCCCTGCGTGCCAGCGGTGAGGCACGATGAGCCCCGTGCAGGCCGTGCGGACACCCGAGGAGCGCTTCCGCGACCTGCCCGGGTTCCCCTTCACCCCGCGCTACGCCGAGCTGCACGACGGGTTGCGCATGCACTACGTCGACGAGGGCCCCGGCGACGGCGAGGTGGTCCTCCTCCTGCACGGGCAACCCACGTGGTCCTACCTGTACCGCACGACGGTGGCGCGCCTGGTCGAGCGCGGCCTGCGCGCCGTGGCGCCGGACCTCATCGGCTTCGGCCGCTCCGACAAGCCCCTGGACCGGGCCGCCTACACGGTGCGGTCCCACGTCGACTGGCTGGCCCAGTTCGTCGCCGCCACCGGCCTCGCGGGCGTGACCCTGGTCGTGCAGGACTGGGGCGGCCCGATCGGGCTGGGCGTCCTCAGCGCCGCCCCCGGCCTGGCCCGCCGGGTGGTCGCTTCCAACACGGTGCTGCACACCGCCGACCCCTCACTGGCGGGCCGGTTGGAATGGGCCTGCCACGCCGGCGCGGACGGCACCGTCGTCGTGGAGCAGATGCTGCTCGACTACCAGCGCATCACGCAGGAGCTCACGCCCTTCCACCCGAGCCTCTTCGTGCAGGGGGCAACCGAGTCGGACGTGCCGGACGCCGTCCTGGCGGCCTACGACGCCCCCTTCCCCGACGAGGCCTTCTGTGCCGGCGCGCGCCAGCTCCCCTTGTTGATGGGACTGACGCCGGGGAGCGGGTGCGCCCGCCTGAACCGGCGCACCATGGACACGCTGGCCGCGTTCGACGGGCCCTTCCTGACGGCGTTCTCCGACGGTGACCCCGCCACGCGCGGCTGGGCCGAGGTGCTGCAGGCGCATGTCCCCGGTGCGGAGGGGCGAAGGCACGTCACCATCGAGCACGCGGGCCACTTCCTCCAGGAGGACCGGGGGCCGCAACTGGCCGACGTGGTGGCGGATTTCGTCGGGGCTACGCCGCCCGGCTGACTACGTGGCCGGCTTTGCCTTTTCCGCGGCGGGAGGGGCGGCGGCCGGGGCGGCGGCGATCGCGTCGGCCTCGGCCCCGGTGCCGAGCTGGGCCTTGAGGGCGGCCAGCTCGTTGTCGACCTGCGCGTCCTTCCCGACCTGGTCGAGCTCCTTCTGGATGTCGTCGGTGCCTCCCCCGACGTCCTCGAGCACACCGGACTCCAGGAGCTCGTCGAGCGCACCGGAGCGGGCCTGCATGGTGGCGATCTTGTCCTGGGCCCGCTGCAGCGACGCGCCCGAGTCGTTGAAGGACTTCGAGATACCGGCCGTGCTCTCGTCGACCTCCGAGACGGCCTTGGCCGCGGTGTACTGGGCCTTGAGGGTCTCCTTCTGGGTACGGAAGTCGTTGACCCGCTTCTGCAGGGCGTCGAGGGTCTTGGTGAGCTTCTGCTCCTCCTCGTCGAGCTGCTGGCGCTGCGGTTCCATCTCGTCGATCTGCTGTTGAGCCGCGGCCTTGCGGGAGAGTGCCTCCTTGGCCAGATCCTCCCGGTTGGCCGAGAGCGCCTGCTTGGCCTGCTCCTGGAGGTGGTCGATGGTGTGCTGGAACTGCTCCTGTTGCAATTCGAGGCGCTTCTTCGACGCGGCCAGGTCGACCAACGCGCGGCGGACCTGGGTGATCTGCTCGAGCATCTTCTCGTAGGAGAGGTCGAGCATCTCGTCCGGCTTCTCGGCGGCGTCGAGCGCCTTGTTCGTCTTGGCCTGCACGATGTCGTGGGCCCGCTGGAAGATACCCATGGTTTCCCTCCCTGAGGGGTCGATCCGTCACCCCACCATAGATTCGAATCAGCTCTGCTGTGCCCCTGTCGTGGGCCCCGCCGCTGCCAGCAAACCGCAGATGACGGTGCTCTTGGCCTGGGTGTAGGCCCGCCGGTCGTGCGGGTATTTGTCGGCCAGCTCGCGCTTGACCGATTCGTAGGGGTGCCGTGCCGCGTCGTCGTTGACCAAGAGCGTGTGAAATCGGCGGTAATCGACCCACGCCTGACTGCTCTCCCGCACGACGTGGAGGTGCACGGTGCGCAACTCCCCGGTGCCAGGCACCAGAGGAGCCCGCCGTGTTCGCCCTGGTTCCCCTCGTAGCAGTAGGCGCCGGTGGCGCACAGGCGGCCCACGACGTCGTCGATGGGAACGCTGTCCCCCACCGTCGCCACGATGTCGAGGATCGGCTTGGCGTCCATCCCCCGGACCGCCGTGCTGCCGACGTGGTTCACGTCGATCGCCAGATCGCCCAGAAGGGCGTGCGCCGTCGCGCACTCCTGCGCACCCACCCGGCCCAGCCCGGGTCATGCGGTTGTGAGCCGGACCTCGGACGTTGCCAGCCCGAGGCGGCCTCCCACCGACCACTCCGCCGTGGAGCCGGTCATGTGCAGATTCGCGCCACTGTCCGACGAAGGTAGCCAACGCCCGTTCCGGGCCGGGCCGGGTCAGGATCCGGAGGCGGCGACGATCGGGCCGTTGAGGTGGGTGCCGGACATGTCGCCGCTGTTCGGCGCGTCACCGAAGGGCGACACCTTGCCCAGCGCCGTGACCACCCAGTACCCCCCACCGTCGGAGGTGGCGAAGATGGCCGACGCCGGGTTGAAGCCTCCGGCTGAACCTGCCGGCATGCTCCCCAGCGAGGCGGCGTCGCCCAAGGGGAAGACCTGCCCGGCGCCGTCGAGAATCCAGTACCCCCCACCGTCGGAGGTGGCTGTGGCGGAGGTGACGGCTGAGCTCTGCTGGCCCGGCTGGCCGTAGTTGGTGGCGTCGCCGAACGTGTACACCGCGCCGGTGCTCGTCACGACCCAGTAGCCGTCGCCAGTGGCGTCGGGCACGACGGCCACGGCCGCACCGCGGCAGCCTCCGATGCCCGGGCACGAGCCCTCGAAGCGCGCGTCGCCGAAAGCGAAGACGCCCCCGTCCGAGGCCACCATGAAATATCCGCCTCCGTCGCTCGAGGGCACCATGCCGACGATCGGTGCGTCCAGGCTGCGGGGCAGGCCCGAGCCTGCCGGGTTGAGGCCGCTGCCCGGAATCGACCCGTAGAAGCCGGCGTCGCCGAAAGCGAAGATGCCCCCGTCGGAGGCCACGAGCCAGTAGCCGCCGCGACCCGCCGTCGGCGTGATGCCGACGACGGGTCGTTGCAGATGGAGCGCGCCCGTCGAACCGTGGAACTGGGCGGAGCCGAAGGTGAAGATGCCGCCGTCCGAGCCGACCAGCCAATAGCCGTGCTCGGGTGTGGCGGGCGGTGGTGGTGAGGGCGAAGGGGGTGACGCGGCCGGCGCATTCACCGTGATCGTCAGGACCTGGGTGGCAGCAGGCGTCATGCCGTTGGCGGCCACGAGGCAGACCGTGAAGGTGCCGCCGTCGCCCGGCTGCGGCGTTCCGACCAGGGTGGCGGTCGTGCCGCCGCTGTAGTCGAGGGCGATGCCGGCCGGCAGCGCAGACGGGGTGCAGCCGCTGAAGGCGGTGTCGCTGAGCGAGCTGACCCCCGGTGTCCCCGTGGTGGTGATGTCGAAGACGCCGGCTGAGCCGGCCGAGAAGGTCGTGTGGTTGGTGCTCGTGATGCCGGGCGCCGCGGTGGTCCCGCTGCCGGTGTACGAGTACAGATCGACGGCAGAGACCACACTGCTCCCCGCCGCGGTCGAGACGGTGATGTTGACGGCGCCGGGGCCGATGCTGGGCGGGATAGTGGTCGTGATCTGGGTTCCGCTGTAGGTCATGGAGCCGATGCTGGCAACCGTCCCGAAGTCGACGATGGGCGCCGCTCCCCCACTGATGAAGTTGGTGCCGTGGAGAGTCACGCTTCCCGAGGGGATCTCGGGCCCCGAGGCCGGTGAGACCGAGGACACGGTCGGCGCGCTGGTCGGGGCGTAGGTGAACTCGTTGACCTGGGCGGACCCGGTGGAACTGGACGAGCCGGCCGTCGTGGACACGGTCACCACGACCTGATCCTTCGCCGTGCCCGCCGGATCAGCCGGTGCGTCCGCGCTGAGCTCACCGTTCCAGTTCACGTGCACGTTGGTGGCGGCAGCGCCTCCGAAGAACACTTGCGGCGTCGACACCGTATCGAAGTAGTTGCCTTCGATCGTCACCGGGGTGCCGGCCCCCACCGTCGAGGAGGAGGCCGGGAGGACCTGGACCACGTCCGGCGCGGCGGCAGTCGACGGTGTTGGCAAGTCGCTCGGCGTCAGGGTGTCGACAAGGCCGTCGGCGGGATCGACCTGGTTCGCGAGGATTTGTGTGTACCGCCCGCTGCTGGTGTCAGCGTCGCCCATCTGGGCGGTCTGGGTGCCCGTCGTGGTCCAGGGGCCGAGAATGTTGTCGCGATGGCCCCAGCACGAACTGTCGCTCGGTGACGTGCACTCGAGGTTGGTGCCGCCGTACCCGTCGTCGTACATCCACGCGAAGTCGGCGCCGAGGGGTGTGTAGTCGAGCGCGAAGTTCGACCCCCAACCGTTGGTCACATACCCGACGGGAGCGAGCGGGTCGGCGTCGGTCTGCGCCCCGGTCAGCGCGACCGTGTTGAGGGCGGCATCGAGTCCCGAGAACTGTGAGAGGCCCCGGTCGCCGCGCTCCTCGTCCGCAATGATGAGCTGTTGCTCGGGAACGGTGTCGCTGGCGTACCCGCTCGGGAGGACCATCGGACCGAGTCCCTCGAGCCGGCGGGCGTCGTTGATGTTGTGGAGCACAGAATCGATGCATGCCGCGCTCGTGTCGTCGACGGGTGTGAGGGAGCAGTGAGGCATGACCTGAGGCGAGACGTTTACAGAGGGATTGATCGGTGGCACGATGCCGGTCGCGGTTGCGGTTCCCGGCGCAGTTGTGATGACGACAAGAACCGAGCCCAACCCCGCGACTACAGACAACGCGGCACGGCTCAGCCAACTCGACGCAGCGCGCGCTCCGGCGTGGTGCCGTCTCACTTCTCGTCGTCCCCTCATTCCCCCGAATGATCAGCTCGGGCAACGTAACATTTCGCGTTCTCCGCTCCGAGGGGACGCCCGTCGAATTGTCTCCCGATTGCCGGTGAAGGGATGGTGCAACCGCCTCGCACCCAACCGCCCCGCAGCGGCATCGTCCTCACCGTGTGAGCGGTCCCAGCTGGGTGGGCACGAGCTTCGCAGGACGGCTTCGTGATCCGAACGGAACCGTTGTCGGTGCGTTGTGAGGGTTGGGCCCAGTCGGCTCTATTTCGGCCGCGCGGGCGCTGTCAGCATCCTGACTGAGAGCTACGGGATTGCCAGGAGGAACGATGCTGTCTGAGTGGCATAAGCAGGCCGCGTGCAAGGGGCAGGGACCCGCTGCCTTCGTGCGGGGCCCGAAGTCGGACTACGGGTCCATTCGACAGCTTTGCGAATCGTGTCCTGTACGCCGGGAGTGCTTGGAGTTCGCGCTCGCCGACGAGTCCCTGACCGGCCTCTGGGGCGGGACGACCGATATGGAGCGCAGGCTGATCCGGCGGCTCAGGGTGGCCTGAAGCGCCGCCACGTCCTCACTTGGCTGAGCACGATGGGGTGCCGTCGAGGGTTGCCACACTGTCCCAGCCACCAGCAGGCACACGTCATCTCACCCCGCCCCTTTGCCACTCCGACCTCGGGTTCGGAAACGCCGGCTTCGGCTCCGAAGGGGCGGCCATGCGAAGCGCCACATGCCATGCGATGCTGAGGCATGAACGTCCGGGGATGTCGCCGCGCAGGGGTTCGCAGACCAGTTTTCACTGTGGTCGCGACGGCGTGCGCGGTCTTCATCGCTCTGACGGGAACCGCGATCACGGGCATCGGGTCCGCCTCGGCCGCGACGACGACCACGGTCACGGCACATCCCGTCTTGGCATCGGAGAGCGGTTCGTACGTCTTCACGCTCACGTTCGACGGCGTCCAGCGCGACTACCGGCTCCACGTACCCCCGGCCGCAGCGTCCGGGAAGCCGCTGCCCTTGGTGCTCAATCTTCACGGCGCCACTCAAAATGCCCAGCTCGAAGAGATCACCTCGGACATGGACCCCAACGCCGACATGAACGGCTACCTCGTGGCCTACCCCGACGGGACCCGCATCGCCAAGGTGCTCACTCCTGACCCGGTGGCCAAGAACGCGCAATACGGCTGGAACGCGGGGCAGTGCTGCGGACTCCCGGTCACCAAGCACATCAACGATGTCGGGTTCCTGCTCAAGGTCATTGCCAATATCGCTTCGAAGACCCCGGTCGACCTCAGGCGTGTGTACATGACCGGTATTTCCAATGGCGGGATGATGGCCTACGCCATGGCGGCGGAAGCGTCCGGCCACGTTGCCGCCGTCTCGTCTGTGTCCGGTCAGGTGGAGATCCCGGTCATCCACCCGACCCGGTCCGTGCCGACGATGGAATTTCACAGCGTCAATGACCCGATCGCCAAGTTCGACGGCACTCCGAGCAAGAATCCACTGCTCCGACTCTCGGTGATGCAGGGCATCGACCAGTGGGTCAAGGCGGACGGGTGCAAGACGAAGCCCCTCACCGGGACGCCCATAGTCGGTGCTGCCGGTTCGATCTCCGCGGGAGAAACAGCAACCCCGATTACCTATACGCACTGCCGGTCCGCGTCGGAAGTGGCTCTGTGGCGCTTCACCGGGTCAGGCCACGTGTGGCCCGGCAGCCCGCTGAACATGGGCCCGGAGAAGAATTGGATCCTGGCCGGCGTCGGCCGCGGCATCATTCTCGTCAACGCCGACGAGACGATGTGGCAGTTCTTCGAGAGGTATTCCCTGCCTTCGAGCCCGAAGTAGGGCTGGGCCCAACTGCCTGCTCCGCCGCCTCAGTGCGTCGATCTCGGCCCCGACTGCCTCGCTTCGATCCTGTTGATCCCGCCGAGTACCGCGGTGATCGCTTGCTCGGACTCGGAGAGCCCGATGAGCTCGATTCCAACCCGGATGTCCCCCTCGAGCGTGAGGTCAGCATTCCGAATTTCGCCCTCGAGCCGGATATTGACGGCGTCACCGATGGCCGAGATGTCGACGAAGATCCGCCTGTTCACCAGGTTCCACGGCTCGGGATGATGGAAGGTGACCCCAAGGCCGAACATCGAGATGTCGATGACCTCGCAATCCCGCCACCGTGCGGGGGATTCCCCGTCAATGTGGCAGAACCCCGCCCAAGCCGTGGGCTGACGCGGCACTCGTCGGCGGTACTCCATGATGTACCCCTCCTCTTCTCCTGATCCCCGTCGTCGGGCGATCAGACGTTGCTTTCCTTGTCTTCGGACAGCGATGTGAGCGCTAGATGTTGACGAGGACGTCGCTCATGACGCTCAACACCGCTGTGATTGCCTGCTCGGTCTCGGAGAGCCGGACGAATTCAATTCCGACGCGCAGATCCCGGCCCATCGTGAGGGTGGCGTTCTTGATTTCGCCTTCGAGGCGAACGTTCACGCAGCTTCCGTCGCCCGGAAGGTTCACGGAGATGAGGCGACCGGACAACGCGGCAGGATCCGGGTGATCGAAGGTGATCCCGAGGCCGAGCATGGAGATGTCCACAACCCGACATTCACGCCATCCGACGGCGTCTTCACCCGCCAGTTGGTAGGAGGCAGTCCAGCCGGCAGGTTGGCGGTGGAAACGGCGTCGATTGTCCATGACACACCTCGCGTTCCGGCGCCTTCTGGCGCCCGGGCCTACTTTTTAAGCCGCTGCGCGGAAAACAGCCCCTGTGACCTCCGCTTGTGGGTCCAACGGGCGTTTGGCTCCGGGGTTGTTCCGGTGTTGTCCGTTTTCCCTGGTCGCCCTCGGACTGCTCCCCACGGTGCCCGGTCGAGCAATCCACGCAGCGGATGCGGGGTTCGATCCAAAGCCTGCGCGAGTCAATCGATGGGGTCACCGAAGGCTGTCGTTCGTGCTGGCCTCAGCGAGTGAACTGTCTCCCGAGAACCCATCCCGCCAGGCTGAGTGCGATGGCTGCGACGACACCAAGGAGCCAAAGGTGCCGCACATCGATCGGGACCCGCTCATGGACCAGCCAGAGTCTCCGGTAGAGGCCGCCGATCGACGACACCGTCACCGCCGGAACCCCTGCCGCAGCGGCATATCTGGTCGGCGCCGAAGGCCTGCGAAAGGCGACGATGGCGCCGCCGGCGAGGAAGGATGCTGCGACGAGGCGCGCCGCCAAAATCCAGAGGTATGTGGGCTGGTCGATCATTGGCCGACCGTGCCAGTCCTCTTCGATGGTCATGGTGGGAACGGCGACAGCAGGGATGAGGAAGGCCGGCCCGCCGATGTCCGCCCAACCCGGGGATCGCAGGGACCGAATGGAGCACCACGATAGAAGGACACCTGGCCGTTCCCGGGCGCAACGGCTGCTCCGAAGGGGGCTCTCATCAGTTCCGGGTCACGTTCCGCCACGACTCGTGACTGACGTGGAGCGGTTGTACGTGACCCGGCGATGCCAAACCTACCGGCTGAATCCTACGAACCGATCGCGGGTCGTCGGGAGGGCAAAAACGCCCGTCTTGCAGGGGGAGCAGGTTAAACCGCCCCCTCGCGACCGTTCGCCACCTCTCATGACTCGAGCGCGACCACCGGGTGACGGAGTCGTGGCCAAAAGGGTGCTCGGCACGAAGCCTCAGAGATCGCTGTAATTTCCGGATCCGACGAGCGCGGCGGTGGGGAATGGCAATTGAGCGGGACTGGACCCAGGACGATGTGACCGATCGGATCGGGACCTGTTCGAAGGATGGGTGCAGCCGAGCGCTCACCCGCGTCCACGGAGCCACGGGAATCGATGGCGAGGGCAGGGTCGGGCCACTGTGGACCTGCAAGGACCATCGGACCGAGCTCTGGATGAAGGTCCGTGACGACCTGGTGACCCCACTGGAGTGGTGGCCAGACTGAGCGAACCGTCTCTCGGGATCGGACATCGGGTGCGAACTCGCGATGATCTTCGTTCCAAGGCGCTCTGAAAGGATCGGATCCTCCCACGACCCAGTCTCTACACAACGGTACGAGGTTGACTCCACTCTCGGGCGATCGATCAGGCAGTTTCACTCTTTGCCGGCTGCCCACCCAACCGAAGAAAGTGGTGCCGGAGCTGAAGACGTCTCCGTCGCTCGCCGCGAGCCCGTGGCCGTCCCCGTCGGGGGTCGATGCTGCGCCGACGATCGGGGAGTTCAACCGCCGTCCGCCCCTATCGAACCATGGAACGCCTCTGTCCTGTAGGCAAAGACACCTCCGTCCTCGGGACGCCAGGAGGGACCCCTGGCTCGTGCCGGGTGGAAAGGGCATCTGCTCAATTAGCCAGCGCAACCCCGGATCGTTGTCAACTGGTGGTTGGCGTCATTGTGGGTGCTTGGCGCGGTCCGACCGGCTGAGGATCGTCGGTGTCGAGCTCCTGGAGCATCGCTTCGAAGCGTATGGGCCCGCCTGGCACGCGGGTGGATCGCGCTGGCCGTAAGACAGGGCTACAAGATTTGGCCTCCGCCGGCAGCCTCATGCAGCTCGAAGGACTGGGCTGCAGCTGACTCCTCCGGACTGTGGAACCGCACGACACCGTCGACAATGACGTATGTGTCGAAGGAACGCTCGCCGTTCAGCCATACACCGTCGGAGGGGACGGCTCCGTCGGCCGCTCGCACGGTGACTGCGACGTTCAGCCCGATGCTCATCGGCTCTGTCTTTGTCACCTCGAACTCAGTGCCGGCCGTCGTGAGCCACACCCTCTTTGTCATCGGATCAAGGCTACCTGCACCAGCCGGACGCTCCCATCGTCATTAACCCGAAGGGGCGCATAATTCCCACGAGTTTGGGCATCTTCACCGTGCACCTGCCTCAGTCACGCGACAGGGTGTGCGAGAGCGGCTCCCTTCCTGTTGGGAGTCCAGCTCCGCGTCGGGCGATGCGACCGGCGTCCGATTTCCAGGGGCGTTAGTGGCCACCTTTCCACCTCTCAGGTGGCCGCTCCGCGCTGGGGCCGCTTGCGCTTCGGAGCCGTTTCGCGAGTTTTGTGTCGCCGGCGGCGAATGGGGATAGCGCCGGCCTTGTTTCGGTGAATGGGCGTGTGCCCGGACCAGGATCCCGCTACGGGAAAGTATTCGTACTGCCCTATGCGGCGTGGGCTTCACAGTTCGATTTCTCGATAGAGGCGATGTGGGGCGAGCAGCTCTCCGCACCTGTTTCGACAGGCCTGGGCTACCCGAGCATCGATCTCGTAC
>DATAXG010000009.1:0-16704 GCA_036273055.1 Acidimicrobiales bacterium | reverse complement strand
CCCTCGTTCGAAGGACAGGAGCACGAGGTCCCTCCTCCGATCTCCTCCTACGGCTTCCAGAAGCTTGCGGTGGAGTACTTCGCTCGCGCCGCGCACTCCCAGTACGGCTTGCCGTTCACCATCCTGCGCCCGTTCAACTGTGTCGGCATCGGGGAGCGTAGGGCGCTCGGGGACGTGGAGATCTTCTCGGGCAACGTAAGCCTGGCCATGAGCCATGTGGTGCCCGATCTCGTGCAGAAGGTCCTCAAGGGCCAAGACCCGCTCCACATCCTCGGGGACGGCAGTCAAATCCGTCACTACACATACGGCGGAGACCTGGCCGAGGGGATCGTGACGGCAATGGAGCGGCCTGAGGCTCTGAACGAGGACTTCAACCTTTCGACAGCTGCCTCGACCACAGTACTCGAGCTGGCCGAGACGATCTGGAAGAAGATCCGGGGCGAGGATTCGGAGTTCCACTACGTGGCGGACCCCGCCTTCGAACACGACGTGGCGCGTCGTGTCCCGGCCACAGAGAAAGCGAAGAAGGTGCTCGGGTTCGAGGCGAAGACGTCACTGAGCGAGATGCTCAATGAGGTGATCCCATGGATCAAGAACGCCGTCGACGAGGGGACGATCTGACGGGGCGGTCTCCGCCTCAGCCCAACACCATCTGCCCGTCGGCGTAGTCCAGGATGACCCACCCGTAGCGCCGCAGCTGGTCCGAGCCGAGCAGGCCCTGTGTGCCCGACAGGCTGATGGCGCCGAAATCGGTCGAGCCGATGAGCTGGGGATGGAGCGTCAGTCCTGGCACGAACCACGACCCGCTGTGCACGAGCGGAACCGTGATCACCGAGCACACGGTGGACTGGCGCTGGGCCAGGTCAGTGCTCGCCAGCGGCACGCGCCTGGCCACCAGGGAGGACACGACGCTCTGCGAGGAACCAGTGTCCACGACGAAATCCCGTCCGGGGCCGCGGGTGAAGCGGACCGCCACGCTCAGCGACACGTCGCCAGTCGCCGGCATGACTGTCAGCGGCACCGTCGTCCCACTCTCGCCCAACGTGAGCGCCGACGGGGGTGCGCCCAGCGGTCCGGTGAACGGCGACGACTGGGCCAGCGACGCGCCCTCCGGGCCCGGCAGCACGAGTGCGGCGGGGGCGAAGTCGATCCGCAGCGCGCCGAAGCGGGAGAGGACGTCTGAGCCGAGGAGGCCGACGGGCTCACCCTTCCCGCCCATCTGGGGCAGCGTGGCGGCCGTCAGGTCCTCACCCGACAGCGGCACGCCGTCGAGCGACCAGGCGCCCACCGACACGGGCCGGGCGGTCCCGGTGCAGCCCACGCCGGCGAACTCCAGCGCCGGGCCGGCACTGGCCAGGTGCAGCCGACGGGCCAGCCCCGCGTCGATGGTCGACTGCCCCGCGCCGGAGTCGAGGATGAAGGGGTACGGCCCGTGGGCGCCGATGCACACGTCGACCAGCTCGGCCACCTGCCCGGCCACCACACTCACCGTCAGGGGCACCTTCTCCCCGCCGCCAGCCTGCGGGGTTGCCCCGGCGCAGGCGGACGCCGGCGGCGGCAGGGCAAAGGTGACTTGTGGCTCCACGTGGACGACCGGCTTCTGTCGCGGCCCGCTGAGGACCGCCGCCGCGACGAGCGCCAGGAGCGTGACCCCGATGGCCACCAGCGCGACGATGAACAGACCCCGGTGCCCGCCCAACGCGCTAGCGGGACACGGCGATGCGGGCTGTGGCTATGGCCATGCGTGCCCCGAGCACCACTGCCGCGAAGGGGAGCGCCACGCGTCGCCAGCCCTTGGTGGTCCGGAAGGTGAAGCGAAGGGCGGAACGGTGGTGGGCCGCCATCATCCGGTAGGGATGCCGCGCCGTGCTGACTCCCTGCACGTGGGTCACCTCGGCCGTCCCGGCGAACCCCACGCCCCACCCGGCATCATGGGCTCGCCAGCACAGGTCCATGTCCTCGTTGTACATGAAGTACGCCTCGTCGAAGCCGCCCAGCTCCTCCAGCGCGCTCCGCCGGGCCAGGAAACACGAACCGGAGACCCACCCGGCTTTCGTCACCAGATCGCCTCGGGGAGTGCCGGGGTTGTAGCGCATGGTGAAAGGGTTCTCCGGGTTGAACAGCGCCAGCAGCGCGTGTCCGGCCGCATCGGTGAAGGTGGGGAAGTTGCGCACCGAGGGGTAGACCTCGCCCGTCTCGGTGAAGATGCGCGGCCCGACCAGCGCCCACGCCGGCTCTGTCTCCAGCGCCTGGCGCAACGCGGTCAGCGCGCCGGGGTGCACGACGAGGTCGGGATTGCAGACGAGGATCCACTCCGGGGGCGTGGGCTCCCCGGCCAGTGCGGCCAGGCCCCGGTTGACCCCAGCGCCGAAGCCCAGATTGCGACCGGGCCGCACCAGCTGCACCGGCTGGTCGTCCGGGTCCCCGGGGAGGTGTTCCAGGGCGGTGGCGGCGCTGCCGGCCGCCCCGTTCTCGACCACCACCACCGGCGAGGCACCGTTCTCGAGGATGGAGCGGACGCACCCTTCCAGTAGGGGCCCAGCGTCGTGGTCGACGACGACGGCGCCCATCGTGCCGGACATCGGGTGCTCAGTATTTCCTGGTGAAGCGGAACTTCACCAGGGCCACCAATGCGCTGATCCCGTCGCGCCAGGTGATTTTCTTCCCTTCGTCGTGCTCGCGGCCCGCGTAGGAAATCGGCACTTCGTAAATCCGGTGGCCACGACGAAGCACCTTGGCCGTGATCTCGGGCTCGAAGTCGAAGCGGTTGGAGACCAAGGTCAACCCCTCAATGACCTGGGCGTCGAAGAGCTTGTAACAGGTCTCCATGTCCGAGAGCGTCGTTCGATACAGGACATTTGTGACGAGGGACAGCAGCCGGTTGCCGAACCAGTGCAACGGCATCATGTTCTTGCGCTCACCGGTGAAGCGGCTCCCGTAGACGACGCGGGACTTGCCCCGAATGATCGGCTCCAGCAGCCGGGGCCAGTCGTTGGGGTCGTACTCGAGGTCGGCGTCCTGAATGAGCACGAGGTCACCACGCGCCTCGGCCAGGCCGGTGCGGATGGCCGCACCCTTGCCCTGGTTCACTTTGTGCCGCAGGACCTGCACCGTCGAGTCCTCGATTGCCCCGAGCACCTTGTCGGAGCCGTCGCTCGAGCCGTCGTCGACGACGACGATCTGCAGCAAGACGGGCAGCTCGACGGCACGCATGCGACGGATCACCTCGGCCACGGTCGTGCGCTCGTTGAACACGGGCACGATGACCGTCAGCGACTTGTAGGTGCGAGGCGTGAACTCCTCTGGCACGGCACTCACGTCATTCGGGTTGGTCTCTGGGTCTGGCTCCGTCATGGCGTTGGTCAGTCTTGCACTCTGTCCGCGAAGTAGTGGATTGTGCGCTCAATGCCTTCCCGCAGGCCGATCCTGGGCTCCCAGCCCAGCTCGCGGCGAGCCAGGCTGATGTCGGGGCACCGGCGGGTCGGGTCGTCGATCGGTAGCGGCTCGAACACGATCTGCGACGACGAGCCCGTGACCTCCAGGATGAAGCCGGCCAGATCGAGCATGGTGCGTTCATCGGGGTTCCCGATGTTGACTGGGCCGACGAGCGAGGAGTCGAGGAGGGCGATGAGGCCCCGGATCTCGTCCTCGACGAAGCACAGGCTGCGCGTCTGGCTCCCATCCCCGTAGACGGTCAACGGATCACCCCGCAGCGCCTGGACAATGAAGTTGGACACGACGCGGCCGTCGCCGGCAGACAGCCGTGGACCGTACGTGTTGAAGATGCGGACGATGCCCACGTCGAGACCATGCGTCCGGTGCATCGCCATCGTCAGGCTCTCGGAGAAACGCTTGGCCTCGTCGTAGACACTGCGCGGCCCTGTCGGGTCGACATTGCCTCGGTAGCTCTCCACCTGGGGGTGCACCGCGGGGTCGCCGTAGACCTCGCTGGTGCTCGCCATCAAGAATCGTGCCTCGTGCCGGCGAGCCAGCTCCAGCAGGCGGCGCGTACCTTCGCTGCCGACGGCGAGGGTGTCGAACGGTCGGGCCAGGTAAGCCGGTGGCGACGCCGGAGAGGCCAGGTTGCACACGGCGTCGACCCGGGACGCGTCGGGAAGGTCCACGTTCTCGCTGACGTTCGTGACCACGAGGCTGAACCGTTCACAGCCGATCAGGTGCGCCACGTTCTCCCGTGAGCCCGTGGAGAGATCGTCGAGGCAGACCACGGTGTCGCCCCGCTCGACGAGGCTGTCACAGAGGTGGGAGCCCAGGAAGCCGGCGCCGCCGGCCACCACGATCCGACTCACTGGCGCCCGATGCCCGAGTAGGAGAAGCCCATCCGCCGGACCGCCGCCGGGTCGAGCAGGTTGCGGGCGTCGACGATATTGGGCTGGTCCATGGCGGCCAGGACCCGGGAGAAGTCCAGCCGCCGGAACTCGTCCCACTCCGTCAGGACGACCAGAACCTGGGCCCCGGTCACCGCCGCGTACGGATCGGCCCGCAGCTGCAGGCCGTGCAGGTCGGGGACGTCGGACTTGGCGTCGACCGTGGGATCGAAGGCCTGGACCGTGGCGCCACGATCGGCCAGGCGATGGGCGATCTGCAGGCTGGGCGAGTCACGCCGGTCGTCCGTGTTCGCCTTGAAGGTCAAGCCCCAGACCCCAATTGTGGCGCCGTCCGCCGAACCGCCGCAGGCCGCCTCGATCTTGTCCATGACCCGTGACAGTTGCTCGTCGTTCGAGGCGATGGCTCCGGCCAGCAACGAGAAGTCGTAACCGGCCTCTCCGGCGATATGGAGCAGGGCACGCGTGTCCTTGGGCAGGCACGAACCGCCCCATCCGGGCCCGGGTCGGAGGAACTCGAACCCGATGCGCTTGTCGTACCCGAGGCCGAGCAACACGTCACGGGCGTCGGCGCCCACCTCCTCGCACAGGCCGGCGAGGGCGTTCACGAAGCTCAGCTTGGTGGCAAGGAAGGCGTTGGAGGCGTACTTGATGGTCTCCGACGTCGTGGCGTCGGTCACGATCAGCGGCGCCCGGGTCGACGAGAACAGCTCGCCCACCTTCGCTGCCGCCTGCGCGTCGTCGGCGCCCACGACGATCCGGTCCGGGTTGAGGCTGTCCACCACGGCATTGCCTTCCCGGAGAAACTCAGGGTTGGAGACGACACTGATGTCGGGCCGCCCGATCACCTTCTCGACCATGTTGGCGGAGCCGACGGGCACGGTCGACTTGTTGACGACGATGGCGCCGCTCAGCAGGGAGGATGCGATTTCCTTGGCGGCCTCTTCGACGTAGGACAGGTCGGCCGAACCGTCGGCGCTCTGGGGTGTCGGCACGCAGAGGAAGACGAAATCCGCCCCGGTGACCGCGTCGACTGCCGATTCAGTGAAGGAGAGATCGCCCGCCGCCACGCCACTGGCCACCAGCTCGTCGAGTCCGGCCTCGAAAATGGGCATCCGGCCCGAGCGGAGCGCTGAGAGCTTGGAGTGCTCACGCTCGGCCAGCACCACGTGGTGGCCGAAATGGGCCAGCGTGGCCGCCGTCGGCAGGCCCACGTAGCCGGCACCGATGACGGCCACCGTGCGACCCTTCGTCTGACCGTTGGTCGACGCGCTCACGCTGCTGCCGAGCCTGGGCGAAGTGCGTGGACGAGGCGAGCGAGCCCGTCCTGCCAGTCAGGCAACGCGGGCAGGCCGCTCAAGCGCAGCGCCATGTTGTCGAGCACCGAATAGGCCGGACGAGGCGCCAGCAGAGGCGGATCGAGCTCGGCGGTCCCGATGGGGAGCACCCGCTCAGGGTCGGCGCCGGCCTCGGCGAACACGGCCCGCACCAGGCCCCACCACGTGGTGGCGCCGCTGTTCGTGGCGTGGAAGATCCCGGGCCGGCGATCGAGCCCCAGGGTCACCACGGTGGGCGCGAGATCGGCCGTGAAGGTCGGTGATCCGTGCTGGTCGTGGACGAATCGGAGCTCGCCCTCGCCATCGGCCAACCGCAGGGCGGTCGCCACCATGTTGGCGCCATGGGCCCCGCACAGCCAGCTTGTCCGCACAATGGTGGAACCCGGCCGGCACTCGCGCTCACCTGCCAGCTTGGAAGCCCCGTAGACCGAGGTCGGGCAGGGTGCGTCCCACTCCCGGTACGGGCGGTCAGCGGTGCCGTCGAACACGTAGTCGGTCGAGACGTAGACGACGTGCGCGTCGACCATGGCGGCCGCCTCGGCGATGTGGCGCGTGCCCGTCGCATTGACGGCGTAGGCCGCATCGACTTCGGTCTCGCACCGTTCGACGGCGGTGAAGGCGCCACCGTGGAGGACGAGCTCGGGGCGGAAGGCGGTGAAGGTCGTCAGGACCGCGTCACGGTCGTCGACCCGCATGGTGTCGATGTCGGTGGCCAGGACCTCGTGCTCCAGGCCGGTTCGGGGTCCTTCGGGGCCCAACAGGGCGCAGCGCACCCCACCGGCCGGCACTGTCCCCGCCAGGCAGTCAGTCAGGTCGCGGCCCAGTTGCCCTTCCGCCCCGGTGATGAGGATCCGCACCGTTCAGGCGTCCCCGGTCCCCCAGGAGCCCTCGGCGATGGGCGCCCGCTCCCGCAGCGGCTCCCACCAGCCTCGGTTGGTGGCATACCACTCCACGGTCTCCGCCAGTCCCTGCTCCCACTCCACCGACGGCGCCCAGCCCAGTTCGTTGCGCAACTTCGAGGAATCGAGGACGTAGCGCCGGTCGTGACCGGGACGGTCGGGGACGATCGTCTTCAGCGACTGCGGCTTGCCCAACGCCGCCAAAATGCGATCAGCCACCTCCATGATCGACGCCTCAACGCCGCTGCCGACGTGGTACGTCTCCCCCACCCGACCGCGTGCGAGCACGGCATCGATGGCGGTGCAGTGGTCGTGGACGTGCAACCACTCCCGGCGGTTCTCGGTGCTGGCGTAGAGCGTGAGCGCCTGGTCGTCGAGGGCCAGCGCGCAGAAGTGCGGGATCAGCTTCTCGGGGAACTGGTACGGGCCGTAGTTGTTGGCGCAGTTGGTGATCGTGACGGGGAGCTCGTACGTCTCGGAGTAGGCCCGCACCGCGTGGTCCGCCCCCGCCTTCGATGCGTTGTAGGGCGTCCGCGGCCTGTAGGGCGAGTCCTCGTGAAAGGCCTCGTCGGTGTCCAGCGGAAGGTCGCCGTACACCTCGCAGGTCGAGACGTGATGGAAGCGCGCCACACCGGCCTGACGGGCCGCTTCGAGCATGCTCTGCGTCCCGAGGACGTTTGTCCGGAAAAACAGCCCCGGATTGAGGACGGCCAGGGAGTTGTGCGATTCGGCCGCGAAGTGGACGACCGTGTCGATCCCCTCGCTCCGGAGTGTCTTCTCGGCCGCGGTCGGATCACAGATGTCCCCCTGGACGAAAACGATCCGGTCGTCGATGTCAGACAGGCTCAGTCGGTTGCCGGCATAGGTGAGGACGTCGTAGACGACGACATGGTCCTCGGGGTGCTGTTCGACCCAGTAGCGAGCGAAGTTCGACCCGATGAAACCGGCACCTCCCGTGACGAGAAGGCGCATAGTGCCGCCGATATTAGCCCAGGCCCCGAGACCCTTTCCTGCCCTGGTCAGGACGGAGATGCACCACGTCCCCCGCGCTGACGGACCGTGTCCCGGTGGCCGTTTCCACCACCAGACGGCCGGCGTCGTCGATGGCGCCGGCCCGCCCGATCAGCTCCTCGCCGGACAGGGTCACCCGCACCTCCTGCCCCAGAGTGGCGCACCGCCGACGCACCTCTTCAGCCAGGCTCCGTCGACCTTCGGCCTCGTCGAGCAGGGCAAACCGGGGTTGAAGGGCGTCCAGCACATGCTGGAGGAGGATCTGGCGGTCCACCGGCTGCGCCCTCCCGCCCACGTCGTCCAGGCAGGCGCCTCCTGCTCCGGGCGGCCCGGGCCAGGCCACGTTGATCCCGATGCCGACCACGACGGCGGTCAGGCGGGGCCCGGAGAACTCCGCCTCAGCCAGGACCCCGGCCAGCTTGGCGCCGTCCAGGAGCAGGTCGTTGGGCCATTTGAGCTCGGGCTCGACCCCTGCAACCTGCCGGCAGGCGTCGGCTCCGGCCAGCGCCACCGCCCCGGCACAGAGGTGGACATCGCCGGGACCGCATTCGGGCCGGAGCAGCACCGAGGCCAGGAGGTTCGCCCCCGGCGGTGACTCCCAACGCCGGTCGAGCCGCCCCCGGCCGGCGGTCTGGTGGTCGGCGACCGCGACCAGGCCGGCCGGCGCCCGCTGTCGCGCCAGGTCACGGACGTAGGTGTTCGTGGAGTCGACCTCAGCCAGCCAGTGGATGTCCCACTCGCCACCCCACATGGCACACACCATAGGGCGCGTGCAATTGTGAAGGTCCGCCGCAGGGAGGAAAGGCCAGCGTGATCAAGAAGGTCCTTATTGCAAATCGTGGGGAGATCGCCGTCCGGGTGATCCGGACGTGCCGCGAGATGGGCATCGCCACGGTGGCGGTGTACTCCAACCTCGACCGCGACGCGCTGCACGTCCGCATGGCGGACGAGGCCTATGCCCTGGGCGGAGAGACGGCGGCGGAGAGCTACCTCAACACCGAGGCCATCCTGCGCGCCATCGAACAGAGCGGTGCCGACGCCGTCCACCCCGGGTACGGCTTCTTCTCCGAGAACACCGACTTCGCCCGCGCCATCACCGAGCGCGGCGTCACGTTCATCGGGCCGCCGCCCGAGGCGATCGAGGTCATGGGCGACAAGATCAGCTCCCGGCTCGCCGCGGAGGAAGCCGGTGTCGCCGGCGTGCCGGGACGCTCCGAGCCGCTGACCTCGGCCGACGAGGTGGTGGCGTTCGGCGAGGAGCACGGCTGGCCGGTTGCCATCAAGGCCGCCTACGGCGGTGGCGGGCGCGGCATGAAGGTGGTGGCCGCCGCAGCAGAGGCGGCGGAAGCGATGGAGTCGGCTGCCCGCGAGGCCCAGGCCTACTTCGGCCGCCCGGAGATCTACCTGGAGCGCTACCTCGAGTGGCCGCGGCACGTCGAGATGCAGGTGCTGGCCGACCAGCACGGCAACACGCTGTGGCTCGGAGAGCGCGACTGCTCGGCGCAGCGTCGCCACCAGAAGCTGGTCGAGGAGAGCCCGGCTCCCAACTTCCCCGAGGACGTCCGCCGGGCCATGGGGGCGGCTGCCGTGAAGGTGTCGGAGGCGTGCGGCTACTACAACGCCGGAACCGTGGAATTCCTGTATCAAAACGGCGAGTTCTACTTCCTGGAGATGAACACGCGGCTGCAGGTGGAGCACCCGGTCACCGAGCTGGTCACCGGGCTGGATCTCGTGGCCTGGCAGATCCGCATCGCGGCGGGCGACAAGCTCGACCTCACCCAGGACGACATCAGCCGCAACGGCCATGCCATCGAGGTCCGCATCAACGCCGAGGACCCCAGCGGTGGCCGGTTCTCGCCGTCACCCGGCACCCTCACGTCGTTCCACGCGGCCTCCGGCCCCGGCGTCCGCCTCGATGCCGGCTACGAGTCCGGCGACACGGTCTCGCAGTACTACGACAACCTCATCGCCAAAATGATCGTCTGGGCCCCCGATCGGGAGGCGGCCCGTCGTCGCATGCTCCGTGCCATCGGCGAGACCTCCGTCACGGGGGTGGCCACGACGCTGCCGGCCCACGTGGCGATCCTCAGTCACCCCGACTTCGCCGCGGCCACCCATTCGACCAAGTGGGTCGAGGACACGCTCGACCTCTCCGACCTGGTCACCGAGCCGGCCGGCGCGCCGGCGCCGATGCCGGCGGAGGACGAAGTGCCCACGGTGCAGCGCGACGTGACCGCCGAGGTCGACGGCCGGCGCTACTCGGTGCGCCTGTGGGTGCCCGATCTGGGCACCGCTGCCGCGCCGGGCCGGGTGGCCGGCCGGCCCAAGCGCACCGCCGCTGCCGCGGTGGCCGGGAGCGGTTCGGGCCAGGTGACCGTCCCCATGCAAGGGACCATCGTCAAGGTCCTTGTGGCAGTGGGCGATGTCGTCGAGGTGGGCCAGTCGATCTGCCTGCTCGAAGCGATGAAGATGGAGAACGCCGTGGCGGCGGAGAAGGACGGCGTGATCAAGGAGATCAAGGTCAGTGCCGGCGATTCCGTCGGCGCCGGCGACATCGTGGCGGTCATTGAGTAGGTGACAGCCCCACCGGTCACTGCGTCGTCCGCCAAGGAGGCCGCCGCCGCGGTGGTCGAGCGGCATCTGGACCGACTTGTCGCGCTCAGCCACTCGGTCCACGCCACGCCCGAACTGTGCTTCGGGGAAACCGCATCGGCCCGGGCGGTGGCCGAGACGCTCCGGGCCGGGGGCCTCGCCGTCGACGAGGGCGTCTACCAGTTACCCACGGCGCTCGAATCCCGGGCCGGCGACGGCGACCTCGTCGTGGCTGTGTGCGCCGAGTACGACGCCCTACCTGACGTCGGCCACGCCTGCGGGCACAACATCATCGCGGCGACCGCGGTGGGAGCCGGGCTCGCATTGGCCTCCGTGGCGGACGAGATCGGCATGACGGTGCGCGTGCTGGGCACCCCGGCCGAGGAAGGGGGAGGCGGGAAGGTGCTCATGCTCGAGCGCGGCGCCTTCGCCGGCGTCCACGCCGCCATGATGGTGCACCCCTGGCCGACCGAGCGGCTGACGGGGAGCTGCCTGGCCGTGGCCCACTACGACGTCCACTTCAGCGGACGTGAAGCCCACGCCTCCGCCGCGCCGTGGGAGGGCGTCAACGCGCAGGACGCACTGACGATCGCACAGGTGGCCATCGGCCTCCTGCGTCAGCAGCTGCCGCCGGGAGACCAGGTGCACGGGGTGGTCATAAAGAGCTCGTCTGCCGCAAACGTCATCCCGGCCTCGGTCACGGCCCGCTACATGGTCCGCTCGCGCACCGCCCACGGCCTGTCCGCACTGCGGCCCCGCGTGGACGCGTGCTTCGAGGCGGGTGCGCTCGCATCGGGCTGCTCCCTCGACTACGAAGAGCTCTCGCCGGTCTACTCGCACATGGAGGCCGACCCCGTCCTGCTCGAGGCCTACCGGGCCAACGCCGAGGCACTCGGTCGGCATTTCGATGCGGACGACGACGGGACGCCGCTGCCCACGTTCTCGACGGACATGGCCAACGTCTCGCTGGCGGTGCCGACCATCCACCCCCTCATCGGCATTGAGACCCACGGCGCCGTCAACCACCAGCACGAGTTCGCCGCCGCCTGCATCACTCCGTCGGCGGACGCCGCCGTGCGGGACGGAGCGATCGCGCTGGCCTGGACCGCCATTGACGCGGCCACCGATCCGGCCTTGCGCGCCCGTCTGCTCGGCGCGTGATCACCGAGCACGCGGTCCTCGAGATCGTTGCCGGGCAGGAGGATGCGTTCGTGGACGCGATGGGCGAGGCAAAGGCGCTCATCGCCGCCAGCCCGGGCTTCGTGTCGCTGCGGGTCGAGCGCTGCGTGGAGCGCCCCGGCTGTTTCCTCCTCTTGGTGGAGTGGGAGCACCTGGAGGACCACACCGAAGGCTTTCGGGGGTCGGCGGCATACCAGGAATGGCGCTCTGCGCTGCACCACTTCTACGACCCCTTCCCCGTGGTGGAGCACTTCGAGGCCGTCGTCACCGCCTGAAGGCCCTTCCTGACGCAGCCGACGCGGTCGTCGACGAAGTGTCATGACACTGCAATCAGATTCCAAGCCCTGAGCCAGCCTTCTCCGAGGTCCCGTTGAGGGCAGCCGATCAGGCTCTCGGTCATGAACATCATCACGTTGGAGTCGTGCCACAGCACCTGGATCTTCGATCCGCGCCAGCTGCGCTACTGCCGCATCCTGCGCGGCATCACCGTCGGGCGTCCCCGGATCTCCACGGAGTGGCGCCCCTACTGGGATCTGGAGATCGACCCGCACGGGAGAAACTTCACGGTCTTCCTGAACGAGGCCCGGACCCGGCTCGTCCGCTCCTCCATCCACACGCAGGCGTGCGCCGCATGTGGCGCATCACACACCACCGAGCTCTCACTCGAGGAGATCAGCCACGCCGTAGCCTGAGCCGGCTGTCCCACCGGGCCGATAACGTCGGCCTCCAATGGACGACAGCCAGGCTCGCGTGGTCGAGGAGGCGCGGCTCCTTCTCGACGCCCGGCAGGAACTCTACGGAACGTCGGACCCGACGACGTTCGACGCCATGCTCCAGCTGGGGCGCGCCCTGCGCGACGCGGGAGAACTCCGCGAGGCCGAGCGGGTCCTCACCACCTCGCTCTCGCGCCAGAACCGCACTCCCCACCACGATGAGGTTCGGATCAGGTGGACCGAGTTCAACCTGGCCATCGTGCTGGACCGGTCCGGCGAGCACGAGGCGAGCCGGCGCCTCTGGGAGCGGGTCCTGTCGTCGTCCGACCGCGACGATGGCATCGACAGCGAGCTCTCACGGCAAACCGCCACCAACCTGGCCATCACCCTCCGCAGGCTCCGGCGCCACGGCGACGAGTTCCCGCTCCGGGTGCGTGTGCTCGAATCGGCGCGCCGGTCGATGGGGGCCGATGCCGCCGAGACCATCCGGGCGGAGATCGATCTGGCCCAGACGCACCGCCATCTCGGGAACCACGAGTTGGCCCTGGGGCTCTTCACCGACGCCCTCGAGCGTCTGGAACGACACGCCGGGGACCAGCGCACGATCCTCCTTCAGAAGTGGGCCATCGCCACGGAGTTGGTCGCGCTCAAGCGATCCACAGAAGCCTCCTCCATGTTCGACCAGGTGGTCGCGGGCGCCGTCGAGCACCTGGAGCCTGACGATCCGTTCCGGCGGAGCGCCATGCGGCAACGGCGCGGGTATTCGATCCTCGGGAAGTTCTCCGGCTTCGGCCGCAGAGCACGACGATCCGGTACGAGGGAGGTCGACGCGGTCGATGAGTCCTGAACGGATGCCAGGGCGGGCGCGGGCCGTGGCTGGACGCCTTCGGCGAACGATTCGGTGTGGACGCACGGCCCTTGGACCAGGCGCTCTTCGCCGCGCCGTGGGCCGAGGTCGTGACCGGCCGGCGGCCCGTCGAGTCCGCTCTGGCCGATGCGCTGCGTGAACTCGGTTGGGAGATGGGTGTCGAAGCCGCCCTGGACTGCTGGTACGAGGAGGACTTCGTCGTGCCGCCGGCGGTCCTTGCCGCGGCCACGGCCTGGGCCGGACAGGGCGTTCCGCTTGCCTTGGTGTCGAACCAGGAGCCCCGCAGGGCCCGGTTCCTCCAGCAGCGTCTGGCTCCGCTGCTCCCCCTGCAGGGCACCGCATTCTCGGGCGACCTGGGAGTAGTGAAGAGCGACCCCGACTTCTACGACCGCGCCGATCGTCGACTCGGTGTTGCCGGCCTGGGTCCTTCGGTGGTCTTTCTCGACGACACCGCGGCCAGCATCGAGACTGCGACGGGACACGGCTGGACCGGAATTCTCTTCGCGTCGGACACCGACTGGCGCAGCGCGGTCGCCGACGCACTCGACGCTGCACGGAGCGGCTCGGCGACGGACTGAGGCCTCAGCCCCGAGGAGGGCCGGCGAGTTCAGCCGGTCGGACCGACGAACATGTCCAGGCACTCCTCGAGCCCGTGGATCTCGATGTCCGAGCGCCGGTGCCGCTCCCAGGCCTCCCGCCCCAAACGGAAGCGGATGGTCCGGGCCGACCCGTCGCGGCGATGCCCCCGTGCCTCGCCGTTCTCCTCGTATCCGACCGCCCGCGACGTCGCCAGGGAGGCTGCGTTGTCCTCGAAGGCGCCGCTGAGCGCCTCTTGCGCGTCCAGGCCGGCGAACGCCAGGTGGAGGACGGCCTCCCGCATCTCGCGCCCCAGGCCCTGCCCCTGGTGCGCCCGGCCCAGCCAGGACCCCGTCTCGACCGAGCGCACGGCGCGGAAGTGCGCCGCCCCGACGTCCTGGACTCCGACGGGCCTGCCGCCGACGAAGACACCGCAGGTCAGCGTCCAGCTGTCCGGGGACCAGTTGGCCCTGTGGCGCCACATCCACTGCGCAGCCTCTCGGGCCCGCTGCTGCGGCTCGGCATCGGTCCAGGGTTTGTAGAAGGGCATCGCCTCGGGGTCGTGGATCCCCCCGTCGATGAGATCGACGAGGTCGGCGAACTCCTCTTCGCGCAGCAGGCGGAGCTCCAGGAGCGGCGTGCGGACGACGAGACCGAACAGAGGCCAGAACGAGACGCGCCACTCCTCCGCCACGACCTCAGCCTCCGGGTTGGTACACGCCGAACTCCGCCCGCAGGACGTCCGACACCTCGCCCAGAGTGGCCATCTGCTTGAGGGCAGCCTTCATGGGGACAAGCAGGTTGCCCTGGCCCTTGGCCGTCTCGGCAACGTCGGCCAGCGCGCGGTCCACCGCGGCCTGGTCGCGCTCGGCCCGCACCGACTGGGTGCGGTCGATCTGGATCTGCTGGAGCTTGACGTCGATCGGGAAGACCTCGGTCAGTTCGCCTTCGGCATCCGTGAAGCGGTTCACGCCGACGACCACCTTCTCGCCGTCGTCGACGGACTTGGCGAAGCTGTAGGCCGCTGCCTCGATCTCCTCCTGCATGAAGCGAGCCTCAATGGCGGCCACCGCTCCGCCGAGCTGTTCGATCCGCGCCAGGTAGTCGTTCGCCGCCTGCTCCACCTCGTCGGTGAGCGATTCCACGAAGTACGACCCGGCCAGGGGATCGACCGTGTCGGCGATCCCCGACTCGAACCCGACGATCTGCTGCGTGCGCAGGGCGATCTTGGCGGCCCGGGTCGTGGGCAGCCCGAGGGCCTCGTCGAATCCATTGGTGTGCAGACTCTGCGTGCCGCCGAGGGCGGCCGCCAGGCTCTGGACCGTGACTCGGACGATGTTGTTCTCGGGCTGCTGGGCGGTGAGCGTCGAGCCACCCGTCTGTGTGTGGAAGCGCAGCATTTTGGAGCGTTCGTCCTTGGCACCGAAGCGCTCCGTCATGATGCGGGCCCACATGCGCCGCGCCGCCCTGTACTTGGCCACTTCTTCGAAGAGGTTGTTGTGGGCGTTCCAGAAGAACGACAGCCGGGGCGCGAAGGCGTCGACGTCCATGCCGGCGGCGATGGCGGCTTCGACATAGGCGATCCCGTTGGCGAGCGTGAACGCAATTTCCTGCACCGCCGTCGAGCCGGCCTCGCGAATGTGGTACCCCGAAATGGAGATGGTGTTCCAGCTGGGCAGGTTGCCCGCGCAGTACGAGAACGTATCGACGATCAGGCGCATCGAAGGACGCGGCGGGTAGATGTATGTCCCGCGGGCGATGTACTCCTTTAAAATGTCGTTCTGAATGGTGCCGCGGATCTTCTCGCTATCCACTCCCTGCTCCTCGGCCACCAATTGGTAGAGGAGCAGCAGGATGGCACCGGTGGCGTTGATCGTCATGGACGTCGTGACCTTGTCCATCGGAAGGTCAGCCATGAGCAGGCGCATGTCGGCGAGTGAATCGATGGCGACGCCCACCTTGCCCACCTCGCCCTCGGCACGCGGGTGATCGGAGTCGTAGCCCATCTGTGTCGGCAGGTCGAAGGCACAGGACAACCCGGTCTGCCCGGCCTCGAGGAGGAACTTGAAGCGCTCGTTGGTCTGCTCGGCCGAGCCGAAGCCGGCGTACTGGCGCATGGTCCACAGCTTCGAGCGGTACATCCCGGGGTGGACGCCCCGGGTGAAGGGAAAGGCCCCGGGCTCGCCCAGCTGCGCGGCCGGATCCCAGGCCTCCAGATCCTCCGCTCGGTAGACGGGCTGGATCGCGATGCCCGAGTCGGTCACGCGTTCGGGACTGTCCTGGGGGTCTTTCTTCTCCGGAGTCACGGCGATGAGCCTAATGGGGCGCGATCAGCGCGCTAAATGGGCACCCAGGTCACACGAGGCAGACTACGAGCGTGGACGACGCCCCGGAACCCGTTTTTTCGCACTTCGGCATCTGCGTGAGTGACCTCGAGCGGTCGCTGCGCTTCTACTGCGACGCGCTCGGATTCGAGAAGGCCGAGTCCCATGAGATCGGCTCCGAGTTCGCTCGCCTCATGGAGTGCCCCGAGGTGGCGGTGACGTCGCAATTCATCCGGCGCGGCCCGACCGCCATGGAGCTCCTGGCCTTCCGGGAGCCGGCGTCGTTCGGTCCGCGCGAGCGGCGGGCGGTGAACCAGCTCGGGTTGACGCACCTGTCCTTCCGGGTGCGCGACGTGGCCGGCACGGCGGCCCTGGTGGTGGAGCTCGGCGGGGCGATCGTCGAGTCGACCAGGACGACAATCGATCTCGGCGGGACGGCCCTCGAGTTCGTCTACTGCACCGACCCCGACGGGGTGCGCGTGGAGCTGATGGACCTGGGGGGATGATCGGGCACGGGGCCGGCCTCGGCGGCCTCGCGCCGCGCCTGCTCGTCGAGTTCGCGGTCGACCCGCACCGCCCTGCGCTCGTCCATGTGCATCCAGCGCACGGCCACCGGGATCATCGGCCAGAGCATCAGCGTGTCTCCGACGACCCACATGATGTCGCCCCCCACGTGGAGGTCGGTGACATACGACGGGCCCCAGGTCCGGTGGGTGGCGAAGTAGGCGGGGAACAGCTCATGGCTGGTACCGGCCAGTGACAACCCGGTGAAGGTGTCGATCGGGATGGCCATGAACAGATAGAAGAACTGCAGCGCGGGGTGGAGCCGGTGCGCATTGGGGTCGTTCCCGAAGATCTGCCG
>DATAXG010000008.1:0-11189 GCA_036273055.1 Acidimicrobiales bacterium | reverse complement strand
ACGAGGAGGAGCACCCAGCCGTCCGACTCCTCGGCGTCGTCCTGGCGTGGGACGAAGACCGCCTCGCCGAGACTCGCCCCGCGGCCGAACGAGCGGGCTTCGCTGGTCCCCTGCTCCAGATCGTGACGGAGCAGCACGGACTCCGTACCGACAATGCCGTCCGTCTGGCCGACGGCCACGGCATAGCCGAAGCGATGGGCCAGGCCGACACGGCGCTCGTCGATGCGCGGGAACTCTTGCCCGCGGTCGTCGAGCCGTTCCTCCTTCACCGCGCCCCCGTGACCGTCGAGATGCCAGCGCTCCAGCGTGGGCGACCCTTCGGATGGGCCGAGATGATTGGTGCGGAACATGGACGGGTGGCGGACCACGTCGAGGACCATCCCGTCGCCGCCGGGCTCGTCGAAGGCATTCATCGTGTGGAACACGTAGCAGGGCTCGACGTCGTGCCAGACGACCTCGGTCGAGTCACCGTCGCGGGGCAACAACCCGACGCGGGACCGGTACCCGTCCTCCCAGCGGTACGGGAACGACGCGCCGGCTGCGGCGGCGTCGAGGCTGAAGGTGACGGGGAGATCGAGCAGGGCGATGGAGCGCTGCGTGATGGCACAGTCGTGCACGCTCACCGGACCGCCCATGGCGACGCGCCGGCTGGAGCGCACCTTGGCGTCCGCATCAATGACCGTCACCTCAATGTCGTCACCCCACCCGAAGTAGTAGGAGACGGCGTAGAGCTCGCCGGTGAGGGGGTCGCGCTTGGGATGCGCCGTGTAGCCACCCTCGAGCGTGCCCCCGAAGTCGCAGGGACCGATCGTCTCGAGCTCGTTGCTCAACTCGTAGGGACGCGCACCCGCCTCGACGATGGCGAAGGTACGGCCGGCATGGCCGATCACATTGGTGTTGGGCGCGAAGTCCATGCCGGCGTGCACGGCACCGGGGCGGGGCTCCTCGCCGAGGGTCTGCGCCACCGCAACGGAGCGCACCCAGCGGTTGCGGTACCACTCGGCCCGTCCGCCCCGGAGCCGGATCCCGTGCACCATGCCGTCGCCGGTGAACCAGTGGTAGGTGGACGGCTCCGGAGGCGAGACCGGGTTGGGCCCGTTGCGCAGATAGCGGCCTTCGAGAGCCTCGGGCAGGTGACCGGTGACCGGGAGGTCGGTGGCCGTCACCTCCTCCAGAACCGGTGCGAAATTGCCTTCCAGGTACGGATTGGTGGTCGCAGTCACGATGGCCCCCTTCTTCAGGCGAGAACGGCAGTTCCAAAGCTAGGCACGATCCTGCGTCCGAACAACCGGCGACCATTTGGGCGCCGATGCCCCAAACCCACCTCCCCTGGCCACAGCGCGCTAAGGTTCCTTCCCGAGGGCACCACCATCACAAGTTTGGAAATCCCTCTAGCTCGCAAGAGCTACCGGCCATGGCCCCAGCGACACGGGTCAAATCTGGCCAGGAGAGGAGTGGATTTTCAATGGCAACTGGTTCCGTGAAGTGGTTTAACGGTGAGAAGGGCTTCGGCTTCATCACCCAGGACGGTGGGGGCCCCGACGTCTTCGTGCACTTCAGCGCGATCAGCGGTACGGGCTACCGCAATCTCGAAGAAGGACAGAAGGTCGAGTTCGAGACCAACCAAGGTCCGAAGGGCCTTCAGGCTGCGAACGTGCGCGCCATCGGCTAACGCCGACCGCACCGGATTACGACAGGACCCCGTCTCATTGCGAGGCGGGGTTCTGTCCATTCCGGGTTCCGGGCCGACGGTGAGCCGGTCCGGGCCGTCACGGTGAGCCGCGTCGGCCCCTGTGACGACGACTACCAGTAGGGCCGGCGCTGTTGCGTCGTCACCGCCAGCACGGCTTCGGCGTATTCCTTCCGGCAGACGACGAGGTCGGGCAGCCACGCGTCGGGGTCGCCGTAGCGGAGGGGCTCCCCGTCGAGGCGGCTGGCGTGGAGACCGCTGGCTGTTGCCACCGCCACCGGCGCACACGAGTCCCACTCGTACTGGCCACCCGCATGCACGTAGACCTCCGCCGCACCGAGGATGACCGCGGCGATCTTGGCGCCGGCCGACCCCATCGGGACCATGACGCCGCCGATGGCCTCGGTCACCTCGTATGCCACGTCGGGAGGACGGCTCCGTGAGACCACGACGCGTGGCGCCTCGCCGGTACGGAGCGGCGGCAGGACCGGCGGTTCCCCCGTGCCGAGCACCAGGTCGAGCGCGGGGAGAGCGACAGCACCCACCACGGCGACACCGCCCACGGCCATCGCCACGTGCACCGCCCAGTCGCTCCGGCCGATCTGACGGAATTCACGGGTGCCGTCCAGCGGATCGACGATCCAGAGGCGGCCCGTTCCCGCCACGTGCTCCAGTCCTTCTTCGGACCGCACGTCGTCGTCGGGGTAGATCCGGTTCAGCTCGGCCACGAGGAGCTGGTGCGCCATCCGGTCGCCCGCTGCGCCCAGATCGCGCATGGACGGAGGGTCAGCCCGTAGCTCCACGAGCGCGCGTCCGGCAATCTCGGCCAGCTTGGCCGCGTCGCGATGCTCGGCTGCGAGATCCTCGGGCATCCCCCTTGTCTAGACCAACCGACGGTCGGTGGCCCATCTGGTCAACTCGTGCCGAGTCGACAGCTGGAGTTTGCGCAGGACCGAGGAGACGTGCGTCTCGACCGTCTTGGCCGAGATGCCGAGGTCCCGGCCCACCTCCTTATAGGTGTAGCCGCGGGCGATCAGGCGCAGCACCTCGCGTTCACGGGGTGACAGCTGGTCCAGCTCGGGGTCGAGGTCGGGAGCCGGCGCAGCACTCTGTGCGAAGGCGTCGAGCACGAAGCCGGCCAGCCGCGGTGAGAAGACCGCGTCCCCGGCAGCGACGCGATAGACGGCCTGGAGAAGCTCGGGGCCCGAGACGGTCTTGGTGATGTAGCCGCGGGCACCGGCTCGGATGACGTCGATCACATCCTCGGGTGCGTCGGACACGGAGAGCGCGAGGAACTGGACCTCAGGATGGTGCGGCAGCACGCCACGCAGGACGGCGTGCCCGCCTCCGCCGGGGAGGTGGACGTCGAGCAGCACCACATCGGGCAGGCGCTCCGTGATCAGTTCGACTGCGGCCCCCGCCTCGTCGGCCTCCCCCACCACCTCCACCGCGTCGCCCAGTTCGGCACGGACCCCGGCCCGGAAGACGGCGTGGTCCTCGACCAGGAAGATGCGGGGCCGCCCCCCGGTCCCGCCGGACCCGGTGGCCCGGGCCGGACCCGTCACTTGACCCTCTCCCGGCGGGGCATGGAGAGCTGCAACTCTGCCCCCTCACCGGGTGCCGAGCGTACGACGGCCGACCCGCCGTAGCGCGCCATACGGGCCCGGATCGACTGGGCGATGCCCTGACGGTCCTCCGGGACCGCCTCGGGGTCGAATCCGCTCCCCCGGTCGCGCACGTAGAGCATCACCGAGTTCGTCTCGACTTCGGCATAGACGGACACCTGATCTGCCCCGGACCACTTGGCCGCGTTCACGGTGGCCTCACGCGCCGCGTCGAGGAGCGCACGGAGGGCGTCGTCGAGTGGGCAGTCCCCCACCATCACGACCTGGACGGCGATGCCGTGATCGGCCTCGACCTGGCGCTGCAGCAGCCCGACGCCCTCGCCCAACATGGTGGCGTCGCCCCCGATGGCGCCCGGGGGCCGGCCCTCGAAGAGCCAGGAACGCAATTCGCGCTCCTGGGCCCGGGCCAGGCGCACCACGTGTTGGGGGTCATCGGACGAACGCTGAATGAGCGCCAGCGTCTGCAGTACCGAGTCATGCACGTGGGCCGCCATCTGGGCCCGCTCCTCGGCCAGCGCACGTGCCTGGCGCTCGGCGATGAGGTCGCGCAGCAGGCTCAGCCACCAGGGGCCGAAGATGATGATGCTGGCCGCGATGACGAGCGCGGCGCCACCGACGGGCCGCAGGGCGGCTGCCGTGGTGTGGCCCGCGACCAGGACACCGATGCCGACCGCACCGATGAGGACACCCACGATCACGCGGGCGAGGAGCAAACGGCGACCCTTCCCGTGCGTGTCGGTCCCCAGCAACGGCACGATGTCCTGGTCGATGAACGCCTTCTCCGACTCGCCGGCGTTCCGCCAGATGAGGATGATCACGCCGACGGCCAGGAATGTCGGCCAACCCAGGAAGCCGATGAACGGGACGTGCAGGGAGCTGGTGATGAACTGCACCGCGATCAGAAGCGGGATCAGGATGGCGGCGACGGTCCGGATGCCACGACGGTCGTTGATGGCACGGGAGTAGATGTTCCCGGTCTCGCCCTCCATCGGGATCATCAGCCAGGCGATGGCGTAGACGAACACCATCACGCCGCTTGCGATGGCCAGCAGGACGAAGCCGATGCGCACCCACATGGCGTCGATCCCGGTCTCCCGGGAGACGGCGCCGCAGACACCGCCGAGCACGCGGTTGTCGGGGCTGCGGCGGAGATGGCGCAGCCGGCCTCCGACGTGGTGGTGCGCGTGGTCACGGTGCTGGCGCCACTCGGACCAGTGCCCGGACTGCCCACGCCGATCATGGAAGGACCGGTGGGCGCGGCGTCCGTACCAGTCTCCGGCCCCGGCTCCAGCCCCCGCCTCGGCTTCGGTGCCGGCTCCGGCGGGCGGAGGACCCGTGATGCCGTTGGTGCCGTTGGTGCCGTTGGTGCCGTTGGTGCCGTTGGTGGCGTTGGTGGCGTTCTCGGGCGCGCCGCGCGGCGGGTCAGTCGGGCGGCCACCGTCGGTGAGCGGACGCGTACCGGGATCGGGTGCCTCTGCGATACGTCGATGATCGCGCCGCGGCCACCCTGAGGGCTATCAGGGATATCCCTGAGGCAGCGGGGGTGCGCTCAGGGTCCGACCAGGGAAATGCCGGATTCACGCCGACAGAGGTCGCCGTCAGGCTGGATCCATGGACACAGCACCAGACGAGACACCGGAATCTTCCCCCCTGGGTAGCCCGGACAGCTCGGGCCCCGCCGGCCCGGGCGAGCCACCGCAACCCCCATCCGCACCCTTGGGGCCGCGGGCCGAGCAGCGGCTCCACCGAGCAGGCCAGGGCCGCATGCTGGCCGGCGTGGCCTCCGGTCTGGCCGACTTCTTCGATGTGGATCCCACCATCGTCCGCATTGCGTTCGTCGCCCTCGCCTTCCTGGGAGGACTCGCCGTGCCCCTCTACCTCGCCGGGTGGCTCCTGATCCCCGATGAGTACTCCGACACCTCGGTCGCCGAGGAGCTCCTGGCCCGCGAGCGGGCCCACGGCGCCTTCTGACCGACTGGACTGACTGACCTTCTGGCTCTGGCCGACCGACTTCAGACCAAATCACCTCAACCACCACAACAAAACCACGACGACAAAGGAGCAGAGACCGATGCGCTACCGGTGGGATCCCGCCTATCCGATGAACCGCAGGGACACGCAGGCCGCCGACGCCTCCCTGCGCGCATCGGACGACGAGCGCAACGGGGTGGCGGACAAGCTCTCGCGCCACTACGCGGAAGGCCGGCTCGACGAGATCGAGTTCAAGAATCGCCTCGATACGGCAATGTCGGCCACGACACGCGGCGATCTCGACGGTCTCTTCGACGACCTGCCCCCCTTGGCGAGCGAGCCTCCGCCCCCGCCGCCACGGCATCAGCGGATACTGCCCTGGGTCTTCATCGTGGTTCTCGTCGCCATCGCCGCCGGGGCGACGATGCCCTTCTACCCGCTCTATCACGTGCCGTGGTTCCTCTTCGCCGTCGTCGCCTTCTTCCTGTGGCGCCGGACTGGTGGGCGTCTGCATGCGCACCATCACCATCACGTCCGCCAGTCCGGCTCCGTCACGGACTACTGAGAGGGCGCCGTGCACACCGACACCACCCGACAGGGCGGGGCCAGCCGCCGCCGCCACGGCGACCTGGACCTCCTGCGCTCCATGGAGCTGTTCGCCGGGCTCCCGGACGGCGAGCTCCACGAGATCGCAGCACGCTGCGCCGTCTCCACCGCGCACCCCGGGCAGGTGCTCCAGGCCCAGGACGTACCAGTCAGGATGTGGCACGTCATCACGGGCGGGCATGCCGTGGTCCAACGCGACGGCGTGCCGATCGGGCTGCTCGGGCGGGGTGACTCCTGGTCGGAGCACTCGCTGCTCAACCAGATACGGTCCTCCGTCGCCGTCGTGGCGCTTTCGCCTCTCATCCTGCTCACGCTGAGCCGGCGGGCCTTCTTCGAGATCCCCGACCAGCATCCCCTCCTGGCCGGCCGGCTCGTGGCACGGTCGGCCTGCTCGGCGGACCGCCTGGCGCTCCCCGCATTCAATGCCCTGGTCCGAATGGCCGATACCGAGTGCACCGGAGCGGGTCCGGAGGGCCGGTACGATTGACCCCGTTCCCCCCTGACGCCGGCCGGTGGCCGCGTCGCACATCCCCGAGGAGATCTTCTTAATGCGCACCCTGGCCGGGTGGTGTGTCCGTCATCGCCGCATTGTCGTTCTGTTGTGGATACTCGTGCTCGTCGTCTCCGTCTTCACGGTCACGGCCGTGGGCACCGACTACTCGAACAACTTCAACTTCCCCCACACACAGTCCTTCGACGCCATCAACCTGTTGAAGTCCGTGGCCCCCTCCCATTCGGGGGACACCGAGCAGGTCGTCTTCGGCACATCAGGTGATGCCAGCCTGACCGACACGGCCGTCGGGCAGCGCATCAACACGATGGTGGACAAGATCAACGCGCTCCCCAACGTGACGGCCGTCACGAGCCCCTACGACGAGTCCGGGAACCTCGTCAACACGCAGAACATCAACGCGGACCGAACGGTCGGTTTCATTCAGGTCCCGTTCGACAAACAGGCGAACAACATCTCGAGCGCCGAGGCCAAGAAGTTCGTCGATGCCGCCACCAACACCTCCGGTGACGGCTTGACGGTCGCAGTGACCGGGCAGCTGGCCGAGCAGGCCAACAACCAATCCTTCAGCAGCACCGGCCTCGGTGTGCTGCTGGCGCTGGTCGTGCTCCTGCTCATCTTCGGGTCCATCTTCGCCGCCCTCCTCCCCATTCTGTCGGCACTTCTCGCCTTGGGCACGGCCATCGGCCTCATCGGCGTGTTGAGCCACGTCCTCGCCATGCCCTCGATCTCGCCGGAGCTGACCCTCCTGATCGGGCTGGGGGTGGGCGTCGACTACGCCCTCTTCATCGTGACGCGCCATCGCCAAGGCCTGGTGGCCGGGCGCGACGTGGAGTCGTCCATCATCAACGCCGTCAACACCTCGGGCCGCGCCGTCCTGTTCGCCGGGATCATCGTGTGCATCGCGCTCCTCGGCATGTTCGCCCTCGGTGTGAGTTTCCTCTACGGCCTGGCCGTGGCCGCCGCCATCGGGGTGGCTCTCACCATGGTGGCGGCCCTCACCCTGCTGCCGGCGATGCTGGGCTTCATCGGGCCCAAGGTGATGAGCCGCAAGCAGAAGAGGAACCTGGCCCAGAACGGCCCGCGGGTCGTCGGCGCCGACAGCAAGGGCTTCTGGCCCAACTGGGCGGACCGGGTCCAGAAGCACCCGGTGCTGTCGGCCGGCGTGGCCCTGGTCATCATCGTGGCCATCGCCCTCCCCTTCTTCAGATTGCAGCTGGGCTCGGCTGACCAGGGCACCGACCCGGCCGGGACGCCGACGCGGGTCGCCTTCGACATGCTCTCGAAGGGCTTCGGTCCCGGGTTCAACGGGCCGCTGATGCTGGTGGGCGTGGTCCAGCCGGACCAGCACGACGTCATCAACGATGTGATCAACGAGGTCAAGCAGCAGCCCGACGTGCACAGCGTGGCTGATCCGCTCTACATCCCGAGCAAGACCGGCAACGGTGACGTCGTCCTGGTCAACGTGTATCCCGACTCGTCACCACAGGACCAGTCCACCACCGATCTGGTCAACCACCTGCGCGATGACACCGTGCCCAATGCGGTCGGAACATCCGGCGTCAACCTGTTGGTCGGCGGGACGACCGCGATCTTCATCGACTTCTCGAACGTCCTGAGCTCCAAACTGCCGCTGTTCATCGGCCTGGTGGTGCTCCTGTCGTTCCTGTTGCTCATGACGGTCTTCCGCAGCGTCGTGATCCCGCTCACCGCGGCGGTGATGAACCTGCTGTCCATCGGCGCCGCGCTCGGCATGCTGGTGGCGGTCTTCCAGTGGGGTGACCTGGGCTCGCTGATCGGCTTGCAGGGCACCAGTCCCGTCGAGGCCTTCCTCCCCGTGATGCTCTTCGCCATCCTCTTCGGGTTGTCGATGGACTACCAGGTCTTCCTGGTGTCACGGATGCACGAGGAATACATCAAGTCGGGCGGCGACAACCGCGTGGCCGTTCGTAACGGCCTGGCCGCGACCGGCAAGACCATCACGGCCGCCGCCCTGATCATGATCCTCGTCTTCGGCTCCTTCATCCTGGGCGGCAACCGCGTCATCAAGGAGTTCGGCATCGGCCTGGCCGGCGGCATCCTGGTCGACGCCATCCTGATCCGGATGGCCATCGTGCCCTCCATCATGAGGCTCTTCGGCAAGGCCAACTGGTGGTTCCCGGCTTGGCTGGACCGGATCCTGCCCAAGCTCTCCGTCGATGCCGACGACCTGGCTGCCGGCCAGATGCCCGAGGACCCCGGGCCCGAGCCTCAACCCGAGCTGGCCGGGACCATCAAGTAGCCGGGGCGCCTCACCTCCCGCGCCGCCGGCCGCGCCCGGGCGTCGCAGACAGGCGTGATCCACCAGGCGGCGTGATCTAACAGCGATATCTACCAGGCGTGATCTAACAGCCTGATCTAACAGCCTGATCTACCAGGCATAGTCCTCGGGCGCCGTCTTGTGCCCGGGGAACAGCTCGTCGAGCCGGGCCAGCACCTTGTCGTCGAGCGTCACGTCGACGGCGTGCAGGGCCGAGTCGAGGTGCTCGGGAGTGCGCGGCCCGACGATCGGCCCCGTGACGGCCGGCCGCGTCAGGAGCCATGCCAGTCCCACCGTGCCCGGCTCCTCGCCGATTTCGGCACAGAGATCTTCGTAGGCCTCGAGCTGCGGGCGCTTCGCCTCCAGCGTGCGCTTGACGTTGTCGCCGTAGCGCCGGCTCCCCTCGCGCTCCTTTCGCACGACCCCACCGAGCAGCCCGCTGGCCAGCGGTGACCACGGGATCACGCCGAGGCCGTAATCCTCGGCCGCCGGCAGGACCTCGAGCTCGATCTGACGGGTCAACAAGTTGTAGTGCGACTGCTCGCTGACCAGTCCCATGAAGTTGCGCCGGGCCGCCGCCCCCTGCGCCTTGGCGATGTGCCAGCCCGCGAAGTTCGACGAGCCGACGTACAGGATCTTGCCCTGGGCCCGCAGCACCTCCATCGCCTCCCAGATCTCGTCCCAGCTGGAGCGACGGTCGATGTGGTGCATCTGGTAGAGGTCGATGTAGTCGGTCTGCAGCCGCTTCAGGCTGGCCTCGCAGGCCCGGCGGATGTTCAGCGCCGAGAGCTTGCCGTCGTTGGGCCAGTCGCCCATGTCCCCGTAGAGCTTGGTGGCCATGACGACCTTCTCGCGCCGTCCGCCCCCCCGGGCGAACCAGCGACCGACGATCTCCTCCGTCGCGCCCCGCCCCATGGAACGGCCGTAGACGTTGGCCGAGTCGAAAAAGTTGATTCCGGCCTCCAGAGCCGAGTCCATGATGGAGAACGAGGTCGGCTCATCCGTTTCGGGCCCGAAATTCATGGTGCCCAGGCAGATGCGGCTAACGGTGAGGCCGGTGCGGCCGAGGTGGGTGAATTGCATGGGGCCGAACCTACCGGTCGATCCCGAAAAGTGCACCGATTGGCCGACATTTTCGCCGCCCCGCTACATTGAGAACACGATTTCCCACCCGAGTGAAGGGGCATGATGGCGCAACAGATCCCGCTGGTCGACTACCTGGAACTGGGGGATGACCCGCATTTGGTGGCGAACGAGTGCACCTCGTGCGGCGCCCGTTTCTTCGACCGCCGCAACGCCTGCGCGTCCTGCGAGGCGACCGAATTCAAGAAGGTCTCCGTCCCGACGAGCGGCGAGGTGCGGGCCTTCACCATCGTCTCTTTCGCCGCCCCGGGGATCCCGGTGCCCTACGTGGCCGCCGTCGTCGACTGCGAGGGCACGAGCGTCAAGGGCAATCTCATCAACGTGACACCCGATCCCGAGCACGTGACGCTGGGCATGAAGGTCCGCCTGGCCACCGAAGTGATCGGCACCGACGACAACGGCACCGAGGCGGTCGGCTTCGGTTTCGAACCCCTGGGAGGTTAAGGACGATGGCATCAGCATCGGAAGAAGTCTGGGTACTCGGTATCCACATGACGAAGTTCGGGAAGCACCCCGACCTCGACACCACCGACCTGGCGTCGCAGGCGGTCCAGGGTGCGCTGGCCGACGGCGGCGTGACGATGAAGGACATGGGCATCATCGGCGCCGGCAACCTCATGGGCGGCGCGCTGCCGATCGGGCAGGTCGTGCAGAAGCAGCTGGGCCAGACCGGCATCCCCGTCTACAACGTCTCGAACGCCTGCGCGACCGGGGCCACTGCGCTGCGGGTGGCGGTCATGGCGATCAAGGCCGGCGAGACCGACATGGGCCTGGCCTTCGGCGTGGAGAAGCTTGCCGGCGCCGGGCTGCTGGCGGGCGGGAGCCGCAAGAGCGACGACAACACCTGGACGCCCTCGGGGCGCTACGGATCCGTGGCGGCCATCGACGGCCGCATCGGCACCGACATCATGCCGGGCGTGTTCGCCCAGATCGGCATGGAGTACGGCCACCGCTACGGCGGCACCAGCTTCGAGCTCTTCGCGCAGATCAGCGAGAAGAACCACTCGCACTCGACGCTCAACCCGATGGCGGCCTACCAGAAGAAGATGTCGCTCGACGAGATCATGAACGACGTCATGATCGCCTACCCCAACACGCGTCCGATGTGCTCGGCCAACTGTGACGGCGCAGCGGCTGCGGTCGTGGTCTCGGGCTCGAAGCTCAAGACGCTGTCGCTGGAGCAGCAGAAGCGTGCGGTGAAGGTGACGGCGTCGATCCTGACCACGGACCCGTGGGAAGAGGCGTGCCAGATCTTGCCCGACGTGAACACGCTGACGCGCAATGCCGCCAATCAGGCCTACGAGCAAGCGGGCGTCGGACCCTCCGACCTCGACCTCGTCGAGC
>DATAXG010000007.1:0-5103 GCA_036273055.1 Acidimicrobiales bacterium | reverse complement strand
TCTCTGAGGTCGCTGACCTCGTCGAGGTCGAGGTCGAAGTCGTCGCTAGAGCGTGACGCGGTGGATGTCGAGGATGCCCTCGTCGCCACGCAGCTGATCCACGACCGCGTCGGACGCCGCCGTCGTGGTGGAGATCACCATCATGGCCGTCGCGGACTCGGGGCTCGGCCCCACTGCCATCGACGAGATGGAGATGCCCCCCGCACCGAGCGCCGTCCCCACAATGCCGATCACGCCCGGGCGGTCGTCGTTGCGCACGACGAGCATGTGGGCCGACGGCGGCACCTCCACCTGGTGGTCGTCGACGATGACAATGCGCGGCTCGGTGTGCAGGCCGGCAGCAATCAGGGTCCCGGCGACCGAATGCGACCCCGAGCGCAGCGTGATGAGCGACTTGTAATCGCGTGACGAGGCGGTGGACGACTCGCGCACGCGTAGCCCGCGCTGCTCGGCCAGCTGCGGCGCGTTGACGTAGGACACCGGCTGCTCGGTGGAGCCGCCGAAGATCCCCTTCAACACCGAGAGCGTGAGGATGCCCGTGCTCTCCCCCGCCAGCTCGCCCTGGTAGTCCATGTCGATGGCGTCGGGCAGCCCGTCGTGCAGGCCGACGAAGAACCGTCCCAGCTGCTCGGCCAGGCCCATGAAGCCGCGCACCGATTCGGTCACGTCACGCGCCGCCACGTTGACCGCGTAGGGCACGAAGTCGCCGGCCAGTGCCAGCAACACCTGCTCGGCGATGGTCACGCCGGCCTTGTCCTGCGCCTCCTCGGTCGACGCACCCAGGTGCGGCGAGACGACCACCTGTGGCAGCTCGAACAAGGGCGATTCGGTGCAGGGCTCCGTGGCGAAGACGTCGAGACCGGCGCCGCCCACGATGCCGTCGCGGATGGCCTCGGCCAGCGCGTCCTCGTCGACGATGCCGCCCCGCGCCGTGTTCACGATGCGGATGCCCGGCTTGGCCTTGGCCAACAGGTCACGGCCGAAGAGCCCGATGGTCTCCGGGGTCTTGGGCGTGTGGATGGAGACGAAGTCGGCCTCGGCCACCAGCTCCTCGATGCTGACCAGGCGCACCCCCATGGCCCGCGCCCGCTCCTGGGACACGAAGGGGTCGAAGCCGATGAGCTCCATGCCGAAGGCGTGGGCGCGCTGGGCCACCAGTGAGCCGGCCCGCCCGAGCCCGACCACACCGAGCACCTTGCCGTGCAGCTCCACGCCCTCCCACTTCGAGCGCTCCCAGCGCCCGGCCACGAGCGCCGAGTGCGCCTGGGGGATGTTGCGCGCCTGCGCCAGAAGCAACGCCATCGCCTGCTCGGCCACCGAGAGGATGTTGGACGTCGGCGCGTTGACCACCATGACACCGCGCTGCGTGGCGGCATCGACGTCGACGTTGTCGAGCCCGACGCCGGCCCGGCCCACGACGGCGAGCGACGTGCCGGCCGCCAGCACGTCGGCGTTGACCTGCGTGGCGGAGCGGATGATCAGCGCGTGCGCGCCCACCACGACGTCGAGCAGCTGCTCGGGGCTCAGGCCCTCCTGGACGTCGACCTCATGGCCGGCATCAGCCAGCAGGTCGAGTCCGCTCTGCGCGATCTTCTCCGTTACCAGTACACGTGCCACCGCGGTGGTCTCCTCACTCCCCCCGCTCGATTGCCCCGCCGACCTGGCGGTCAGTCTTGCGCCTCGGCGAAGAGCGTGGCCAACCGGCTCACTCCTTCGACGAGGTCTTCGTCGCCCAGTGCATAGGACATGCGGAAGAAGCCCGGTGCGCCGAACGCCTCTCCGGGCACGACCGCCACCTTGGCTTCGTTGATGCACATCTCGGCCAACTCCGCGCTGCTCGCCGGACGTTGTCCCCGGAGACTCCGACCGAGCAGCCCCTTGACCGAGGGGTAGGCGTAGAACGCGCCCTCCGGCACCACGCACTCGACGCCCTGAATGTCGTTGAGCAAGGAGACGATGGTCAGGCGGCGGCGGTCGAAGGCCTCGCGCATCATGGCCACGTCGTCGAGGTTCCCGGCGACGGCGGCCAGCGCGGCCCGCTGCGACACGTTGGCCACGTTGGACGTCTCGTGGCTCTGGATGTTGGTGGCCGCGGCGATGGCATCGGTCGGGCCGATGAGCCACCCCACCCGCCAGCCGGTCATGGCGTAGGTCTTGGCCACGCCGTTGGCCACCAGGCAGCGCTCCGCCAGCTCGGGCACGACCACGGGCATGGAGTGGTGCTCGGCGCCGCCGTAGACGAGATGCTCGTAGATCTCGTCGGTCAGCACCCAGATCCCCTTGGTCACCGCCCACTGGCCGATGGCCTCGATTTCGGCGCGGGTGTACACGGCGCCGGTCGGGTTCGACGGCGACACGAAGAGCAGCGCCTTGGTGCGCGGTGTCCAGGCCGCCTCGAGGTCGGCCACGGAGGACCGGAAGCCGGTCGTCTCGTCGGACGACACCACGACGGGCGTCCAGCCGGCCAGGGCGATGGACTCGGGGTAGGTCGTCCAGTAGGGGGCGAGCACCAGCACCTCGTCGCCCGGGTCGCACAGGACGGCGAAGGCGTTGGACACCGCCTGCTTGCCGCCGTTGGTCACGAGCACCTGGTTGGCCGCCACCTCGTAGCCCGAGTCGCGCCACGTCTTGGCCGCGATGGCCTCCCGGAGGGCAGGGATGCCGGCGGTAGGCGTGTAGCGGTGGTTCGCCTTGTCGCGGCAGGCGAGGACGGCGGCCTCGACGATGTGGGCCGGCGTGGGGAAGTCCGGCTCTCCGGCGCCGAAGCCGATCACGTGCTCCCCGGCCGCCTGGAGCGCCTTGGCCTTCGCATCCACCGCGAGGGTCGCCGAGGGCGCCACGGCGGCGGCCCGACGAGAGATCCGGCGGAGCTCTGTCGTCGAAGGGGTGGTCGTCACGATGCAATGATCTCATACGTGCCAGACGTCCCCGACATCATCATTCCGCCCGAATTGCTGCCCTCCGACGGCCGTTTCGGGTCCGGCCCCTCCAAGGTCCGGCCGGCTGCCATCGACGCGCTCGCCGGCGTGGCCACCGCCTACATGGGCACGAGCCACCGCCAGAAAACCGTCAAGGCACAGGTGGGCCGGGTGCGCGCCGGGATGCGCCAGCTCTTCTCCCTGCCCGACGGGTACGAGGTCGTTCTCGGCAACGGGGGGACGACCTGCTTCTGGGACGCGGCCACGTTCGGGCTGATTCAGGAACAGAGCCAGCACTTGAGCTTCGGCGAGTTCTCCTCGAAGTTCGCCGCCTGCGCCCAGGCGGCACCGCATCTCAAGGACCCGCAGGTGATCACGTCCGAAGTCGGCACCCACCCGAAGGCGGTCGCCGATGCCACTGTCGACCTGTACGCCCTGACCCACAACGAGACCTCCACGGGGGTGTCGATGCAGATCCGGCGGCCGGAGGGTGCGGCCGCCTCCGCCGACGGTGGCGGATTGGTCGCGGTGGACGCCACCTCAGGCGCCGGCGGCCTCCGGGTCGATGCCGCCGAGTTCGACGCCTACTACCTGGCGCCGCAGAAGTGCTTCGCCGGGGACGGCGGCCTCTGGATCGCCCTGATGTCGCCTGCCGCGCTCGAGCGCGTGGAGCGCATCGCGGCCTCGGGCCGGTGGATCCCCACCTTCCTCGACCTCAAGACGGCGGTCGACAACTCGGTGCTGGACCAGACGTACAACACGCCGGCCCTGGCCACCATCTTCCTGCTGGCCGAGCAGCTCGACTGGATGAACGGGAACGGCGGCCTGGAGTGGACCGCCTCGCGCTGCGACCGCTCGGCCGAGATCCTCTACACCTGGGCCGAGCAGTCCGGCTTCGCCCGCCCCTTCGTCGAGAACCCGGCCGATCGCAGCCACGTCGTCGGGACCATCGACTTCGTCGACGCGGTCGACGCGGCGGCGGTCGCTGCCGTGTTGCGGGCGAACGGGATCGTGGACACTGAGCCGTATCGAAAGCTCGGGCGCAACCAGTTGCGGATCGCCATGTTCCCGGCGATCGAGCCGGACGACGTGGCGTCCCTGTGCGGGTGCATCACGCACGTGGTGGGTGCCCTGGCCTGACCCGGTATCGCGGCGCTGCAGCAAAAGAACGGGGGCTGCCCGGCTGGCAATGCTCGCCAGGATTGTGCATACTCGGTATATATGGTGCATACCCCGTATCTGGCGGCGCGGGCATGAGCGCGGCGGCGACCCTGACCGAGGGCCGGGCGGCGGCGGCAGGCGACGCCCAGTGGGCGGTCGAGACGCACGGCCTGACGAAGCGCTTCGGGGACAACGTCGCCGTCGACGGCGTCGAGCTGCTGGTCCCTCGGGGCTGCGCCTTCGGCTACCTGGGGCCCAACGGGGCCGGCAAGACGACCCTGATCCGGGTGCTGCTCGGCCTCACTCACGCCGACGCCGGCACGATGTCGCTGCTCGGGCAATCGGTCCCCCGCCACCGTGACCGTGCGCTGGCGCGGGTCGGCGCCATCGTCGACGAGCCCCGCTTCCACGGGCACCTCACCGGGCGGCAGAACCTGCAGATCCTCGCCGCGGCGCGCGAGCCGGCGGCGAAGGGCCGCATCGACCCGGCGCTGGAGCGGGTCGGCATCCTGCACAGAGCGGGCGACAAGGTGTCGAAGTACTCCATGGGCATGCGCCAGCGGCTCGGCGTCGCCGCCTGCCTGCTCGGCGACCCTCAGCTGCTCATCCTCGACGAGCCGATGAACGGCCTCGACCCCGGGGGCATGCTCGAGATGCGCGACATGATCCTCTCCCTGGTGGCCGAGGGCCGCACGGTCGTGCTCTCCTCGCACCTGCTCGACGAGGTCGAACGCACCTGCGACGCGGTGGCCATCGTCGACCGGGGCAAGGTCATACGGCAGGGCCCCATCGCTCAGCTGCTGGCGGGGTCATCCTTCGAGCTCCAGGTCGAATGCTCCGACCCGGAGCGGGCCAGGGGCCTGCTCGACGCGACGGCGCTCGGCGCGCATGTCGCGGTCGAGCCGGAGGGGCTCGGCATCACGCTGCCGGAGGGCACGACACGCGACGTCGTGGCCGAGGTCAACCGCGTGCTAGTCGACAGTGGGATCTCGGTCTACCGGCTGCAGCACGTACAGGCCTCGCT
>DATAXG010000006.1:0-6337 GCA_036273055.1 Acidimicrobiales bacterium | reverse complement strand
GAGTGGGTGACGAACGTGTTCCCGCACGAGCACTTGACCGTGGCGTCGACGTAGTCAGGGTGGATGTCGGTCTTCATGGTGTCTCCAGTGTGGGATGTGAGTCGGTCCAGTGTACGGGTCGCCGGGGCGCCCGCAGGTCGGATCAGGTGCCCGGGCCCTTGGCGATCTCGGCCAGGAACTCGTCGTTGCTCGCCGTCGTGCGGATCTTGTCCATGAGCAGCTCCAGGCCGGCGGCGTCCTTGCCGTCGCTGGCCAGGGCGTTGAGCACCCGCCGCAGCTTCCAGACCTGCTGCAGCTGGCCCCGGTCGAAGAGGAGCTCCTCGTGGCGGGTCGAGCTGGCGTTGACGTCGATGGCCGGGTAGAGCCGGCGCTCCGAGAGCCTCCGGTCGAGCCGCAGCTCCATGTTGCCGGTGCCCTTGAACTCCTCGAAGATCACCTCGTCCATCTTCGAGCCCGTCTCGACGAGCGCCGAGGCCAGGATGGTCAGCGAGCCGCCCTCTTCCACGTTGCGCGCGGCGCCGAAGAACTTCTTGGGCGGGTAGAGCGCACCGGAGTCGACACCACCCGACATGATGCGGCCGGTGGCGGGGGCGGCAAGGTTGTAGGCCCGGGCCAGGCGGGTGATGCCGTCGAGGATGATCACGACGTCCTTGCCAATTTCGACCAGACGCTTGGCCCGCTCGATCGCCAGCTCGGCCACCTGCGTGTGCTCGTCGGAGGGGCGGTCGAACGTCGAGGCGATCACTTCGCCCTTCACCGAGCGCCGCATGTCCGTGACTTCCTCGGGGCGCTCGTCGACGAGCAGCACCATGAGGTGCACGTCGGGATTGTTGGCCTCAATGGAGTGGGCGATCTGCTTCATGACCGTCGTCTTGCCGGCCTTGGGCGGTGACACGATCATGCCGCGCTGTCCCTTGCCGATCGGCGAGATGAGATCCACGATCCGCGCCGTGAGGTTGTCCTTGTCGCCGGCGTCCGACATCTCGAGGTTCAGGCGCGAGTCGGGGAACAGCGGGGTCAGGTCCTCGAAGCGGGGCCGGTTGCGGGCCTCGTCGGGGTCCATCATGGAGACCTTGTCGATGCGCAGGAGTGCGGGGTACTTCTCGTTGTTCGACGCCGGACGGCAGGCGCCCTCGACGTGGTCACCGCGACGCAGGGCGAACTTGCGCGCCTGGCTGATGGAGACGTACACGTCCTTGTTCGACGGGAGATAGCCGTCGCAGCGCAGGAAGCCGTACCCCTCGTCGCGCAGGTCGAGCATGCCGCTGACCTCGACCAGCTCGCCCGCGTAAGGCTGCTCCTGGCCGCCCCCCTGCAGCTCGCCACCCTGGCCGGGCCGGTCACGACCGCGGCGGCGGCGGCTACGGCGGTTGCCGACATCACCGTCGGACTGGCTGTTGCCCTGGCTGTTCCGGTTCTGGTTGCCCTGGTTGTTCTGGTTGCCCTGGTTCCGGTTCTGGTTGCGGTTGCCCGGTTGGCTGTTCTGATTGTTTCGGCTCTGATGCTGCCCGTTCTGGCCGTTCAGCGCGGGCGCCGACTCGGCACCATCGGCCAACTCGGGCGGCTCGACGAACACGGCCGGTCCGGAGTCCCCGATGCCCGCCGCCTCCGGCGAGGTGGTGGCTGCCGGGGCGGCGTCGGCCGCAGGCCCGTCGGAGACCTCCGCCGCAGCGGTGCTGTCATCATCACCGGCCACGAAGGAGGCGGACTCGGCCGCCCCTCGGGCCGCCGCTGACGCCCGGGAGCGCCGGGCCGGCTTGGCGCCGTTGGTCCCGGAGGGCTCGCTACCGCCGTTGCCCGACGCCGGCGCAGACCCGGAGGTCACGCCCGTCGCATCGAGGATCTGGTCGATGATGTCGGCCTTTTTCGTCCTGGTCGTCGTCTTGAGCGACATGGCCTGGGCGATGGCACTGAGCTCGTCGCGCTCCTTGCCTTCGAGAACTGATCGTTCGAGCTGCTGTTCCGCAGTCATCGGCTCCTCTTCCAAGAGGGTTATCGCCGGCCCGGGTTGGTCCGCGCATGGCGAGGGAAATTTCAGGGAGGAGAAGGGCTTCGCGTGTGCATGCCCTCCCCCGGATCACCTCTGCGTGATGCTCTCCCGAGACCGCGTGTACCCGCGGAGAGCGCTGGAGAAGCGCAGTGGGGATATCTCTACTTTAGCGGGAGGGAGGGGGTCATGCCAACACACCCCGCTTTCTCGCAGGTCAGTGGGTCCGGATCGTTCCCGGCGTCACCGCCTACAGGGATATCTCGGCCAGGACCGACTCCAGCTTGAGGTCGATCACGGAGGGGACCGAGATCGCCTTGATGGCGAGGTCGGGATCCTTGAGCCCGTGGCCCGTCAGCACACACACCACGGTAGAGCCCTCGGGCACGCCGTTCTTGATCAAGCCGGCCACCGAGGCCGACGACGCCGCCTCGCAGAAGACGGACTCCTGCCGGGCGAGAAACGTGTACGCGTCCATGATCTCGTCGTCGGTGACCGCCGTGATGGATCCACCGGACTCGGTGGCGGCGGCCGTGGCCGAGTACCAACCGGCCGGATTCCCGATGCGGATCGCCGTGGCGATCGTCTCGGGGTTCTCGACGGGGTGGCCCAGCACGATGGGCGCCGCGCCGGCGGCCTGGAAGCCCATCATCCGGGGCAGCTTGGTCGACCGGCCGACATCCTTGTACTTGAGATAACCCCGCCAGTAGGCCGAGATATTCCCGGCGTTGCCCACGGGGATGCAGTGGATGTCGGGAGCGTCGCCCAGGACGTCCACGATCTCGAAGGCGCCCGTCATCTGCCCCTCGATCCGGTGCGGGTTGACCGAGTTGACCACGGTGATCGGCGCGTGGTTCGGCAGGTCACGCACGATGGTGAGGAGCTGGTCGAAGTTCCCCCGTACCTGCAGCACGCGCGCCCCGTGCATGAGGGCCTGCGCCAGCTTGCCCAGCGCAATGTGGCCGTCGGGGATCAACACCACGCAGGCCAGGCCCGCCCGCGACGCGTAGGCCGCAGCGGACGCCGACGTGTTGCCGGTCGACGCGCACACGACCGCCTTGGCCCCCTCGTCGACCGCCATCGAGATCGCCATCGTCATGCCCCGGTCCTTGAAGCTGCCCGTCGGGTTGGCCCCTTCGACCTTGAGCCACACGTGCGCGGCGACGCGTTCGGAGAGCCGCGGTGCCGGGACCAACGGGGTCCCCCCTTCGAGCAGGGTCACCACCGGGGTCTTCCCGGTGATCGGGAGGAGGTCGCGGTATTCCTCCATGACGCCGCGCCACCCCGCCGTCACGACAGGCCCCCCGCCTCGTCGTCGCCCGGCGGTGCGATCACCCGGAGCACCCCGCTCACCCGGTCCACCGCCTTGTGCATGCGCAGCTCGTCGATGGTGGCGAGCAGGTCCCCCTCGCGGGCCACGTGGGTCAGGAAGATCAGGCGGGCCTCTTCGGCCAGGCCCACCTGCTCCATGGCCCGGATGGACACGTCGTGATCGCCGAAGATCTTGGCCACTGCGGCCAGGACACCGGGGCGGTCGGCCACATCCATGCTCAGGTAGAAGGCGGAGTGCATGTCGTTCTGGGAGAACACGGTCGTGCTCGTGCGCTTGGGCGCCGGAGCCGGCGCGCCGGCCAGCAGGTTGCGCGAGGCGTCCACGAGGTCGCCCAGCATGGCGCTCGCCGTCGGCCCTCCCCCGGCCCCGCGCCCGTAGAGCATCAGCTCGCCGCTCACCGCGCCCTCGACGAACACCGCGTTGAACGCGCCGCGCACCGAGGCGAGAGGATGCGTCCTGGGGACCATGGCCGGGTGCACCCGGACCGACATCTCGGGCCCGCCGTCGATCAGCTCGGCGATGGCCAGCAGCTTGACCGAGTACCCCAACCGGCTGGCGTAGGCGACGTCGGCGGCGCTGATGCCGCTGATGCCCTCGCGGTGCACGTCGGCGTCGACCACATCGCTGCCGAACGCCAGCGCGGCGAGGATCGCCGCCTTGGCCGCGGCGTCGTGGCCGTCGACATCGGCCGTCGGGTCACGCTCGGCGAGACCGAGCTCCTGAGCCTCGCGCAGGACGTCGTCGTAGCCGGCGCCTTCCTCCTCCATGCGGGTGAGGATGTAGTTCGTGGTGCCGTTGACGATGCCCATGACGCGGACGATCTGCTCGCCCGCCAGTGATTCGCGCAGCGGCCGGATGACGGGGATGGCGCCCGCCACCGCCGCCTCATAGAGCAGGTCCACGCCCGCCGCCGCCGCGACCTCGGCCAGTTCGGCCCCGGCCACGGCGAGGAGCGCCTTGTTGGCGGTGACGACCGGCTTGCCGCGGCGGAGGGCCGCTTCGATCAGCTCGTGCGCGGGGTGGAGCCCGCCGATGACCTCGACGACGACGTCGACGTCGGCGCGCTCGACGAGTCCGGCTGCATCGGCGCTCAGAAGACCGTCCGGGACAGCGAAGGGCCGGGGCCGCTCGGGGTTGGCCACGGCGATCCCGACCAGCTCGAGCCGGATGCCCGTACGGGCGGCCACGTCGTCCGCGCGCGTGAGCAGGATCTCGGCCAGGGCGGCCCCGACGTTGCCGCAGCCGAGCAGCCCGACGCGCACCGTCGGTGCGGGGTGGGCGCGGCCGCTCGCCGCTGCGCTGGGCCTGTCGGGGGTCACCGCCAAACGGTACAGCCTGCGCGCCTGGTGACCTGCACTTCTCGGTCCATCCGGCCGGTCACGGTCGGGTGAGCATCAGGCGTCGAGTCGGGTGAGGTCGTCGACGGTCTCCCGGCGCACCGCCACCCGGGCGGTGCCGCTCGAAACGAAGACGACGGCGGGGCGCGGCACCTTGTTGTAGTTGGAGGCCATGGCGTAGCCGTAGGCACCGGTGACCGGGGTGGCCAGGACATCGCCTACCACGAGGTCGTCGGGGACGAACGCCTCGGGCACCACGAGGTCCCCGCTCTCGCAGTGCTTGCCCACCACGCGTACCGGCCGGGTGCGCCGCGAGCCGACCGCGCGCGGCAGGAAGGCTTCGTACCCGCTCCCGTAGAGCACGGGCCGCGGGTTGTCGCTCATGCCGCCGTCGACGCTGACGTAGGTGCGGATCCCCGGGAGGTGCTTAACCGTGCCGACGGTGTAGAGCGTGATGCCCGCCGTTGCCACGATGGAACGCCCCGGCTCCGCGGTGATCCTGGTGGCCGGGCTCACGCCCGCCCGGGCACACGCGCCGAGCGTCGCCTCGGCCCAGGCGGCCTGCGACGGAGCCGACTCGCCGTTGACGTACGGGACGCCGAGCCCGCCCCCGACGACGAGCTCCGGCAGGCCGAGCGGGGCGAAGAAAGCGCCCAGCACCTCGGCCGCCTGCTCGAAGGAATGGGCCTCGAAGACCTGGCTGCCGATGTGGGCGTGGATGCCGGCCAGCTCGACTCCGGGCATGAGCTCCAGGGCGGCGACCGCCTCGGCCGCCGCGCCGGAGGAGACGGAGAAGCCGAACTTCGAGTCCTCCTGCCCCGTGCGCACGAACTCATGCGTGTGCGCCTCGACACCGGGCGTCACGCGCGCCAGGACCGTGGGCCGCGGGCCACCTGGTGCGGTGGACTCGAGCAGGGTGCCGAGGCGGGCGATCTCGTCGAACGAGTCGATGACGATGCGCCCCACGCCCTGTTCGAGTGCGGTGGCGAGCTCATCGAGCGACTTGTTGTTGCCGTGGAGGATGAGTCGCTCCGGCGGGACCCCGGCGGAGAGCGCCACATGGAGCTCCCCACCCGACGCCACATCGAGGTGCAAACCCTCCTCGTGGGCCAGGCGGGCCATGGCACGACAGAGGAAGGCCTTGGCCGCATAGGCGACACCGTCGCCCCAGGCGGCGACCGCCTCGCGACAGGCCTGGCGCAGGTGCTCCTCGTCGTAGACGAAGAGCGGGGTGCCGAATTGCTCGACGAGCTCCAGCAGGTCGATGCCCCCGACGTGGAGGTGGCCCCTCTCGTCGATCGACGCCGACCGCGGGAGGAGGTGGCGCTCCAGTGGTGCGGTCGCCACGTCGTGGTCGGTGGGCATGGAGATGCAGGATACGGCAGCAATCGCCGGCACTCGGAGGGCGGGATCGGCCATCGCCACGTGCGAGTACGATCGTCCCCTGCTTCTGCATGTCCCCGCCCCCGTAGCTCAGCGGATAGAGCACCGGCCTCCGGAGCCGGTGGCGCAGGTTCGAGTCCTGCCGGGGGCGCCAATGAGGTCTTCACATTTGACCTCCGCCCTGCTTCACGTTTGGTTCTAGCAGAGGGCTGTCTCAGGGCTTCCAGCACATCCTATTTTCCGACCTCGGTCCGCGTGTCTAGAAGCGGGGCTCGTTGGTCTGGACGGCGGCGACTG
>DATAXG010000005.1:0-4704 GCA_036273055.1 Acidimicrobiales bacterium | reverse complement strand
GTCGCCGATCGACTCCTCCACCCCGCGCGCCGCCAGCGGGTGGCGCCGCCGCGTCCCTTCGTAGCGCCGCACCAGCACGTCGTCGGCGGCGTCGAGGAAGACGACGCGCACGCGTCGCCGCGTGGCGCGCAACTCGTCGAGCACGTCGGGCAGGTCGTCGAAGTACTCCGAGCCGGTGTTGCTGCCGCCGCGGCCGATCACCAGGGCCACCCGCTCGATCCCCGAGCCGGGCCGGTCGACCATCTCGACCATCTTCATGATCAGGCCGGCCGGCAGGTTGTCGATGACGAACCACCCCACGTCCTCGAGGGCCGCCGCCGCCGTCGAACGCCCGGCGCCCGACATCCCCGTCACCACCACGAACTCGCTCATCGTCCCTTAGCCTCGCGCCTGCCCGCCCGTCCAGCCTGCCCACCCCCGCCGGGGCCGCGCGCATTGCCCCCTCCACCAGGACGCGGGCCCAGGGTGTGGGTGGCCTCGAAGACGGCCAGCCCGACCTCGTCGGGCAGCCACGACCGGGACAGCAGCTCCTCCAGCGACGCGGCCCGGACGGCGTTCACCCCGCCTATCTCCTTGACCAGCCGGGCCTTGCGGGCCGGCCCCAAGCCGGGGATGTCATCCAGGATGCTCCTGGTCATCCGCTTGCCCCGGCGCTCACGGTGGAAGGTAATGGCGAAGCGGTGGGCCTCGTCCCGCAGGCGCTGCAGGAGGTAGAGCGCATCGGAGCCGCGCCGGAGCCGCACCGGGAGGGGCGAGCCCGGCCGGTAGACCTCCTCGAACTGCTTGGCCAGCGAGGCCAGCTCGACCTCGCCCTGCAGCCCCAGCTCTTGCACGACGCGTTCGGCGACACCCAGCTGGCCCTTGCCGCCGTCGACCACGATCAGGTTGGGCCGGTAGGCGAAGCGGCGCGGGCGTCCGCCCGCCGGTACCTCGGTCGGCTCCTTCAGGGCGGTGAGCCGCCGCGTCAGCACCTCTTCCATGGCGGCGTAGTCATCGTTGCCGGGGACGGACTTGACCTTGAAGCGGCGGTAGTCGGAGCGCTTGGCCAGCCCGTCCTCGAACACCACCATGGAGCCCACGTAGTCGGTGCCCTGCAGATGGCTCATGTCGTAGCACTCGATGCGCAGCGGGGCCTCGTGCAGCGACAGCGCCGCCTGCAGCTCGGTGAGCGCCTTCGAGCGCGCGTTGTGGTCGGAGGCGCGGCGCAGGCGGTGACGGGCCAGGTCCTCGCCGGCCGAGCGCGTCACCGTGTCCTGCAGCGCGCGCTTGGCACCGCGCTGGGGCACCGCAATGTCGACGGGACCGCCGCGGATGGTGTGCAGCCAGCTCTGGAGCAGTTGGTGGTCGGCCGGCTCCTCGGGCACCAGCAGGCGACGCGGCACTTCGGCCCCGTCGGCCCCGTAGACCTGCGCCACCACCTGCGCCATGAACTCGGGACCCGAGAGGTCCTCCACCTTCTCGGCGACGAAGCCCCGGTGCCCCACGACGCGGCCCCGGCGCACGCGGAAGATCTGCACCGACGCCTCCAGCGGGTCCTCGGCCAGCCCCACCACGTCGAAGTCCTCCGCCCGGTCCGAGACCATCTGCTGGGACTCGGCGGCCTTGTGCACCGCGACGATGCGGTCGCGCAGGCGGGCGGCGCGCTCGAACTGGAGGTCCTCGGAGGCGGCCAGCATCTCGGCCTCCAGCCGGGCCAGCACCGGCTCGGTGTCGCCCGAGAGGAATCCCATCAGGTCGTTGACGTAGCCGTCGTAGGCCTCGTGGTCCACGGCGCCGACGCACGGCCCGCTGCAGCGGTCGATGTCGTAGAGGAGGCAGGGCCGTCCCAGGCGCTCGTGGCGGGTGAATTTGGTGTCCGAGCACGTGCGCACCGGGAAGCTCCGGACGAGGAGGTCCAGGGTGGAGCGGATGGCGCCGGCGTTGCCGTAGGGGCCGAAGTAGCGGACGCCCTTGCGCTTGCGTCCTCGCACGACGGCGGGGCGGGGCCACTCCTCGTCGAGGGTCACGGCAAGCCACGGATAGCTCTTGTCGTCCTTGAGCCGGACGTTGTATCTCGGGAGGTGCGCCTGAATGAGGCTGTGCTCGAGGATCAGCGCGTCGACCTCGCTGTCGACCACCACCCATTCCACGTGGTCGGCCTGAGCCACCATCTGGGCCGTGCGGGGCATGAGCTTGGCCGAGTCCTGCCAGTAGTTGGGCAGCCGGTGCCGTAGGGACTTGGCCTTGCCCACGTAGAGGACCCGGCCCTCGGCGTCGTAGAACTGGTAGGAGCCCGGGGCGTCCGGGATGGAGCCGGTGGGCGGCCGATACTGCATCACCTCCACTCTCGCGCAGCCGCTGGTGACGGGCGGTACACTGCTGGTGCCGGCCTGGTTTCCGGCATACAACCTCGCATCGAGGCCGACATACCCGCGGATGGGCGACCAGGCTGTCCCCGCCGGCCATATCGATGCACTCCCGACAAGGGGGCAGACCACATGCTCAGGCTTCAGACGTCACTCCCGGAGCGCTACACGTCCGCAGACGGGGACTCGTTGTCGTCGATGATCGGTGCGGCCAAGGAGACGCTCGGTTCCCGGGTCTTCGTGTTGGGGCACCACTACCAGCGTGACGAGGTCATGCGCTGGGCCGACGCCCGGGGCGACTCCTTCGGGCTGTCGCGTCTGGCGGCGGCACAGGGCGAGGCCGAGTTCATCGTCTTCTGCGGCGTGCACTTCATGGCCGAGTCGGCCGACGTGTTGACGGGCGACCACCAGCAGGTGCTGTTGCCCGACTTGAACGCCGGGTGCTCCATGGCGGACATGGCAGACATCGACCAGGTCGAGGAGGCCTGGGACGAGCTGGCCCGTGTGGTGGATGTGGACCGGCTGATCCCGGTGACCTACATGAATTCGGCTGCGTCCCTCAAGGCCTTCGTGGGCCGGCACGGGGGTGCCGTCTGCACCTCGTCCAACGCCCGGGCTGTGCTGACGTGGGCACTCGACCGTGCGGAGGGCCGGGGTGAGCGGGTCCTGTTCTTCCCCGACCAGCACCTGGGACGGAACACCGGCTTCGAGCTCGGCTACGGCGCCGACGACATGCGGGTCTGGAATCCCCGGCTGGCCCTCGGTGGGCTGACCGACCGTGAGGTCAAGGAGTCGACGTTGCTCTTGTGGAAGGGACACTGCTCGGTGCACCAGCGCTTCCGCCCCGAGCACGTGTCGGCCTTCCGTGCCGAGCACCCGTCCGGGATCGTGATGGTGCACCCCGAGTGCGCACACGACGTGGTGGAGATGGGCGACGTCACCGGCTCGACCGACGCCATCATCCGTGCCGTCGCCGCTGCCCCGGGTGGCTCGGTCATCGGCGTCGCCACCGAGATCCACTTGGTGAACCGGCTCAACAACGAGTCGCCCGACAAGACCGTCGTCTGCCTCGACCCGCTGGTCTGCCCCTGCTCGACGATGTCGCGCATCGATCCACAGCACCTGGCCTGGGTCTTGGAGGGCCTGGTCGACGGCGTGGTGCGCAACCGGATTGTCGTCGACGCCGAGACAGCAGGGTGGGCCAAGGTCGCATTGGAGCGGATGCTGGCGATTACCTGAAAGAAATGCCGGTAGACCCATTAGGGTCGCCTGTGTCCGGTACAGCGCCGAGAGTCGGCCGATGGGTGAATCGGCCAATCAGGAGGTCAAGGCCATGAGCGACTTCCCAGCCCCACCCGTACCGGTGAACCACGTGCAGCCGGTGCCGCGGCGGATCAGGGCCTACCTCGCCGGCGAGGTCGTCGTCGACACGACCAATGCCCGCTACGTGTGGGAGAACACGTCGTATCCGCAGTACTACATCCCGCTGTCGGACGTGCGGCCTGACGCGCTCATCGACGAGGGCTCCGCCATGGAGACGTCCCGGGGCGATGCCAGGCGTTTCGGCGTGCGGGTCGGCGACGTCGACCGGCCGAGCGCCGCCTCAGTGCTGAGTGCGGCCAAGGTCCAAGGGCTCGATGACACCGTCCGGTTCTCGTGGTCGTCCTTCGACGCCTGGTTCGAAGAGGACGAGCAGGTCTTCGTCCACCCGCGCAACCCCTACACCCGTGTCGACTCCTTGCGCTCGAGTCGCCACTTGCGCGTGGAGTCGAAGGGCGTCGTCCTCGCCGAGACGTCGTCACCTGTCCTTTGCTTCGAGACCGGGCTGCCGACCCGCTACTACATCGACCGGACCGACGTGGACTTCACCCACCTGGTGCCGTCGGACACCAAGACCGCTTGCCCCTACAAGGGGACCACGACCGGCTACTGGTCGGCGGAAGTGGACCTGCGCATCCATCCGGACATCGCCTGGACCTACGACTTCCCGACTCGCGATCTCCTTCCGATCGCCGGGCTGATCGCCTTCTACAACGAGAAGATCGATCTGTTCCTCGATGGCATCGAGCTCGAGAGGCCACGCACGCACTTGTCCTGATGCTGGTGACGATCGAAAGGCCACGCTTGCATCTGGGCGCGGGCGCGCCGAAGCGCCGGACGTGCTGTCTTTTCGAGTGCACCGGGCCTGACGGTCCGGTGGGTGCTGCGGGGGCCGGCGGGGGTCGCAGAGATGCGCCGGGCCGGGCCCCTCAGGCCGCCGTTGGCGGGGGCCGCTGGCGCTGGTCGCCTTTGGCCTCGCGCTGGGTGCGCAGGCGGTTGTGGAAGCCACAGAGCAGCCGGCCGTTGTCCTGGGTGGTCT
>DATAXG010000004.1:0-9284 GCA_036273055.1 Acidimicrobiales bacterium | reverse complement strand
TGCCCGTCCTCGCTGATGCTGGCGGACTGGACCTCCGGCTCGTAGATGGGGCAGGCGCCGAGGTCCAGATCCTCGAAGATCTGGTTCGGCACCGGGAACTGAATGGAGCCGGCCAGCTCGAAGCGGTAGCCGCGGATGAGCTCCGTGGTCGACGCCATCCCTCCGATGAAATGGTTCTTCTCCAGGCAGAGCACCCGCAGGCCCCCGCGCGCCATGACCGTGGCTGCCGTCAGGCCGTTGTGACCCGCTCCAATCACAATGGCGTCGAAGTCGGTCATGGCTGGGACTGTAGCGACCCCTCGCTCTCAGGGCTGGACCAGCCGACCTGCGGATGATTAGAGATGTCCCCCTTTGGCAATGCTCCCTGGGTGACCGAAGGAGGGACCATGAGCGAAGGATCCAGTAACGGGTCGGACGGCCCGGACGGCCCGGGCGAAGAGGTCGAGGAGGGGACCAAGGTCGAAGAGCTGCTGGAGGCCTCGGCCGCACACGTGGCCGACCGGCCTCCGACCGCAGCCGAGGAGGCCGCGGCCGAGGGCAACGCCCTCGGCCCGGAGGTCTCCGAGCACGAACGGGAGATGGGCAAGCTCGGCGCCGAGGTCAAGGGGGAGGGCGAGATCGACTAGCGCTGGGCCTCCCGCCCTCGGCGGCGACGGTCAGTCCGCTCCTCTGATATGCCGCCGGAGCTGGCGCGAGTGCTCCCCGTCCCGCACGCGCTCCAACGACGAGGCCGCATCTTCGGCGCTCATGGTGCCGGCCGCCACGGCGGCATCGGTATGGACCTGGGCATGTCGGGCCCGGATGGCCGCCATCGCCTCGTCGAACTCGGGCGTCCCTGCAGTCGCACGGAGGCGGGTCGCCTCCTGCGCCGTGAGTCGCCCGGATGCGACCATGGCGTCCAGCCGTTCAATGATGCGGTCGTGCTGCATCGCTCTGTCGACCTCCTTGTGTGGCCTCGTCGCTGCCGACTCCTTCGGCGTCGAAGCGCTCAGCGCACCGATCGGAGCAGAAGTACTGCTGTCCGCCGGCGCTCTGCCGCGTAGCCGGCGCCTGTGCCTTCTCCACCTGCATGCCGCAGACCGGATCGAGCGCGGAGCGGTCCCCCCCACCGAGCCGCGTCCGGTTGCGGTAGGTCCAGTAGAGGAGGCCGAAGAGCGCCAGGAAGATCAGGTTCAGGTACGTGGTGTAGTTCCAGGAGAAGTGCGCCGGAGCAATCGTCGTCGGCCGCATGGTGGGCACCAGTCCGGCAGCACGAAAGAGCAGCTCGGTGAGCAGGCCCGCGGTGGACATCAGGGCCCAGAACACCACCAGCATGCGGAGCATCAGTCGCGTCCCGTAGTAGCGGCGATAGATCAGCAGGAGGGGGAACGCGATCAGGTCGGCGAAGATGAAGGCGATCACACCGCCGAAGGAGATGCCACCGCTCCACAGTGCCGCCGCCAGCGGGACGTTGCCGATGGAGCAGACGAAGCTGATGATGGCGATGAACGGGCCCACGATGACGTTCTCCACGCTGGTCCAGAACCCGTGCCCGGTGATGAAGACCGCCTGCCACGCCGACGTCGGCACGAGCACGGCAAGGAATCCGGCCACGGTGTAGCCGATGACCAATTCACGCCGCAGCATGGTGAGGTCGGACATGGTGTACGTGGCGCTGTCCGCCCACCCCGCCGCCGATCGAAGCTGCACCTTGAGCGGCGGCCGTTCGCCGTCCGCGTCGGGCGCTGCACCGTGCTGGTGTTCGGTCACCTCTTCTGCCGACTCCAGGCGAGATCGGGCTTGCACGACGACTCGCCCGCGCAGCCACAGCGCCCCGAACGTGGCGAGGAGGAAGATCATGATGATGCCGCCGAAGAATTCGCTGACGGCGAACTGCCAGCCCATCAGCACAACGAGCACGATCCCCAGCTCAATGACGAGGTTGGTCGACGCGAACATGAAGACCATGGAGGCGATGTAGTCCGCTCCCTTCACGAAGAGTGACTTCGCCATGGCCGAGGCCGCGTACGAGCACGAGGACGACACCATCCCGTAGCCCGAGGCGCGCAGGACCGCCGGCGCCCGGTGGTTGCCCAGGCGCTGGCGCATGGCGTCGCGGCTGACGAACGCCTGCACCGCCCCCGCCAGGCCGAATCCGAGCACCAGAGGCCAGAGCGTCTCCCAGAACATGAAGAAGGCCTCGCGGAGCGAACGCCCGATGTCCACCAGCACGGTGGCCGTCGCCAGCATCGGAATCAGGAGCGGACGAGCCGGCTGATGGCCGCCGAGGCCTCGTTGAGCTTCTCGGTCGCCTCGTCGCCGCCCTGCCGCACGGCGTCCGACACGCAGTGGGCCAGGTGGTCGTCCAGCAATTCCAGGGCCACGGCCTGGAGGGCCTTGGTCGCCGCCGACACCTGCTCGAGGATGTCGATGCAGTAGCGGTCTTCGTCCACCATGCGCTGAATGCCCCTGACCTGGCCCTCCACCCGCCGCAGACGCTTCTGCAGGACGTCCTTCCTGTCGATGTAACCCGGTCGCATGGCCCTCCGATCGATGTACCCGGTACCCCTATAGGGTATCAGCACGGGGGCGGTCGCCGGACGGCCGGACGGCCGGACGGGAGAGATCAGGCCATGGCGTCGGCCACCCGCCGCATGCCTTCCCGCCAGGGCACCTGAGTGCGCCCGAGGACCTCGTGCATACGGGTCACGTCGGGCCAGATCGGCCACGGCGCCCCGGGGTCGTAACGGATCAGCGCCGGACGGCCGACCAACTCGCCCAGGTAGGCGCAGTACTCCTCGGCGCTGACCGTCTCACTGCCGGCGAAGTTGACGACCACCGGATCGGGCGAGGCCACCTGCAGGGCGCGCACGGCCAGGCGGACGTAGTCGTCCTCGTACACCGGGTTGTAGTGGTTGGGCGCGTCCGGGTGCAGAACGATCGCCTCGCCGCGCATGATCCGGCGCAAGCGGTTGACGGGCGTTCCCCCCTCCGGCCCGTAGGTGGAGAAGATCCGGATGATGATCAATGGGCTCCCTGCCACCTCGGCGGCGTAACGCACGACAGCCTCCCCGGCGATCTTGGACAGGCTGTAGGCGCCGAGATGGACCCCGGGGGGATCGTCCTCACGCATAGGGCGCTGGCCCTGGTACTCGTAGGCCGAGCCCGTCGAGCAGTACACGAAGGAAGCGCCGGCGCAGGCGGCGACCAGACGACCGGACGCGTGGGCGTTCGTCGCAAAGACCTGCTGCCAGTCCTTGTCCTGCGCCTCGCGCCCGAGGCGCGCCGCAGCATGGAACACATGCGTGATGTCGGCGGGGAGCCGGCCCAGGTCCATCGTGGCCACGTCCGCCTCAATCGGCACGACGCCGGCGCCTTCCAGGCGGGCACGGTCGCCCTCGCCCTGGCAGCGCGCCAGCCCGAACACGTCATGGCGCTGGGCCAATGCCCGCGCCAGCGGGAAGCCGACCCGCCCGGTCGCTCCCGTGACGAGCACCCTCCAGCGGGACGGATCGGACGACGACGTGGTGGTCATGCCACACGGTAGGGCAGGCCGTCAGTTCCCCAGGATCCCGAGGCCCTCCTCGCGGATGCCCTTGGCCCGGGCGTCGGCGAAGTGCTCGAGCCATTCCCGGATCTCCTCGCTCCCGGTGTCGTCGGCCCAGCGCCGGGGCATGGCCGGAAAGGAATACCCCGCCGGCAACGCCGGCGGCTGTGGCTCGTGCTCCCGCCGCTCGAGTGCGGCGTCGACGGCCGGGGCGAGGCGTGCCGCCTTTGACCGTACCTGGGCCTCGTCGCGCTCCTTGAAGGCCGGGAGCACCTCGCGGCCGAACAGCTCGAGAGACTCGCAGATGTACTCGTGACGGTTCTTCCCGGCTTGCAGTACGAAGATGACCTGGTCGACCCCGGCCGACTCGAAGCGCTGGAGGTACTCGCGCACCTGTGCCGGCGTGCCCGTGGACCCGCGCAGCCCCGTGCGCTCCCCCACCGCCACCTTGGCGCCGAGGCGCTCCTGGCGCAGCGCCGTCTCGATCTCGGGCGAGTAGCCCTGATCACCGCGCCGCTCGAGGTACTCGGACCAGACATCGGTCGTCCCCGGCTGGTGCTCGCCGAAGACGTAGTAGTGCCCGAGGGAGTAGCCGAAGAAGTTCCCACCTTCCAGGCCGCGGTCGAGCGCCACAGCCTCATCGGGATGGCACATCATCTGCGTGACGCAGGCGATGTTCGGGTTCACGGCCAGTCCGACCGGGACGCAGCGTGCCGCCAGCGTCTCCTCGTAGTCCGCCACCCACTTCTCCGCCTCCTCGGGATCGATGAAGGCGAAGGTGAGGGCGCCGATGCCCTTCTCGGCCGCCAACAAGATGGTGTCCCGGCGCGAGCAGGCCACCCAGAGTGGCGGATGCGGCCGCTGCATGGGCTTGGGCACCACGTTGCGCGGCGGCATCTGCACGAAACGGCCGTCGACCCCGGTGAACGGGGTCTCGGTCATGCAGCGCAGCGTGACCTGCAGGCCTTCGAGCCATGCGTCGCGCTTGGTGGCCGGATCGACCTGGAACCCGCCCAGTTCGGCCTCCGACCCCGACTCCCCGGAGCCGAACTCCACCCGACCGCCTGAGAGCAGGTCGAGCGTGGCCACCCGCTCGGCCGTGCGGGCGGGGTGGTTGTACCCCGGCGCGGTCTGGATGATCCCGTGGCCCAGCCGGATGTCCTTCGTGCGTTGGCTGCACGCACCCAGGAACACCTCCGGCGCCGAGGAATGGCTGTACTCCTCCAGGAAGTGGTGCTCGACCTCCCACACGACGTCGAATCCCAGGCGATCGGCCAGCTCGACCTGCTCGAGCGCGTCCTGCAGCAGCCGGTACTCGGCATCGGGCACCCAGGGGCGCGGCAGCTGGTGCTCGTAGAAGACGCCGAATTTCATGCAGCACCGAGTGCGATGAACTCGGCCAGGATGTCCGGCCCGTTGGTACGCCGCGCGCACCAGAACTCGACCTCGGCCAATGCGCCGCGTCGCCCCTCCTCGCGCACCGGGCCGAGGCTGTGGGCCAGAAGCGGGTCCCAGATCCGCTCCATCATGTCGGTGCCGGCGTAGGTGCCCCCGCCCTCGCCGCGCCAGGTGCGATCGCGCATCTCGGTGAGCGCAGCGCGCAGGTAGCCGACGTGCGGTGTCTCATCGGCCCTGATGTAGCCGACGAGCCGGGCCGCCTCACCCTCTCCCGCAACCAGCTCCGTGTCGGACATCCATTCCTCCGCCCAGGCGAACGTGTGGAAGGCCGAGATCTCAATGAAGAGGACGCGGACCATGAGCGACACCATCATCTCGAGCTCCGCTGGGATGTCGTCGGGCAACACGCGGGCGGCATCGGCTCCTGGACGCCCGGGGCCGAAACCCATTCGGGCCAACATCGCCTCGATGTCGAGTTCCTCGCACGACCGCTCGAAGGCGATGTCGCGGGCGGCGAACCACATGTCCTTGTGGCCGGCCTCCTCGTCCCAGCCGGCCTCGTCGCGACCGTGCGCCTCGAACAAGCCGCGCCCGAGATGGTCGATCGCCGTCCCCCCGACGTCCTCGACGAAGTGTCGCTGCAAATCCCTGGGCTGCAACAGCCGGATGTTGGCGCCGAACCCCTCGACGGTCCCGATGCGCGTCAACGTCGCCATGAGAGGCTCGGGGATGCCGGAGCGAATGAGGAAGCGCGCCTGCTCGACGTTGGGGAACGAGCGCTCCCACCATTCCAGCGGGACGTCGATCAACTCCGTGGAGAAGCGCGCGCTGTTCTGCTCGCCCCAGGCGGCGATGGCGGGCAGCCGGAACCTCGTGCGGGGGGAGACGTAGCGTCCCTCGTCGTCGAACCCGCCGTGACAGCGGACGCCGCCGGCGATGAGCGGCTCGGCGACCGTCAGATCAGCCAGCAGCTCCTCCTCGGTGAACTCGACCTGTGCCGTGCCCATGGCAGCTCCCTTCCGGATCGTCCCCCTGTAACTCTGCGGTATATACTTGCCCGTATACAGACCGAGAGCAAGCTGCTTCCACGAGCTGAACGCCGCGCCGCCATCCTTCACGGCGCTGCCCGGGCCTTCGCATCGGCGGGTTTCGCCGAGACGTCCATGGACGACGTGGGCACCGCCTGCGGGGTCACCAAGCTGATCGTCTACCGGCACTTCGGCTCCAAAGAGGAGCTCTACCGCGAGATCCTCCAGCAGGTCTTCGACCACCTCGGCGTGGAGCTCCGTGCCGAGTTGGCCCGGCCCACGCACGCCGGCCTCGGACCCCGGACCTTGCTGACCGTGGCGAGGGAGGACCCGGCGGCCTTCACCTTGCTGTGGCGCCATGCGGCGCACGAGCCCCAGTTCGCCGCGTATGCCGCCGACCTGCGTGCCGTGTCGGTCGCCGTCGTGCGCCAACTCAGCGAGCTGCATACCGGCGACGAGCTCCTCGACGCCTGGCACTCCGAGGCCCTCTTCGGCTGGCTCGTCGAGACGACCCTGACCTGGCTCGCACGCGGCGACCCGGTCCGCGACGACGAGTTCGTGGACGAGACCTCGGCCGGCTTCCGGGCCCTCCGCGCCGCGCTGACCCAAGGCGCCGCCCTGGTCTGACCCGGGCCCCCGCCGCTGCCGCAATGAGGACAGAATCGGGGCCTGCGCTTGCAGTCGTCGGGAAGGAGCCGAGGTGGCCACATACGTCCTGGTGCACGGGGCCATGCACGGAGGCTGGTGCTGGCGCGACGTCCACCGCCGCTTGACCGAACGCGGGCACGATGTCCATCGTCCGACTCTCACCGGGCAGGGTGATCGGCGGTCCGGCCTCACCCCGGACGTCGGTGTCGACACGCATGTCGCGGACATTGACGAACTGCTCTGGTTCGAGGATCTCTCCGACGTCCATCTCGTCCTGCACAGCTATGCCGGCGTGCTGGCCGGGCCCGTCGCAGAGCGCGCCGAGGAGCGCCTTGCCTCTGTCATCTACCTCGGGGCCTTCGTCACCGCACCAGGCGAGAGCTTGCTCGATGTGGAACCGCCGGAGGTTGCCGAGCGGTACCGCCGCCAAGTGGCGGAGGCGGGCGAGGGCTGGTTCCTCCCCGCCACCGGCGCCTTCTTGACGCAGTGGGGCATCGAGAGCGCCCAGCGTCCGTGGGTCGGCTCCCGGCTGACTGACTTCCCGTTCCGCTGCCAGATGGAGCCGACGCAGTTCGACCCTGAACCGCTGAGCCGGCTGCGCAAGGTCTATGTGGCGCACACCGATCCCCCCCTCCCGAGCCTCGGGCGGTTCGCCAAAGCGGCGATGGCGGCCGGGTGGGAAACCCACGAGCTTGCCTGCGGGCACGACATGATGCTCGCCGCACCCGACAAGACGGCGGATCTGCTGGACCACATTTCACGCGGTTGACCGGACCAACACGACGCGGGAACCGGAGAGTCGTTGCCTTTCGGCGCCGAACCGACGACGATGTGCCGTAGTCGACACAGCGCCAGCGTCAACGGGCGAGGAGGACAGTCGTGATTCGGAAGTTGGCCGAACGCGTCGTGGCGTGGCGCTGGTACATCATCGCCGCCTGGGTCGTGCTCGCCATCGTGCTCATCACGCTGGCTCCCTCGCTGACCGGTTTTACCTCTGCCGGCTACGGCTTGCCCGCGTCGTACCAGTCGACGCAGGCCGAGGCGATCGCGTTGCGCGACTTCCCTTCGACGGCGTCGGCCTCCGGGATCATTGAGGTCAACGCGACCGACAATTCGGTGCTGACGGAGGCCGAGTTGCAGAAGATCGACGCGCTGGCCACGTCACTCGACGGCGCGCACATCGACGCGGTCACGTCGGTCACGACGTCGCCGCTGTTCCTGTCCAAGAACCACACCATGCAGCTGATTCAGGTCTCCATGACGGGCCAGCCGGGCGAGGACGGCCCCAATGCCGCTGTCAAGACGCTGCGTGCCGACACCGACGCCTTCCTGCACGATTCCGGTCTGCGCGGGCAACTCACCGGGAGCGCAGCCATCTCGGTCGATCAAGCGAGCGCGTTCAACCGGGCCGAGAAGATCATTTCGATCGCCACCGTGCTGCTGATCCTCTGCCTGCTCGCCCTGGTCTTCCGCAGCGTGATCATTGCCTTCCTCCCCCTCGTCGTCGTCGGGCTGGTGCACCAGATGGCCACGTCGCTGACCGCACTCTTCGCCCAGTGGTTCGGCTTCTCCGTCAGCACTGAGCTGGCGCCACTCCTGATCGTCGTGATGTTCGGCGTCGGCACCGACTACATCGTGTTCATGTTGTTCCGCTACCGCGAGCAATTGGCCAAGAAGCAGTCTCCGCACGAGAGCCTCATGGTGGCCCTGTGCCGCGCCGGCGAGGTCATCGCGTCCGCCGCGCTGACCGTCATGCTGGCCTTCGCCGCTCTGCTGGTGGCGTCCATCGGCCAGCTCCGCTCCCTCGCCCCGGGGTCTCATCATCGGCGTCGGGCTCATGCTGCTCGCCGCTCTCACGCTGGTGCCCGCGGTGCTCAGCCTGTTCGGCGCCACCCTCTTCTGGCCGACGACCCCCAAGCCTCACGATCCGGCACACCGGACCCGCTCGGAGCGGATGGGGGCGGCCGTGGCCAAACGCCCCGGCCTCGTGCTCCTGTCGAGTGTCGTGGTGCTGGTGGTCCTGGCCACCGGCGTCCTCAACCTGAAGGTCACCTACAACCAGCTGGCCGAGCTGCCGCAGAACAATCCCTCGACCCAGGCCTACAACACGATCTCCTCGGCGTTCCCGGCCGGCTTCCTCGGGCCGAGCCAGGTTTTCGTCACCTCGGCCACGCCGCTCGACCCGATGGCCGTCGACGCGCTGTCCGCGAAGCTCGCCCACACCCAGGGAGTGGCGCAGGTCCTGCCGGTCCAGTACGCCAGCGACAACCACTCCGCCCTGATCGAATTTCTCCTGAGCAGCGACCCGTACTCCAACCAGGCCATCGCGGACATGGCAGGGCCTATCCGCGCCGCCATCGTCGACACCGTGCCCGGAGCCACCGTCGTGACCGGTGGGCCGACGGCGACCTTGACCGATGTGAAGGCGGCACTCCAGCACGACACGCGCAACATCCTGCTGCTGGCCCTCTTCGTGGTGGCGGTGATGCTGGCGATCCTCCTGCGGGCGCTGGCCGGTGCCGCGTACCTGCTCATCGGCATCCTCCTGACCTATGTCGCAACGCTCGGAGTGGTGGCGTACATCTTCATCAGCGGCTTCGGCTTCGACGGCCTCGACTTCTCCATCCCGATCATCGTGTACATCTTCGTGATCGCCGTGGGCACGGACTACAACATCTTGATGG
>DATAXG010000003.1:0-4478 GCA_036273055.1 Acidimicrobiales bacterium | reverse complement strand
GCTGACGAACCGGTTGGAGGGCGCGGTGGGCAGTCCGAGCTCGTCGGGCCGCCCTTCGGCCGTGAGGCCCCGCGTGACCACCGTGAAGGCGCTCTCTGCATGGGAGTGCTGCGCCGGCTCCGGGAGCGGCAGGTGGACGCGGAGGCGGTGGTCGCCGCTCGGGTTGACGAACGAAGTCACGACACGCACGGTGTCATCGTCCGCTCGCAGCTCCACGTCCGTGTCGACGTCGACCTGGTGCCCGCCGACGCGCGCCTGGGAGGAGCCGTCCACGTGATCGGGCCAGTCGTAGGTGCTCGTGATGCGCACGCGGGCCCGGACCGGGCCCCGCTCGTCCACCCGAACGGTGACGGCGAGCGGTGCGTCCACGAACGAGTCCTGTCGTGGGGGGGAGTAGTTGTAGGAGTCGCCGAGGTCGCCGCCGTCCACCAGCCGGCCGTAACCGGGTGTGCCGTCGAGCGCGAAGGTCCCGGTGGCGGGGTCGACGTCGACGCGCACCAGCCCGTTGGTGACCGTGACCGAACCGTCGGCCTCGCTGATCTCGACGGGATGCGCCAGCGGCGCCGGCTCGAAGGCCGCCCAGCCGTACCCCTGTACCTCCCCGGTGCGGGCGAGGATCTTGCGCGTCGACGGCTGCTCCATGCCCACGCGGACCACGGCGTCGGGCCGGGCCCCGAGCCTCGTGTAGACGTCCTGCTTCGCCTCCGCGATGGGGACGCCGGGCTTCTCCTCGGTGCCGACGGCGATGGTGATGTCAAACCCCTCGTCGGTGTCCTCGATCGCCACGTCGTGGATCCATGCCCCGTCGTCGATCCGCGGTCCTTGCAGCATCCCCAGCACCGTGCGGACCGTGTCGGCGTCGAGCACCATCGATCCGGGCAGCCCGGAGCGCTCGGACACCACCTGCACGTCGGCAGGGGCCGAGTCGTCGGCGGGCACGATCAGTTCCACAACACCGGAGCGGGCCCGCTGCGACGGGTTGAGCAGCGTGGGGCCGGCGTGGGACAGTGAGCGGGCGAAGGCCTTCGTGGCGCTGTCAGCCAGTCCGGATGCGATCGCCCGGGCCTCGGCGTAGCGGTGCAGGACGGCGTCCACGACGTCGTCGACGGAGCAGGCGCAGATGGAGTCGTGGGCCGAGTTGCGCACCATCTCCAGCCAGGCCAGCTCGAGCAGGCGGTCCGGGTAGTCCGCCGGCGCCAGGAACAGGGCGGCCAGAGGCTCGGCACGTCGCTCCAGCTCCCGTTCGGCGAGCGCACCGCGCCGCTTGACGTCGACCCGGTTGGAGGTGACGCCCATGAGCATGTTGGCCCGGGCGCCGGAGCGTAGCTCTCCCTCCACCCTGGTCAGGCCCTCGCTCGGGGCATCAGCCAGGTAGCGGGGGAACGAGGTGACCTCGAAGTCGAAGTCGTCCTGCAGGTCGTTGGCCTCGGCCACGACGCGCCCGAGCCAGGGCTGGGGCATGAGGTGGTCCGACCCGTTCATGCACAGCAGGTCGCCCATGAGGAAGTCGGCCACCTCGGCGACGTTGTCGCGTGTGCGACGGATGAGTGCCTTGGCGTCGTCGGGGAGCGCCGCGCCGTTGCCGTAGCCGACGGGCAGGTACTCGGTCCGGACCGAGGACCCGTCCGGGGACTCCCAGATGAAGGCGTTCTTCGTCACCTGCGAGGGCACGCCGCGCCAGACCACCGCGTCGCGGAAGCCCGCGAGCCGGAGGATCTGAGGCATCTGCGCAATGTGGCCGAACATGTCGGGCAGGTAGCCCAGCTCCATGACACCCCCGAAGGCGGCGCCGCGGACGACTCCCATTTGCAGGTTGCGCACGATCGTCTCGCCGGAGGCGAGGAACTCGTCCATGAGGATGTACCAGGGGCCCATGCTGATCCGCCCGGCCGCCGCCAGCGCCCGGAGCCGTGCCTCGGCCTCGGGGCGTACCTCGAGGTAATCGTCCACCACGGCCATCTGCCCGTCCAACATGAAGTGGGGGTAGCTGGCGTCACGCTCGAGCAGGGGGAGCAAGGTGTCGATCAGCTCCACCAGGGCAAGGCGGAAGTCCTGGTAGGACTTGTACCATTCCCGGTCCCAGTGTGTGTGCGGAACGATGGCAATCCGGCGGGCGGTCATGACCGTCAGACTATGACCTGCGGTCGACAGCGGTGATGGCGCGCATCCCCGCCGGGCGCTGGCCGCCGAGCCGGACACCCGTGCCCGGCTCGACGTTGCCGGAGGTCTGGGCGGCCCGGTGGGCGGCCCGTCCGGATGCCCCCGTGCTGATCGACGGATGGGACCGCACGCGGGTGGTGGACGCGGCGACACTCGACGGCCGCACGGCCGCGTTGGCGGCGGCCCTGGCCGAGCGGGGTGTCTCCGCGGGCGACCGGGTGCTGTGGTGGTCCCGGACCACGCTGCCTGCCGTCGAGGCCCTCCTGGCCGTGATGCGCAGCGGCGCCGTGTTGGTGCCGGTCAGCCCGTCGGCGACGACCTCCGAGCTCGACCACGTGATCGGCGATGCCCGTCCGGTCCTGGCTCTCGTCGACCGGGAATGGCCGGACGTCGACGCCGGCGGTCCGGCCCTCTCCCACCTGCACGTCGACGAGCTCTCCCGTGTCGCGTCGCACGCCGCGCCGGTCACGCTGCCGGCCCGACACCCGGAGGACGACGCGTTGATCGTCTACACGTCAGGCACCACCGGCAGGCCCAAGGGGGCCGTCCACACGCACGGCTCCCTCCTGGCGGGAGTCTCGGCACTGCGGACGGCCTGGGCTTGGGTGCCCGAGGACCGCCTGGTGCTCTCCCTGCCGCTCTTCCACGTTCACGGCCTGTGCGCCGGGTTGTTCGGCACGCTGGCAGCGGGTGCATCGGCCACGCTGTTCGACCGCTTCGACGGGGAGGCCGTCCTGCAGGCGACGCCGGACTGCTCCCTGTTCTTCGGCGTCCCGACCATGTACCACCGCCTGGTGGCGACGGGCGGGGCCGCCGCGCTGGGCGTCCTGCGCCTGTGCGTGTCCGGATCGGCCCCGTTGGCGCCCGACTTGTGGCAGGTGCTGGCGGACGAAGGCGTGGACGTGCTCGAGCGCTACGGCATGACCGAGACGCTCTTGACCCTGTCCAACCCGCTGGCGGGCGAGCGTCGTCCGGGTTCGGTCGGGCTGCCGCTCCCCGGCGTCGAGGCCGCCGTCGACGAGGCCGACGAGAGCGGGATCGGCGAGCTGCTCGTGCGTGGCGCGCCCCTCTGCCGCGGCTACTGGGGCCGCGACGCGTTCGCGGCGGGGGACTGGTTCGCCACGGGCGACCTGGTGTCGGTGGCCGACGACGGCTACGTCACGATCCGCGGCCGCCGGACCGAGCTGATCATCACCGGCGGGCACAACGTCTACCCGGCCGAGGTCGAGGCGGTCCTGGCCCGGCACCCCGGCGTGGTCGAGGTCGCCGTCGTCGGGCTGCCGTCGGCCGAGTGGGGGGAGACCGTCGTGGCCTACGTGGTCGGGGACCCCGACCTCGGCTCGCTCCAGGCGCTGGCGGCGGCCGAGCTGGCGTCGTTCAAGTGCCCGCGCGAGGTCCGGCAGATCGACGCGCTGCCGCGCAACGCGCTGGGCAAGGTGGTCCGGGGCGAGCTGCGCTGAGCGGGCCCGGACCATGGAGCGTCCCGGCGCCTGCGGTAGCGTGCTGCCATGGCAACCTTCCTCATGCTCTCGACGGTGGGGCCGGACGGGGCGGCGACCCTGACCGAGAACCCCGACCGCCTCAAGGCCGTGAATGCCGAGGTGGAGGCCATGGGCGTGCGCGTGGTGGCGCAATGGGCGCTGCTGGGGCAGTACGACTTCTGCACCGTGCTCGACGCTCCCGACGAGACCACAATGGCCCGGGTGGCGCTGGTGCTCGGCTCGCGTGGGACCCTCAAGACGCTCACGCTCTCGGCCATTCCGATCGATGACTACATCGAGGGTGTGCTGAAGGCCCAGAAGGGCTGAGGCCTCAGTGCCACCAGAAGCCCTGACGCGTCCGCTCCCGGCGGAGGTCGTCCCGTGAGAACAGCTCGCTCAGGACGCTGCCGTCCGACATGCGGCGGATGCGGTATCCCTCGTCGGTGACCTCGGCGATCTCGAAGCCGCGGACCCATGTGCCCTGGAAGCGGTTGCGCACGTCCACCTTCGTCCCTGGCCCGAGCGGAGACCGCGTCAGTGCCTCCGCTCCTCCCTCCCCGCCGCTGCTCACGCCCCCATCGTACGAGGCGGCGCGCGCATGACCCGATGACCGTCTGCTCACCCGACCTCAGGGAGGAGCGCCGCCTGCGTTCGCAGGGGTTCGAGTCGGTTGCCGGCCTCGACGAGGTGGGCCGTGGCGCCTGGGCCGGACCGCTGACCGTCGGTGTCGCCGTGGTGCGGCCCCGCGTCCAGTTGCGGTCGATGCCGGCGTGGCTGCGCGACTCCAAGATGCTCAGCGAAGCGCGCCGGGAGGAGATCTTCGAGGCCGTCGGTGCG
>DATAXG010000002.1:0-3253 GCA_036273055.1 Acidimicrobiales bacterium | reverse complement strand
GGTTGCAGGCCCATGCACCCGACCTCTCGCGGGAGTCGTTGCAGCGCCCGCGGATCGTGCTGCTGGCCCGGGACTTCTCGGCCACGGTGACCGCGAGCGTGGTCTGGCTCAGCGAAATGGGCCTCGACATCTCACTGGTGCAGATCAGCGCCTTCCGCTCCTACATCTATGGGCAGCTGGGCACCAGCAACGTCCCCATGATCTCCGTCAGCCAGCTCTACCCGCTGCGTGAGGTCGAAGAGTTCACCATCAGCCCCGAGCGCCAGCTGGCCAAGGAGATCGCCGAGTCCAAGCGGCGCGTGCAGGACGCCGCGCTGGTGCGGCGGCTCGTCACGACCGAGTCCGTGGCCGACGGCACCATCTTCACGCTCAGCCCGCGCACCGACCTCAACTTCGACATGCGCAGCGAGCTCGAGGAGTGGCTCGACATGGACCCCGCCCGTCGCACGGCGCACTGGCAGAACAACGTCAACGCGCCGCTGGTGTGGGACGTCGACAAGGCGGCGTACACGCCGGCGGGGTTGGTGCGGCACATCATCGAACTGGCCACCGGCGTCCCCGGCAGCTACTCCGGCACCCAGTGGTGGCGCGACCCGACCGGCTGGAACATGACTGAGCTGGCCGGTCCTCTGGGTGGGGGCAAGGGCGCCATGTACCGCGAGTACTGGTCGCGCTGGCTCGACCGGGTGCGCGTCCGGCACCCGCAGTGGACCCAGATGACGACGCTGCCGGCGCAGAACTTCATCACGTTGCCGTCGCCCGTGCGCGGCACGCACTACGGGCTCAGCTTCGCGGCCGGTGGCCGCCTGCGCTCGGACTTCTACGTGGACCTGGGGTCTCCCGAGGCCAGCGCAGCACAGTTCGACGTGCTGCAGCTCCAGCAGGAAACGGTGGAGTCGATGTACGGGGCTCCGCTGTCGTGGGAGCGCCTGCCCGACCGTTCCGCTTACCGCGTGGCCGACTACAGCGAGGGCGACATCACCCAGGTCGAGGAGTACGCGTTCTTCATCGACTGGATGATCGACGCGCAGGAGCGGCTGCGGCGCGCCGTCAACTCGATTTTGCTGCCCGACGAGCCGCCCGAGAACGTGGGCTTCGACCGGCGCTGACCTCTACTTTGGCGAGGGGTCAGCGTCGATCAAAGCCTTCTGCGCCTGACGACGGTGGCCGCGGCTGTGGCCGCGGCTGTGGCCGTGACTAGGGCGACTTGAGCTTCCAGGTGGCGAGGGGGGCGAACACGACGATGAGCCCGGCCGTCCAGAACAGCGAAGGCACCAGGTAGTACGACACCGGGTGCCCGAGCAGCGCCTGCGCCTGCGGGCCACCGGTGAGGAGCCGCACGGTGTTCACCATCTGGGTCATGGGCTGGTTGTTGGCGAAGGCCTGCATCCAGCCCGGCATGGTCGACACGGGAACGTAGGCCGACGAGACGAAGCTGAGCGGGAAGACCAGGAACGACAGTCCCTGCGCCGCCTGGGGGCTGCCGGCCATGAGACCCATGGCGATGAAGAGCCAGACGAACGCGAAGCCGTAGACGATGGTCAGGCCGAACGCCGCCACGGCGTCGATGGTCGTGCCCGTGATGCGGAACCCGACGGCGAACCCGGCCACCGTCATGACGATGACGCCCCAGGCGACGAGAGCCGTATCGGCGCCCACCCGCCCCGAGACGATGGACAACAGCCGGATGGGCAGGCTGCGCAGCCGGTCGAAGAGCCCGCCCTCCTTGTCGTCGGCCACGCCGCTGGCCGCGCTCATGCCCTGGAAGAGCACGCCGGTGACGACGAAGCCGGGCACCAGGAAGTCCACGTAGGAGAGCCCTCCGGTGTGGCTCACGGCGCCCCCGAAGACGTAGCGGAAGATGAGCAGGAAGAGCAGTCCCTGCGCCGTGCCCGCGATGAGTAGCGCCGGGGAGCGGACGAACTTCTTCAGCGTGCGGGCTGCCACCTGCTCGGTGGCGACGAGGAACGACGCGCCCTGGTTGGTGACCGCCCCGGTGGGCGTCGGTCGGGACTGGCGTGGTTGGTCGAGGGTGATGGTCATGCTGCGTCCTCCTTCGCGGTGGTGGGGTCTTTGTCGGTGCCGGCGTCGGCATGGCGGCCGATGAGGGCGAGGAACACCTCGTCCAGAGTGGGCCGGCGCAGCGCGATGTCCTCCACCGGCACCTCGGCCTCGTCGAGGGCGCGCACGACGATGGGCAGCAACTTCGAGCCACCCGGTGCGGCGAGCGAGCATCGACGCGTGGCCGGGTCGGTCGACGGCTCGGCCATGCCCAGCGAGCCCAGCACCTCGGCCGCCCGCTGCATGGTGGCGACGTCGATCGTGTGCAGCTCGACCATGTCGGCCCCGACGCGGGACTTCAGTTCGTTCGGCGTGCCCTGCGCAATGACGCAGCCGTTGTCGATGATGACGATGACGGAGGCGAGGTGATCGGCCTCATCGAGATACTGCGTCGTCAACACGATGTCGGTCCCGCTCTGGCTCATGGCGTGCACGGCATCCCACACCTCGTTGCGACTGCCGGGGTCGAGGCCCGTCGTCGGCTCGTCGAGCAACAGCAGCCGGGGCGAGCCGACCAGGCTCGCCCCCAGGTCGAGCCGCCGTCGCATCCCGCCGGAATAGGTCCGAACCTGGCGGTCGGCGGCCTCCGCCAGATCCATCTGCTCGAGGATCCGCTGGCCCGACGCTTTGGCCTCGTCGCGGCTCTGGCCGTAGAGGCGGGCCACCATGACGAGGTTCTCGCGCCCCGTCATCATCTCCTCGACGGCGGCGGACTGGCCGGCCAGCCCGATCATGCGGCGCACCGCCATCGGGTCGCGCACGACGTCGTGGCCGTTGACGACGAGTGTGCCGGTGTCGGGCGCAATCAGCGTCGCCACCATGCGGATGAACGTCGTCTTGCCGGCGCCGTTGGGGCCGAGGATGGCCACCGGTTGTCCCGCCGGCAGGGTGAGGGTCAGGTCGGTGAGGGCATGTACCTTCCCGAATTTCTTGCTGAGGCCGTCGGCCTCCATGAGCGCGTCCATGCGCGACTCCTTTCGTGGGTTGTCGTCTGCTGGGTCTGCGTGTTGCGTGTTGCGTGTTGCGTGTTGCAGAGCCCGTCCCACGGAGGTCGCCTACGCTCTCAAGTGCTGCCTCGGGCGGAGGTCCTTCGTGGATCGAGCTCGTGGTCGTACGGGCCCGGGGTCGCGTGGTGCTACACGTGGCCTCGGGCCATCTCTCAGGTGTTCATGCTCAGTCGGTGATTCAGTCG
>DATAXG010000001.1:0-25382 GCA_036273055.1 Acidimicrobiales bacterium | reverse complement strand
CGAGGTCGGCGCCAGCCTCCGCTTCGCCACGGCCGAGGTCCACAAGGTGGAGCGCCGGGGATCGGTGTCGCTCGAGGATGCCCAATCCGGCGGTGCCGAAGCCGTCGCCGTCGAGGCCTGAGTCATGCCGTGGCTCATCACGACGCCCGGATGGCCGGCGCTGGCCGCGCACCTGGCCGGCGTGACGGCGCACGTCATGGCGGGTCCTGCCCCCGCGACGGGCGCGGCGGCGGGCGCGGTCGCCTGCGCCGCCGTGGTGGTGCGGCGCGCCCGTACCCGCCAGCGTGCCGCGGGCCCCACGACCTGATGGAGATCAGCCCTCCGGCTCGTAGGTCAGCGAGAGCGAGTTGACGCAGTAGCGCTGCCCGGTGTCGGTGGGCCCATCAGGGAAGACATGTCCCAGATGGCCACCGCACCGGGCACACAGGATCTCGGTGCGCGCCATGCCGAAGCCGCGTTCCCTGCGCTCCAGGACGGTGCCCGCGGCGCGGGCCCGGTCGAAGCTGGGCCAGCCGGTGCCGGACTCGAATTTGGCATGGGTGTCGAAGAGCTCGGCGCCGCAGCCAGCGCAACGGAAGACCCCGGCACCGTCGACATGCAGCAGCTCACCCGACCACGGGGGCTCGGTGCCTGCCCGGCGCAGCACGGCATAACGGTCAGCGGGGAGCGCTCCCTTCCACTCCTCCTCGGTCTTGGTGACCTCGAATGTCGTCTCTGCGCCACGGGGCTTACGGGTGAACATGATGGGCTCTCTTCTCTGCCATGGGAGTGACAGATCGACCTCGATCGGCGGCCGCCGCCCGCCTTCATCCGGCGAGAGGAGGTTTGGATTCCGACAATTGAGGAACAACTTATGGGTGGAACACCGGGGATGCGGAGGTACGAGGGTGGACGCTCGCAAGCGGCTCAAGCTGTTCGTCGGCGGCGTTCTCCTGGGGGTGAGCATGTTCCTCATCGGCGGCATCGGGGTCGTGCCGGCGCACAGTACCCGGGAGCCGACGGCCGAGTTGGAGCCGTGGCTCCAGAAGACCATGTGCGACTACCCGTCCGTGGACTGCACCTCCCGGGGACCGGTGGTGTCGTCACGGTCCGTGCCGCGCAGTCCGACCTGACCACGCTCCGGAGCACCCGGCTCAGGCGGCCAGCCCGGTGGCGGCGCTGCCCATGAGGAAGAGGAAGTTGTCGACGTAGAACTGCCGGCGCACCTCGGCACCGGCATCGCCCAGCGAGGCCTCGAAGCGCTCCAGCGGCTTGCGCCCTCCCTCCACGTGCGGATAGTCGGAGGAGAACAGCACCAGGTCGGCGCCGCCCTGTTCCACAATCCAGCCCACGTCCTCGGTCGGGTAGGGCGTGAAGCGGCACTGTCGGTGGACGTAGTCGCTCGGCCGCAGCGAGAGTGCCTGCAGCCGCTCCTCGTGGCGGTGGAACGCCTCGAAGGCGGACTCCATCTGGCGCAGCCAGGACGGCACCCACACGGCGCCCTGCTCAATCACCCCGATGCGCAGATCGGGGAAGGCCTCCAGCACGCCGTCGAAGATGAGCGTCGCCAGCGTCTGGGCCGGCGGCACCGGGATGCCCATGTAGTCGACGGAGCGGAAGTTCTCCTCGCCGCCGTGGAAGTCGGGCGGGACGGGCTTGCCGTTGAGGAAGTAGTTGGGGTCGACCAGCGTCCCCGTGCCGCCGACGTGGAACACCACGGGGATGCCGGCCTCCTGGGCGCGGGCCCAGACGCCGAACAGGTCGGTGTGACTGGGCGAGTGCCGCGGCGGGCAACCCGAGGCGATCAGCAGGGCGGCCGCGCCCTGGGCCAGCGCCTCCTCGGTGGCGGCCACCGCCCGCGCCGGGTCGGCCAGCGGGACGTAGAGCGACGGCAGCAGGCGCCGGTCGACCGAGCAGAACTCCACCATGCCGCGGTTGTGGGCGCGGGCGGCCGCGTAGGCCAGGTCGGTGTCGGCGTGCTCCATGTCGTGCAGCCGCCCGTTGTGGAACGTGTTGAAGACGAGCTGGCTGGAGAACCCGAGCAGGTCGAGCGCCCGGCCGCGGTCCTCGGGGATGAAGGAGCCGGTGGCGGCGAAGTTCTTGCGCGCCATGACCTCGGCCTCCTCGTCCGCCCGGTATTCCGGCGAGCCATGCCGCTCCGCCAGGCGTTCGAACGCCGCCGCCAGGTCACGCTGCTGGTCGGCCGGGTCGCCGGTCTGGCGCAGCTCGTTGCCGCCCGGGTAGCGCAGCACGGGCAGTCGGTCCCGGTAGGCGGCCTCGGCGTGGTCCCGCAGCCAGGTGGGCGTCTCCATGATGTGGGCGTCGGCGTCGTGGACGATCCGGCCCTGGGAGTAGGGCACGTCTTCCTCCCTCCCTCTGGCACTCCGCTCGTGCCGTGGTGAACCCGGCCAGTATTCCAGGCAGGAGCCCCCGGAGAGGATCTGACGACCCGTCAGGTCGGTCGTCCCGGCTTGGCTACGCTCCCCGGCGATGGATCTGCGCGACCGCCCCGAGGATGTGGCGTTCCGCCGGGAGGTCCGGGGCTTCCTGCAGGAGCACCTGGTGGGAGAGTTCGCCGAGCTCGGGGGCAGGGGCGGCTCGGGGGACGAGACGTTCGGCTTCGGGGTGCGCCGGCGGTGGGAGAAGGTGCTGGCCGGCGGCGGGTGGACCTGCCTGGGCTGGCCGGTCGAGCACGGGGGCCGGGGCGCCACCATGACCGAGCAGGTCATCTTCAACGAGGAGTACGCCAGGGCCGCGGCCCCAGGGCGGGTCAACGTCATGGGCGAGGGGCTGCTGGGGCCCACCCTCATCCACTACGGCACGCCCGAGCAGCAGGCCCGCTTCCTGCCGCCGATCCGGGAGGGCACCGAACTGTGGTGCCAGGGCTATTCCGAACCCGACGCCGGCAGTGACCTGGCGAATGTCAAGACCCGGGCCGAACGCCATGGCGACCAGTGGGTCGTGACGGGGCAGAAGGTGTGGACGTCGTTGGCCCACCTGGCGGACTGGTGCTTCGTCGTGTGCCGCACCGAGCCCGACTCGGCGCGCCACAAGGGCCTGTCCTATCTGCTCGTGCCGATGGACCAGCCCGGCATTGAGGTGCGCCCCATCACCCAGCTGACGCGTACCAGCGAGTTCAACGAGGTGTTCTTCGACGGCGCCCGCACCCATGTCGACAACGTGGTGGGCGGCGTCGGCGACGGCTGGCGTGTCGCGTTGGCCACGCTCGCCTTCGAGCGGGGCGTCGCACTGCTCGGCTTCCAGCTCGGCTTCCGGCGGGAGCTCGACCGGTTGGTGGCGCTGGCCGGGGAGAACGGCGCGGCGCGGGACCCGGTCGTGCGCCAGGAGCTGGCCCAGGCCCACGTTGAGCTGACGATCATGCGCTACAACACATTGCGCAGCCTCGCCGGCGTCGAGGGTCCGGTGGCGCCGCCCGAGGCCTCCATCGCGAAGCTGTACTGGGGGAGCTGGCACCGCCGGCTCGGCGAGCTGGCCATGCGCATTCTCGGACCGGCGGCCACCGTCCTCGACGGCGAGCCGCTCCCCGAGAACGGGGGCTACGGCCTCGGCGAGTTCCAACGCTCCTTCCTGTTCGCCCGTTCGGAGACCATTTACGGTGGGTCCAACCAGATTCAGCGCAACATCATCGGTGAGCGGGTGTTGGGCCTGCCGCCCGAGCCAAAAGGGGTGGCGTGAGCACCAGCCTGAATGCAGCCTTCGACCCGCCGCCCCCGCCCCCGCCGCCCGCCGGCCACGGGTTGCTGCAGGGCAAGGTCGTGGTCGTCACTGCGGCGGCCGGGACCGGTATCGGGTCGGCGACGGCGCGTCGCTGCCTGGAAGAAGGTGCGTCCGTGCTCGTGTCGGACGCGCACGCCCGTCGTCTGGCCGAGACGGTCGAGCAGTTGGGGGGCGAGCTCGGTGCGGACGGCGGCGACCGGGTGCACGCGCTCGCCTGCGACGTGCGGGACGAGGCTCAGGTCGGCGCGCTCTACGACCGTGCGCTGGAGCGGTTCGGCCGCCTCGACGTCGCCGTGCACAACGCAGGTCTGGGTGGCACGGTGCCGCTGGTGGAGATGACCGACGAGCAGTGGTCCACCGTGCTCGACATCACCCTGACCGGCACGTTCCGCTGCACCCGCGCCGCACTGACCCGGATGCTGCCCCAGAAGGCGGGTGTCATCGTCAACAACGCGTCAGTGCTGGGCTGGCGGGCCCAGCCGGGCCAGGCCCACTATGCCGCCGCCAAGGCCGGGGTGATGGCCCTGACGCGCTGCGCCGCGGCCGAGGCGGCTCCCGCCGGCGTCCGCGTCAACGCAGTTTCGCCCAGCCTCGCCGAGCACCCCTTCCTGAACCGGGCCATCCCCGACGAGGACCTCGCCGTGCTCCGCCGGCGGGAGCTCTTCGGCCGGGGCGCCGAGACGTGGGAGGTCGCCAACGTCATCGTCTTCCTCGCCAGCGACTACTCGTCCTATCTCTCCGGGGAGATCATCTCCGTCAGCAGCCAGCATCCGTGAGCGAGGGGATCGGCGGCGCGTCGGCCGACCAGGAGGACCCGAGGGCCGACCTCATCTGGGGCACCGTGCCCCGCCTCGTTGACGATGCGGCGCTGCGGCACGGCGGCAGCGAGGCACTGGTCGACGGTGCGTTGCGGCTCACCTACGCCCAGCTGGCCGAGGAGGTCGACCGCTACGCCCGTGGCTTCGTCGCCGCCGGCGTCGGGGCCGGCGACCGGGCCGCCATGTGGGCGCCCAATTGCGCCGAGTGGATGGTGGCCGCGCTGGGCCTGTTGCGCGCCGGTGCCGTGTTGGTGCCGCTGAACACGCGCTTCAAGGGTGGTGAGGCGGCGTACATCCTGCGTAATGCCGGCGCCTCCACCCTGGTCACGGTGCGGGGCTTCCTGGGGTTCGACTACCCGGCCATGCTGGAGGGCCAGGACGTCGGGGACCTGGCTCGCATCGTCCTCCTGCGCGACGAGAGTGCGGCCGACGGGAGTGCCGCGACGGATGGGCCTGTCGTGCCGATCACGGGTCTCGACGACTTCCTGCGGGCCGGGGAGGATGTCGAACCCATGGTGTCCGCGGCCCGGGCGGCCGCCGTCGAGCCCGACGACGTCTCGGACCTCATCTTCACCTCGGGGACGACCGGCCACCCCAAGGGTGCGGCGGCGACCCACGCGCAGTCACTGCGGACGTTCGGAACGTGGTCGTCCATCGTCGGCCTGGCCGCCGGTGACCGCTACCTCGTCGTCAATCCCTTCTTCCACACCTTCGGGTACAAGGCGGGCATCCTGGCCTGCCTGATGGCCGGTGCCACCGTGGTACCCGAGCCCGTCTTCGACCCGGCGGCCGTCATGGTGCGCATCGGCACCGAGCGCATCAGCGTGCTGCCGGGACCGCCGACTCTCTACCAGACGTTGCTGTCGCATCCGCGCCGCGCCGAGCACGACATGTCATCGCTCCGGCTGGGCGTCACGGGCGCCGCTGTGGTGCCGGTCGAGCTCGTGCAGGCGATGCGCGACGAGCTCGGCTTCGACACCGTGCTCACGGCCTACGGCCTCACCGAGTCGTGCGGGACGGTCACCATGTGCCGGCGCAGCGATCCGCCCGAGGTCGTGGCCGCCACCTCGGGTCGGGCCATCCCCGGGCTCGAGGTGCGGGCGATGGTCGACGGCACCGAGGTCGCGCCGGGAGAGCCCGGCGAAATCGTGGTGCGGGGTTACACGGTCATGCCGGGCTACTGGGGCGACGAGGCGGCGACGGCGGAGGCGATCGACGCCGACGGCTGGCTGCACACCGGCGACATCGGCGTGCTCGACCCGGCGGGCAACGTCACCATTACCGACCGGGTCAAGGACATGTTCGTCGTGGGTGGCTTCAACGCCTACCCGGCGGAGATCGAGGCCATTCTGCGCGCTCACGATGCGGTGGGCCAGGTGGCCGTCGTCGGCGTGCCGGACGAGCGCATGGGCGAGGTGGGCTGCGCCTACGTCGTGCCCACGGCGGCCGCGGCGTCGGCCGACCCCCGTAGTATCGGTCAGTCGATCCTCAGTTGGTCCCGGGGCGCCATGGCCAACTACAAAGTCCCCCGCAGTGTCGTCCTGGTCGACGCGTTGCCCGTGAACGCCAGCGGGAAGGTGCTCAAACGAGAGCTCCGCCAGCGCCACGCGGACGGCACGGACACAGTGGTCACCAACGAGTCGTAGGAAACGAGAGGAGCACGAAATGCGAGGCATCGTCTACACCGGAGAGGGCGTCGAGGTCACCGACGAGCTCGAGGTGCGCGGCCCAGGGCCCAACGAGGTGCAGGTGCGCATGCAGGCGGCCGGGGTGTGCCACTCCGACCTTTCGGTGATCGACGGGACCATTCCCTTTCCTGCTCCCGCCGTGCTCGGCCACGAAGGCGCCGGCATCGTCGAGGCCGTGGGTGACGCCGTGCGGTCGGTGAAGCCGGGCGACCATGTGGTCATTGCGACGCTGGCCAGCTGCGGTGCGTGCCGGGCGTGCGGGACGGGTCACCCGACGTGGTGCAAGAGCTCGCTCGGCAACATCTCGACGCCCTTCACCTTCAAGGGTGAGCCGGCGTCGAACTTCGCCGCCGCGTCGGTCTTCTCGGAAGTGACGATCGTCAGCGAGGTGCAGGCCGTCCGCATCCCCAAGGACGTCCCCCTCTCGTCGGCCTGCCTCATCGGCTGCGGCGTGTTGACGGGCGTCGGGGCCGTGCTGAACCGGGCCAAGGTGAAGCCGGGCGACACCGCAGCGGTGTTCGGGGTCGGCGGCGTGGGCCTGAACGTGATCCAGGGGTTGCGCATCGCCGGCGCCACCAGGATCGTGGCCGTCGACACGGTGGCGGCCAAGGAGGCGCTGGGGCGGCAGTTCGGCGCCACGCACTTCGTCGATGCCGGGGCCGGCGACGCGGCGGCCGCGGTGCGCGAGCTCGTGCCCGCCGACCGGGAGTCGGCCGCCGGGGCCCTCTTCCCACTGGGCGGGGTGACGTGGGCCTTCGATTGCGTGGGCCATCCGGCTGTGCTGCGCAGCGCCCTGGACTGCCTCGACTGGGCCGGCAACGCGGTGGCCATCGGCATCCCGCCCCGGGGGACGGAGGTGGCGGTGGACGTCAACGCGCTGGCCTACGTGGACCGCGGGCTGCTGGGGTGCCGCTACGGCTCCGCCCGGCCGCACCACGACATCCCGCTCATGGTCGACTTCTACAAGTCCGGGCAACTCATGCTCGACGAGCTGGTGTCCCTGACCCGCCCGCTCGACCGTTTCGGTGAGGTCGTCGACGAGATGCACGCCGGCCGCGTGGCGCGTGGCGTGCTCACGTTCGACTAGAACACAGGCAATGCCAACGGATCCCGCGACGGGAGCGCGGTCGTGAAGGGCGTCATCCTTGCCGGAGGGACGGGCTCGCGCCTGTATCCGCTGACCCGGATCACGAACAAGCACCTTCTGCCGATCTACGACCGCCCGATGATCGCCTGGTCTATTGAGGCCGTGGTCTCGAGCGGTATCGACGAGATCATGCTCGTCACCGGCGGCACCCACGCGGGCGAGTTCCTGCGCTTGCTCGGCAACGGCCACGAATACGGGATCAACCAGCTGTCCTACGCCTACCAGGAGAAGGCGGGCGGCATCGCCGAGGCCCTCGGGCTGGCGGCGCACTTCGCCGAGGGCGGACCCGTCCTGGTCATGCTGGCCGACAACATCGTCGAGCGCTCCATCCGGCCGATGGTCGACGCGTTCCGGGCCGACCCTGTCGGCGCGCGCATCCTGCTCTCCAAGGTGGCCGAGCCCGAGCACCTGCGCCACCTCGGCGTGCCCGTCTTCGGAGAGGGCAACCGGGTGACGTACATTGAGGAGAAGCCCGAGCGGCCGGCCTCGGACTACTGCGTGACCGGGATCTACTGCTACGAGGCGGGCGTGTTCGACATCATCGGCGATCTCGTCCCCTCCGGCCGCGGTGAGCTCGAGATCACGGACGTGAACAACCACTTCGTCGGGAAGGGCGCCATGGCGTACGACGTGCAGGAAGGGTTCTGGGGTGATGCCGGGGAGTCGATCGAGGCGTACTACGCGGTCAACGACTACGTGCGCCAGAACGGCGCCAACCTGGCGTAGCGCAGACGCCCGCGGTCGCCGCTCAGTCGGGGCGGGGCTTGACCGGCACGCCCACCCGGACGCGGCGGATCGTCTCGGCGATGCCGGCACCGTCGAGACCGAGGCTGGCGAGGATGTCATCGGCCTTGCCCTGGGCGAGGAACTGACGTGGGACGCCGAGGATCCGGGTGGCCGGTCCGGGCAGGTCCGCCGACTCTGTGCGGGTCGCCATGGCATCGAGGAGGAACGCACCGGCGCCGCCGTGGCGGACGCCGTCCTCCGCCGTCACCACGAGGCCGTGGCGCGACGCGTCGTCGAGCATGGCGACGTCGGGCGGCGAAATCACCCGCGCGTCCCAGACGGTGGCATCGATCCCCTCGGCAGCCAGCTCATCGGCGGCCTGCAGGCAGGCCCCGACTGTCTTGCCCACGCCGATCAGGCAGACCGACCCGTCGCCCATGCGCAGCGGACGGGCCTGGAGCCCGCTCCCGACGTCGTCGAGGTCCACGTGCCGTGGCGCCGTCTTGGGCACGCGGATGGTGGACGGACCGGGCAACTCGAGCGCGGCCCGGAGCATGGGCTCGACCTCCTCGGCTGACGACGGCGCGAACACCGTCATGCCCGGGATCGACAGGGCGAGGGCAAGGTCGAGGATGCCGTGGTGACTGGGCCCGTCGTCACCGGTGATGCCGGCCCGGTCCAGCACGAAGACGACCGGGCACCCGTGCAGGCCCACGTCGAGGTTGGCCTGGTCGAACGAACGCGACCAGAACGTCGAATAGACCGCCACCACGGGTCGCAGCCCGGCCATGGCCATGCCGGCGGCTGCAGTTGCCCCGTGCTGCTCCGCGATGCCGACGTCGAAGAAGCGGTCGGGGAATCGGGCCTGGAAGGCCAGCAGGCCGGTCGGACCTGGCATGGCGGCGGTGAGCGCGACCACGCGTGGGTCCGCTTCGGCTGCGCCCAGCAACGCCCGCGTGAAGGCATCGGTGTAGGTGGTGGCGCGCAGCGGCAACTCGTCGATCAGGCCCTGGGGTGCCGGGTCCAGCGAGGTGATGCCGCCGCCGTCGGAGCTGGCGTAGCCGCCCACCCCACGGCCCGCCGAGTTGCCCACGGTGTTCTCGAGAGCGACCGGCTTGGTGGCCTTGACGTCGTGGAGGCGTTGGATGTCGTCCTCTTCGGCGGGTGCGTAGCCGCGACCCTTCTGGGTGAGCACATGGACCACGATCGGCCCGTCCCACTCGGCGGCGTGCGTGAAGGCCTGCTCCATGTGCTCGATGTCGTGCCCGTCGATCGGTCCGGCGTAGCGCACGCCGAGCGCCTCGAAGAAGGTGTGCGGCGCCACCATGTCGCGCAACGCGCTGGTCACCGAGTGCACGCCCGAATAGGCCAGCTCGCCCAGCGCGGGCAGCTCGCGCAGGCGCAGGCGCAGGCGCTCCCGGGCCGCGGTGTAGGTGGGGTTGAGTCGCAGGGCCGTCAGGCTCTGCGACAGCTGGGAGACGGTCGGCGCGTAGGAGCGGCCGTTGTCGTTGAGCACGATGACGACCCGTCGCCTCGAATGCCCCAGGTTGTTCAGCGCCTCGTACGCCATCCCACCCGTCAGGGCCCCGTCGCCGACGACCGCCACCACCTTGCGCTCGCCGTCGACGCCCCGCAGCTCGAACCCGCTGGCGATGCCGTGGGCGTAGGAGAGCGCGGTCGAGGCGTGGCTGTTCTCTATCCAGTCGTGCTCGGACTCGGCCCGGTTGGGGTAGCCCGACATCCCACCGGCCTGCTTGAGGTGCTTGAAGCCGTAGCGCCGACCGGTCAGGAGCTTGTGCACGTAGGCCTGGTGGCCGGTGTCCCACAAGATGACGTCACGGGGGGAGTCGAAGACGCGGTGCACGGCGAGGGTCAGCTCGACGGCGCCGAGATTGGAGCCGAGATGCCCCCCGGTCGTCGTCACGGTGTCGACGATGAACGACCGGATCTCCTCGGACAGCTGGGCGAGCTCCTCGGGGTTCAGGCCCTTGAGATCGGCGGGCGTCTCAATGCTTGGCAGGATCATGGCGATGGGTCAGGCTACCCGCTGGCCTGCGTGCCTTCCCTGCGCCGAGGGCTGAGCAGGGTGCAGACGGCGACGCCGAACGCGGCCAGGGCCAGGACCTGCAGGCCCCGGGCGGGCCCGAGGTTCTGGGAGATCCAGCCGACGATAGGGGCGCCAGCGACCCAGCCCACGTAGCCAGCGGCCGTGAAGGCGCCCACCGCGCTCACCACCTGGCTCGCCATCCGGCTGACCGTGCTCATGACCAGTGGCCAGAACAGCGATGCGCCGCCGGCGCCCAGTGCCAGGCCGAGCGCGGCCACGCCCGACACGGATGTCAGCGATTCGAGCAGGATGCCGGCGCCGGCGACGCAACCGCCGGTGATGAGAGCCCGCCGGGTGGAGAGGCGGCCGAGGAGCCCACCGCCGGCCCCTCGGGTGGTGGCCGCGACGAGCTGGCCGACCACGTAGGCCCCGGCCCCGAGCAGCACGCCGGTGGCCAGATGGTTCCGCAGGTAGAGCACGCCCCAGGTGTCGACGCCGCCCTCTGTGATCTCGGCCAGGGCGAAGACGGCCAACAACATGAGCAGCCCGTCGCGGCGCAGGCGGCGCAACGGATGCCGGGAGGACTGCGGGGTCGGCACGGCCCCGTCCGGGGCCCACGGCGTGCCCGGGTCGGTGACGAGGGCCCAGACGCCCACACCCAGTGCCACGACGGCGATACCCGGCCAGACCCAGCGAAAGGACACGCCGGCGTGGATGAGCAGCGCAGCGATGGCCGCGCCCGTCAGCGCCCCGGTGTTGAACAGGGCGTGCAGGCGAACCAGCGACTTGGGGCTGGTCATCAAACGGTGCGACGCCTCTGCGTTCATGGCCGTATCGATCGAACCGCCCGCCACCTCCACCAGGACGAGAGCCACCCCGAAGGACCACGTCGAACGGGTGAGCGCCATCACGCACAAGAGGACGGACCAGGCGAACAGCGCGATCCACAGGAGGCGGCGGGCGCCGACCCGGTCGCAGAAGTGCGCCATCACCGCGCTGGAGGCGCCCGCCACTGCGATCGCCACAGCCAGCAACACGCCGAGTTGTGCGTCGTTGAGCGAGAACGTGTGCTGGATGTTGAACAGCATCACGGCCCAGCTGCCCCAGAAGAGGCCGAACGTCGCGAACGACGCCACCACCGGACCGGCCCCGGCGAGCAGGCGCTGCCCTTCGGTGGTGGCCGGGGTCGCGCTCAGGACGGGCCTGCGGCGCCCGCCTTGGCGAGGAAGGCGGACCGGTCGACGACGACACGGGTGACCCGTCCCGCGCCGACAAGACCACCACCGTCGCCTTCGAGGCGGGCCGCGGACACCGTGAAGACCAGACGTCGGCCTTCGACCTTGACCAGCGTGGCCTCGGCCAGGACGACCGAGCCCACGGCCACGGCCGCCAGGTGGTCGAACTGCACGCGGGTGGCCACGCTCGACTGCGCCTCGTTGAGATGCCCGTCGGTGGCCCGGCAGGTGGCCTCCTCGCACAAGGCGATGAGCCGGGGGGTGGCCAGCACCGGCACGTCACCGGACCGGAAGCGCTCCGCGGTGTCCTCCGCAGCGACGGTCAGCTCGAGTTGGGCACTCAGCCCGGCGTGTGGTCCGTGCCCCGCTGCGGTCGGGGGTTGGGCTGGATCCGAAGGCACGACGATTACGATACTGCCGTGACCGACACCGCCCTCATCGACCCTGAAGTGCTCGAACGCGTGCTGTCCACCGCCTTGGTCGGCGGTGGCGACATGGCGGAGGTCTTCGCCGAGGACGCCGTGACGTCCAGCGCCGTCCTCGACGACCGCAAGGTCGAGCAACTCTCCTCGGGCCGGACGCGTGGTGCCGGGATCCGGGTGGTCGACGGGGAGACGACGGGCTTCGCCCACACGGCCGACCTCAGTGAGGCGGGGCTCCTGGCAGCGGCCCGCGCCGCGGCCTCGGTCGCCCGGCAGGGGGGGAGCGGGGCGCGCACGGTGGCGCTCGACCCGGCGACGACGCATGGGCGGGGCGACCGCACGTCACCGGACGCGGTGGACAAGGCGCGCAAGCTGGAGCTGCTCACCAGGGCCGACGACGCCGCCCGCTCGGCCGGCGACGCCGTCACCCAGGTGCAGGTCGGCGCCGGTGACGGGCGCCGGCGCATCCTCATCGCCAATTCTGACGGGCTGCACGCCGAGGACGAGCAGATCCGGACCCGCTTCAGCGTGACGTGCGTCGCCAACGGCGACACCGGCATGCAGACGGGCTACGAGTCCGTGGGCCGCACCGAGGGGTACGAGATCTTCGAGCGCTACCGGGTCGAGGAGATCGCCGAGATGGCGGCGGCGCGGGCGTTGGCGAAGCTGTCGGCCCGGCCCGCGCCCTCCGGCGAGGTCCCGATCGTGCTGGCCGGCGGGAGCGGCGGCATCCTCTTCCACGAGGCCTGCGGCCACGGGCTCGAGGCCGATCACATCGTGAAGGACGCGTCGGTCTACACCGGCCAGGTCGGGCAGCTGGTGGCCAGCCCGCTCGTCACGCTGGTCGACGACGGCACGGTGGCCGGGGAGTGGGGCAATCTCGCCGTCGACGACGAGGGCTTCGCGCCGGGTCGCAACGTGCTGATCGAGAACGGCGTCCTCACGGACTACATGTGGGACTGGCTGCGGGCGCGCAAGGAAGGACGGAAGTCGTCGGGCAACGGGCGCCGCCAGAGCTACCAGCACCTGCCGATGGTGCGGATGACGAACACCTACCTGCTCGCCGGCACCGAGGACCCGGACGAGATCGTGGCCCAGACTCCTTCGGGGGTCTACGTGAAGAGGATCGGCGGCGGGCAGGTCAACACCGCGACGGGGGACTTCGTCTTCGGGACGACGGAGGCCTATCTGATTGAAGGCGGTCGCATCACCGAGCCGTTGCGCGACGCCAACCTCATCGGCAACGGGCCCGAGGTCCTGCGCCGCATCGACGCCGTGGCCACCGACTTCGACATGATGCCGGGCACCTGTGGCAAGGCCGGGCAGAGCGTCCCGGTCGGCTGCGGGCAGGCGACGTTGCGCATCACCGGCGTGACCCTCGGGGGGACGGCGTGAGCGAGGAGCTGCTCGACCTGGCGCAGTCCGTCGTCGCCCGGGCGTTCCCCGGCGAGGGCATGGAGGTCTACGTGACGCGGGGCACCGAGACGGAGGTGGCGGCCTACGAGGGCGAGGTGGAGTCCTTGACGTCGGCCGACTCCTCCGGCGTCGGCATCCGCGTCCTCGTGGGCGAGGCCGACGGCGCCGGCAGCCAGGTCGGCTTCGCATGGGCCGGGTCGCTCGCGCCCGACGTCATCGCCGCCACCCTGGCCGACGCCCGCGACAACGCGCGCTTCGCCACGCCCGACCCCGACGTGGTGCTGGCCGTACCCGACGGTGTGGCGGCCGTGGAGCTCGACCAGTGGGACGACGGCGTCGCCAGCACGCCGATGGAGAAGAAGATCGCGTTGGCGATCGAGCTGGAACGGGCGACCCGTGCGTCCGACCCGAGAGTCCGGCAGGTCTCGTCGGCCGACTACTCGGACAGCCGGGCCGAGGTGGCACTGGCCTCCACCACCGGCATCCTGTCATCACGGCGGCGGACGAACGCCTCCCTGTCGGTCGATGCCATTGTGGGGGAGGGCGCCGAGACGCAGACGGGCGGAGGATTCAGCGTCGGCCGCGGCCCCGCCGATCTGGTGCCCGACGAGGCGATGGACGACGCCGTGCTGCGGGCCACCCGCATGCTGGGGGCGCAGAAGCCGCCGTCGGCCCACTGCACCGTGGTCTTCGACCCCCGCGTGGTGTCCACGTTGTTGGGGGTGATCTCCTCCGCGTTGTCCGGTGAGGCCGTCGTCAAGGGCCGGTCCTTCTTTGCCGGCCGCATAGGCGAGGCCATCGCCGCCGGCGGCATCACCCTGGTGGAGGATCCCACGGATGCCCGGGCGTACGGCGCCTCGTCACACGACGGCGAGGGGTTGGCTTGCCGGCGCAATGTCCTCATCGGAGGGGGCATCCTGCAGATGTTCGTCTACGACACGGTCTCGGCGCGCCGGGCCGGAACGGCCTCGACCGGGTCGGCGGTGCGCGGCGGCTTCGCCGGCACCCCGGGTGCGGGGTGCCGTGCCCTGGTGCTGTCTCCGGGGACCAAAGGTCACGACGAGATCCTGGCGACCGTCGGCGAGGGCATCTATGTGCAGTCGATCTCGGGGATCCACTCCGGCGTCAACACGGTGAGTGGGGACTTCTCGGTCGGCGCCGAGGGCCTCCTGATCCAAGGGGGCGCGCTGGGCCAGCCGGTACGCGAGGTGACCGTGGCCTCCACGTTGCAGCGCATGCTGCAGTCGGTGGTGGAGATCGGCGGTGACCTTCGTTGGCTGCCCGGGGTGGCGGCCGGTCAGACCCTGGCCATCGCCGACATGTCGCTCAGCGGCGACTGACCCTCAGCTGGCCGTGCTCGAGGCGGGTGTTGAGTCCTTGCTCGAGGTGCTCTTCTCGGACTTGTCGGAGCCGGGCTTGTCGGAGCTGGACTTGTCGGAGCTGGGCTTGTCGGAGCCTGACTCCTTCTTGGGGGCCGAATCCTTGGATGACGAATCGCCGGCCGAGCTGTCGCTGCTCTGGCCGTCGGCGCCCTTCTTGCCCGAGCCGTTGCCGCTCGATGCCGCCCGCGAGTCGTTCTTGTAGAAGCCGCTGCCTTTGAGGACGATGCCCACCGCCCCGTAGACCTTGCGCAGCGCGGCGCCGCACTCGGGGCACTCGGTCAAGGGGTCGTCCGTGAAGCTCTGGACCGCTTCGAGGCGGTGCCCGCATGCCGTGCAGGCGTATTCGTAGGTCGGCAAGGGGCTCCTCCGGGGCGGCTGGTTGGCACTCACTGCCTGAGACTGCCAAGTCTACCCGCCGGACGGAGGCGTCGAGGTAGGAGCGCGGCCATCGCAGGTCGTAGACTCCACCCTCGTGTCCGACCGCATGCTGGCCAACCTCGACCCGTTGGGCGGCGCCCGCATGGTCGACGTCACCCCCCGTGAGCCCACGCATCGCCGGGCCCTGGCTCGTTGCCGGGTCTCGATGTTGCCCGAGACGACGACCAAGGTGGCCAACAACGCCATCACCAAGGGGGACGTCCTGGCTGCGGCCCGGATCGCCGGGATTCAGGCGGCCAAGCGCACGGCCGAGCTGATCCCCATGTGCCACCCCGTCCTGGTCGGCTCCATCGGCGTCAATTTCTCCATCGGTGATGACTACGTCGAGGTCGAGGCACAGGTCGAGACGGTAGACCGCACCGGCGTCGAGATGGAGGCCATGACCGCCTGCGCCGTCGCCGCGCTCACGGTCTACGACATGTGCAAGTCGGCCGACCGCACCATGACGGTGGAGCACCTGGCGCTCTGGGAGAAGTCGGGCGGCCGGTCCGGGCCTTGGCGCCGGCCCGGCGTGAACCACCTCTGATCCTTTTCGACAGGGCGGCCACCTCGCCCCGTCGCACGAGCATCTTGCCGGAGGACCGGGACCGGTACCTGGTCTACATTCGGTCCCGGTGACCCGAGTGGAAGCGGCGCCCGACGTCGGCAAGGGGATCGTCGGTGCCGTCACGTCGGAGGTCGGGCGGATCGGCGGGCGCAACGTGGTCATCGCCCGGTCGCTCGGCACCATGCGGCGCGGCGCGCTCACCTATGCGGACGGGGTACGGCTGGCCGAAGCGGCCGATCAGGCCCGCGACCTCGGGCTCCCGCTGGTCTTCTTCGTGGCGTCGAGCGGAGCCGACGTGCTCGATGGCGTGGCCGCTCTGCACGGGTGGGGTCGCGCCGCGGCCGCCATCGCGCGCTGCAGCGGTCAGGTGCCCATCATCGCGGCCGCAACAGGGCCGGTGGTCTCCGGGCCGGCGCTGCTCCTCGGCCTCTCCGACCTCGTCGTCATGAGCTCCGAGGCGGTCGCCTTCGTGTCCGGTCCGCGGATGGTGGCGGAGTTCACCGGCATTGAGGTCGGGATCGGCCAGTTGGGGGGCGCCGCCGTCCATGCCACGGCGAGCGGGTTGTGCGCCGTGCAGTCCGACGACGTGGACGGAGCGGTGGCCGAACTGCTCGAGTATCTCCCGTCCAACACCGACGAACTCCCGCCGCCGGCGCCGGTCGGCGACTCGGTGCTGCGCCCCACGCCCGAATTGTGCACCGTCATCCCGGATCGCAAAGCGGCCACCTACGACGCCCGGGAGGTGGTCCGGTCGCTGTCCGACGACGGCGAGTTCCGGGAGCTCTGGCCGCGCTGGGCCGGGCAGCTGGTCACGGCGTTCGCCCGACTGGGCGGCATGCCGGTCGGGTTCGTGGCGAACCAGCCCCGCATTTTGGCGGGAACCCTCGACATCGCGGCGTCGCAGAAGGGCGCACGGTTCGTCCGCCTCTGCGACGCCTTCAACCTGCCCATCGTCAGCCTGGTCGATACACCGGGGTTCCTGCCCGGGAAGGACCTGGAATGGCGGGGCATGATCCGGCACGGCGCCGAGCTGGCCTTCGCCTACGCGCAGGCGACCGTGCCGCGGCTGTGCCTCATCCTGCGCAAGGCCTTTGGGGGCGCCTACATCGTCATGGACTCCCGGGGCGTCGGCAATGACGTCTGCCTGGCCTGGCCCGGTGCCGAGGTGGCGGTCATGGGGGCCTCCGGCGCCGTCCAGATCCTCCACCGGGGCCTGGAGCCCGGTGAAAGGGCGGACCGCGAGCTGGCCTACGAGGATGCCTACCTCAACCCCTGGCCGGCTTCGGAGCGGGGCCTGGTGGATCTGGTCGTGGACCCGGCGGAGAGCCGCATCGTCCTGTGCAGCGTCCTGCGCCAGCTCGCCACAAAACGGGAGCTGCTGGCGGGCCGGAAGCACGATGCCGGACCTCAATAGGGATTCACGGACCTCAATAGGGATTCACCTGGGAAAAGGCCGATTGTCACAATTTCGTAACGAAGCTGAGGTGCATTCGACGCCGAACCCGGGAATGGATCGTGCATGATCAGCGATGTGGTCCCCCCCACAGAGGACGCGTTGTTCGTCCTCGAGTCCTGCCACAGCACATGGATCTTCGACACCGACAGGATGCGGTTCCGCCGCGTCCTCAAGGGGCTCGCGCTCGAAGCCCACGCCGCCACCACCGCGTGGCGGGCTTACTACGGCCTTGAGATCGATCCCATTTCCGAGTCGTTCGTCGTGCTGCTGAACCCGGAAGGCACCCGCCTGCTGCGGTCGTGGCGCCACGTCGAGCACTGCCCGCAGTGCGGCGGCAACCAGACCGCCGAGCTTTCCCTCGACGAGCTGCGGAGCGCGTCGCTGGCCTGACGCACCCGGGCCGCGCCTCCGCGAGTCAGAAGCGGATGACGTGCGCGGCTGAGAGCAAGAGCGCTGACATGGCGGCCAGCGCGGCCAGCACGATCGTCACCAGCAACAGGCGCGACACGGCGCGCCGGGGCGATCTGGTGCGCAGTCCGTGCGCGGTGGCCCGATCCCTGATGGCGGACTCCGTGGCGGGAGCGTCGTCTGTGGCCAGGACGAACCGGTGGCGACCCTGACGTCCTTTCTCGACCACGACGATGACGACGCCGTCGCGGCCGTCGGGCAGGACGGACCGCTCCACGGGTGACATCTCTTCGAGGCCTCCCCAGGCGCTGTCCCACACGGGCTCACCGTCGGCCTTGTCCAGGGCCAGTCCGGAATCGAGGAAGGTGAGCGTCAGCTCGGGAACGGCGACCTCGCCGTCACGTCCCTCCGTCAGGAGGTAGACGTCGGGCACAGACCACGCCTCCTCCATACGAGCACGAAACGCTACTTCCAATGGGCGCGCACGAAGGTGGCATAGGCCCCGGCCATGTGGGCCGGCAGGAGCGGTGGCTCCCGGCGGACCACCTGCAGGACGGCGGCGTCGACCGCAGGGACCGGCCGGAACGAGCCGGCCGCTATGCGCGGTCCGAGGGTGAAGGACCACCAGGGAGCCCACGCGGTCGACAGCATCGTCGTGGGAGGTTGTGCGGCGCGCTTGCGCGCCACCTCCCACTGGACGATCACATCGGCTCGCTGCAGTGGGCCGGAGGCGTCGTCGAACAGGTGTCGCAGCAGGGCAGTGGTGGCCGCGAAGGGGAGTGAGCCCATCACCCGGAAGGGTCGGCGAGGCATCCGGTAGCGGCGCGCATCGCAGCACACCACGCGCACACCCGCCGTGCCCTGTCGCCGGACCTCGTCTCTGAGCCGCGCGGCCCACTGCGGGTCGCGTTCGAGCGCAATGACTTCGACGCCGCGCCGTGCGAGCGCGAACGTGCAGGCGCCGAGGCCTGCACCGATCTCGACCACGAGCTCACCGGCCTCGAAGGCCGCGTCGGCGATCAGCTCGTCGGCGAGCTCAGGCCGGAGGAAGTTCTGCCCGAGGCGGCGCCGTCGCTCGTCTCGGGGTGTCCGCTTGCCCGCGGGCACGGCACGTCACCATGTTTCCCATCCGTCCATTTTGCCCCACACCGACGCCGACGCCGACGCCGACGCACGCCGCACGCCACCGTCAGGACGATCCCGGGGGAGGGGGCCCGGGCGACCCCTGGCGGCGCTCGCGGCGGTCGGCGCGCTCGATCTCGCGTTCGACGTCGGACCACACCAGCGGCTCGCCGTCATGGCCGGCCGTCTCAGCTGCCTGGGCCCGCGTCATGATCACGAACGCCACGGTCCAGAGGACGGCGATGGTGCTGAGCTTGGCGAGGAAGCCGGCCAGCTCCTGATCGAGTAGCGGCGTCATTCCCGCGATCTTCCCGTTGTGGGTGAAGGCTGGATAGAGGGGATGCCGGGCGAAGATCCAGACGATGGAGAGGAAGCTGGGGACGATCGACTGGACGATCAGATAGCCCCCGCGTCCCAACGCCGACAGGCGCTGAGCCCCAGGGAGCTCCGTCAGCACCGGGGCCCACAGGACGAAGCCCGAGGCGAGCACGAGCAGTTGGATGGCGACGCGGGCGGCCAGAGACTGCGCGGCGAGGTTGACCGCGCCCACGGTCAGGGTGCCGACGGCCACCACCGTGACGATGACCACAGCCGGCGCCGGGCGGACAGCGACCCGCAACACGGCGTCGACGGCCGTCGGGCGGGTCAGGCGGGCAATGACCGGGCGCGGGGTCCCGAGGACCAGCAGCGGCGGCACGGCCAGCGTCAGCAACAGCCGCTGGAGCACGAGGGCCATGAGGAGCGAGTGGCTGGCCAGGTCGCCCAGCGGCCACGTGAGGGCGGCGGCCAGGAGGACGACGCCACAGACGAAGAGGAACTTCTGACGTGCCGTCGCCGCGTTCCCAGGTTGCCGTGTCGCCCAGACTGAGCCGGCCGCCAGACCCAGCAGGGCGAGGAGCCAGAACGCATGGAGGTGCCAGTCGAAAGGATGGCCGGCGGCGATCACGGGTGCTCGCTCGCCATAGGCTCTGGGCGATGGAGGCCCCCGCCAAGCTCGACCGGCTGGAGCGCGTCACCGATCTCGTGTTGGTGCTGCTGGACACGCGCCAGCCGCTGACCCTCGATGCCATCGCGCATCAGGTCCCGGGTTACCCCACCGAGCACTCCGCCCGGCGCCAGGCGTTCGAGCGGGACAAGAGGCTGCTGCGTGACGAGGGCATCCCGGTCCTGACGCAACGTCTGCCGGGGCACGAGCAGTACGGGTACCAGATCGACCGTGAGTCGTTCTACCTGCCCGACCTCGACCTCGAACCCGATGAGCAGGTTGCGCTCCACCTCGCCGTTGCCGGCGTCCACCTCGGCGATCCTAGTGGTCGTGATGCGCTCCTGAAGTTGGGGGCGGCCGGGCTGGGCGATGTGCGCCCCATTGCGTCCATGGTCCCGCCGGCGGCGCTCATCGAGCTCTTCGAGGCGGTGCGCACGCACGCATCTGCGGCGTTCACCTACAGGGCCGAGGCGCGCCGCGTCGCCCCCGTCGGTTTGTGGTTCCGCTTCGGGCACTGGTACCTGGTGGCGTGGGATCTGGACCGCACGGCCGTGCGCACATTCCGCGTGGACCGCATCGAAGGGGAGGTCATTCGCGGCGAAGCGGGCGATGCGACGGTGCCCGACGACGTCACCGTGGATGTGAAAGCAGCGTTGCCCGAGGAACCGTGGGAAGTGGAGGGGGAGGACAGGGTCGCCATGCAGGTCCGGGTCGACGCGCTCGAGGCGCGTCGGGTCATCGAGGAGGTGGGCGAGGACAAGGTGGTCCGCCGGCTCGAGGACGGGTCGGCGGACCTGGAGCTCGGCGTCTCGTCCTTCGCGTCCATCTGTTCCTGGGTGCTCGGTCTGCTCGATCACGTCGTCATCACCGGGCCGGAGGCCTTCCGCCAGGAGTTGATCGTTTGGCTCGGCGCCGTCACGACCTCCGCCTCGCCGACCGGTGCCGAGGCGGACGCGCCGGCATTGGAGACCTTGGCCGCCGACGAGAAGGAGCCGGCGTCGCCGCGCGGCGCGCCGGGCCGCGAGACGAGCCGCCGCCTCCGCCGCCTGTTGGCGCTGGTGGGCTGGTTGGCGCAGGTCGGCGAGGCACCCATCGCCGAGGCGGCGCAACGCTTCGGGATGAGCGAGAAGGAGTTGGTGGCCGAGTTGGAGCTGGCGGCGTGCTGCGGCATACCGCCCTACACGCCGGACACGCTCATGGAGATTGAGGTGTCCGAACATTCGGTCCGGGCCTTCTTGCCGGCGGAGTACGCCCGGCCGCGTCGGTTGACCCCGGCCGAGGGATTCGCCGTGGCGGCGTCGGCCCGCCTTCTCTTGACTGTCCCGGGCTCGGACGACGGGGCGTTGCGCCGGGCCCTGGCCAAGCTCGATGCCGCACTCGGATCCCGGGAGGCCGTCGGGCTCGACGTCGATGCGCCGGCCCACCTGGCCGCGGTGCGGGAAGCGACCGAGGCGGGTCAGGCCCTCGAGATCGACTACGTCTCCGCGTCCCGTGACGAGCTCACCACGCGCACGGTGGAGCCGGTGCAGGTGGCCACCATCGACGGGCATTGGTACCTGGACGCCTACTGCCATCGGGCCGGCGACATGCGACGTTTCCGCGTCGACCGCATCGGCGCGGTGCGCCCGCTGGAGCAGAGTCCCGGGCCGGCGATGACCCGGCCGCGGCCCCTCGAGGAGATGTTCGTGCCGGGCCCCGGCGCCGTCGAGGTCCATCTGCAGCTCGGGCCGGGCGCGCAGTGGGTGCCCGAGTCGGTTCCCGTGCGGGCGGTGCGGCGCACCGACGACGGAACCGTGACCGACGTGGTGCTCGATGTCTCGGGGATGGCCTGGTTCGAGCGGCTCCTGCTGCAACTCGGTCCCGCAGTCCGCGTCGTGAGCCCGCCGGAGTTGACCGGTCTGGCCGCGGACGCGGCCCGAAGGGTCCTGGCGCGCTACGAGTCGGACGGGAGCGATAGCGTCGCCTCATGAGCGACATGCAGGATTTCAATAGTGGCGTGATCGAGGAGTTCCGGGCCAACCACGGCAAGGTCGGCGGCGGCTTCGCCGGTGCCCCGATGGTGCTGCTCACGACCACCGGCGCGAAATCGGCCAAGAAGCGGGTGAACCCGCTGGTCGCGCTCGTCGAGGGGGACACGCTCTACGTGGTCGCCTCCAAGGCGGGGGCGCCGACCAGCCCGGACTGGTACCACAACCTCGTGGCCAACCCCGACGTCGAGGTCGAGTTCGGTGACGACCGTTTCGCGGCGACCGCTGTGCCCATCGTCTCGGGGCCCGAGCGTGACCGCCTGTACGCCGCCCAGGTCGCGGTGCAGCCGGGCTTCGCCGACTACGAGAAGGCGACGACGCGGGTGATCCCCATCGTGGAGCTCCGCCGGAGCTGACCGTCGGCCGACCGTTCACCCCCGCCGGTGCACCGGTGCGCCGGGTGACGGGAGGCCACCATGCTCGGGATCCACGGGGTCTGGCGGGACAGGGCCGGGTACTACCTGTCCGACCTCGCCCGCGAGCTGCCGGTGTCCGGTCCGGGCCAGTGGGCGGGGCACGCGGCGGAGGGTCTCGGCCTGGCCGGTCCAGTAGGGGCCGAGGAATTCCGGCGGCTCCTTCGTGGCGGCCATCCGCTGACGGGGAGTGCGCTCGGAACGGGCCGGACGTCGGTGGCGGCCTTCGACCTCACGTTCAGTGCGCCCAAATCGGCCAGCGTGCTCTTCGCCCTGGCTGGAGCGGATGCAGCGCGGGCCGTGGTGGACGCACACACCGGTGCGGTCGCCGGGGCGCTCTCGTACCTGGAACAGCACGGCCTCACTGCCATCCGGCGATCGGGTCCCGCTCGAGTCGTGCTGCCCACCAGTGGTGCGCTCGCCGCAGCCTTCACGCACGGGGTCAGCCGGAACGGCGACCCACACCTCCACAGCCACGTCGTGCTGGCCAACCTCGTCCATGGCGTGGACGGCCGCTGGGGTGCCTGCGACCGGCGAGGTCTCGGCGCGCATCGCATGGCCGCCTCGGCGGTCTACGAGGCGCAGCTGCGCGCCGGGTTGACCGCCGCCCTCGGCGTGCGCTGGACGGGGAGCCCCGGGCGTTCTGCTGAGGTGACGGGCGTCGACCCGGAGTTGCTGGCTGCATTTTCGAGCCGGGGCGCGGACATTCGGCGCCACATGTACGAGCAGGGTGCCCGGTCCAATCGGGGCGCCCGCGTCGCCTGGGCGGCGACCCGACCCGCCAAGGGCCTCGCCACGCCGTACAGCGAGCTCGAGTTGGGGTGGCAGCAGAAGGCGCGCGCTCTCGGCTGCCACCTCGACCTGGGCGCGATCCCGTCCCGGAGAGGCCCGGCCGTGCTCGACGAGCACCGCTTCGCGGGGGTGATCTCCCTCCCTGCCCACGGTGGTGCCCACCGTCGTGACGTCGTGGCGGCGTTCGCCGTGGCCGCCCGGGACGGCGCGACGGCCGCGGCGGTCGAGCAGCTGGTCGCTCAGTGGGTCCCGCCCGGCGCGCCCGGAGTAGCCGAACCGCTGCAGCAGCGTCGTGCCGTGGTCCCCGCCAATCACCATCTGCGCGCCCTCGGCCCCCGTCCCCTCGATCCCGACGACCACTCGGTGTGGCGCGGCGCCGCCTGCACGCTCGACGCCTACCGGGAACGATGGGGCCTCACGCAGGAGACGGGTCCGCCCGGTGAGGCGGCCGGGACGGCCCAGCTGGCCACCATGCCGGCCGATCGCCTGGCCGATCACGTGCGTACCGAGCATGCGCTCGCGGCCGCCCGGGCGCGGCTCGGCTGGCGCGAGCCTGCCACGGTCGAGCGGGGGATCGGGCGCTGAGTCAGCGACCGCGACTACGGTCGCCCGGCACCGCTGCAGCGTGGCCGCGGGACGGCGGGAGGAGCTCGCGCCACGGCGAGGACGAGTGCGCGGGGGTCAGGGTGACCTCGCAGACCTCCTTTTCCGTCCCGAGGACCAGGGCCCGCCCGGGCACGCCGTGCGCCACGGCGTCCACCGGCAGGCGTTGCTGGCGGATGTTCCCGACGGACGTCGAGGGCCGGATGCGACCCCAGCGGTCGACCGACCGGCTGACCGACGTCGTGGCGACCTCGTGATCACCCGCCAGCGCGCTGATGTCCCGCAGCGTCGATGTGTCGGCGATGCCCCGGAGGACGACGGTGGTGCCGAAGAGCGAGAGGAATCCATCCGCCGCCGATCCCCAGCGGACCCGGGCCTGGGAGAGGTCCTGCAGGCAGGCCAGCACCAGCAGTCCCTGTCCCGCACCCTCGCTGACCATCGCCGGCAGATCAGGAATGGGGGAGATGTTGGCGACCTCGTCGAGTGCGAGGAGAGTGGGTGGAGCGCCCAGCTCGTCGCGGGATCGCTCGTACGCGGCATCGCGCAGGTCGCCGACGATGGCCACGACGAGGGGCGCGAATTGCCGCTGGCGTCGACCCGTCGAGCAGACGTAGAGCGTGTTCGTCCCGCCGCAGAACTCCTCGAAGTCCAATGGGGCTGCAGTGGTCGATGCGAGTGCACCCTCGGTGCGGTAGGCGGCCAGGACACCCGATGCGGTGGACCAGATACCTGACTGCTCACGGGAATCGGTGGCGACGATCCCGGCGAGCAGATCGGTCGCCGGAGCGTCCCCCTTGGAGTTCGAGGCCAGAATTTCCAGTGCTGGGGCTCCATTGTGCCGATCGATCCACTTCAGGACGTCCCGCATGGAAATATTTTCCATGGCGGCGGCATGGAGCAGGGTTGAGAGTAGTGCGCCGGCGCGCTCGGTCCAGTGGTGCTCAGCGGCGCGCGGTCCGCTCAACCGGCTGGCACCAACCATCGCGTCAGCAGTGACCACCGCGGCGTCCCAGTCGGACGCGCTCGTGATGGGCGACCAACCGATGCGGTCGACGCCGGGCGGACACTCAACTTCACCGCTCGGGTCGTAGAGGAACGACCATCCCTCGCGGCAACGCGACGACGCGGTGGCCCGCATGACGTCAGGCTTCGTGGAGGTCGAGAAGACGGGGCCCTCAAACCCCAGAATATTGGGGATGACCAGGGAAGATGTCTTTCCCGACCGTGGTGGGCCGAGCACGAGCGTCGAGCACTGCGGGCCGGCCCACATGAAGCCGTGGGCGCCGCTTCCAATGTAGATGCCATGGCGCGCCAAATGGTGGACCCGACTGTGTGCCTGAGTCGAAATCAGGCATGAATCAGTGGTGTCGACATGACTCTGAGCGTCGCGTTCCACACGTGTGATGTTTGCGTTGGTGAACACGAAAATCCATGGGACATATCACGCAATGAGGCGACAACAACATGCGAACGAGCACGCGCTGGTGCAGGATGCGCCTCGTTTGCACGCGCGAAACAGCGTCAAACGATGCTCGTCAGCGAGTGCAAAACAACGTCGCGAATAAAGAATGCTTGACCTGGGCATGTGAACAACACGAGAATGTATGTACCCGAAGTGTGAGGGAGGGTATGACATGTGCTGCGACACAACGGAGTGTGGCGCGCAGAACGAAACTGTCGGCTTCGTTTTCGCGCGCTTCGTTCCGGCGTGGCAAGGCGTCGACCTGACATCGCACGTCGGGGAATCAAGTCGGTATGGCGTGATGTGGTGGCGTTCATGACGCCGGCACAGCTACGGCAGCCGACGCAGTTGCAAATGAAACCGGTGCGGCAATGCGCACGGCGAGGGGCGTTCGACCTCGACGTGACGCAGGCTTCACCTCTATTCAGTGACCATGCTCCTAGGGAGGTGCACCTGTGGCAGTAGCCGCAAAAAGAAGGGCCCCGGCCAAGAAGGCCGCGAAAAAGCGGGCCCCCGCAAAGAAAGCAGCGA